>CALKDI010000367.1 GCA_938084065.1 uncultured Alphaproteobacteria bacterium
CAAGACTTCTCCCGGCGGCGGTTGCCAATCGGCCCAGAGAGCCGCGACCTCCGACGCCGAATGGCTGATCCCTGGCAGCGGCATCACCCGACGCTCTGGCAAGTGGCTGGCGACCGGGGCCATCCACACCACCCGTGTCGGGCCAAGCCGTTGGCTCAGACGGTCGATCAAGGCGGCAGCGTTGTCGGTTTGCGCGGCGGCGTCCTGCCAGAAATCGCGAGCGGTTGGTGCCAGCTTTTCGGTTTGCGGTGCGCTGAGGGTCAGGGTTTCAATGCCGAAGCCCAGATCAAAAGCCTCCAGCGTTGGCTGCAATAGCCGCAGCAAGCGGCCTGTCTGGCGGACCGGTGTGCTGGTGCGGGCGGCGGCACGATGCACCTGGCCATCGGTGGCATAGCCGGTGAGCATGACCTGCCTGGCGCCATTGCCAGCCTCCACCAGTTGCTGGCACAGCCGGTCGAGCAGGAGTTGCGCCGCGGCGCTGACATCCTCAATCCGCTGCAAGGTGTCGGTGTAATCCTGCCGGTGGTGAAACGGCAGCGGCGGGTGCCGGGCATTGAGGGATTCAGCAGTGCGACCCAGCGCCTGATCCAACCGGCGCAACACCTGGGCGCCAAAGCGCTGGGCCAGAGGTGCGCGCGGCAGCCGGGCTACGTCGCCAATGCGGCGCAGCCCTACCTGCGCTAGCGCTGCGGTTTTGTCCTCGGACAGGCGTAGAGCCGCCAGCGGCAAGGGCGCTAGCAGGCGTTGCAGAGCTTCGCGGCCCGGCGATGCAACTTCCACCTGGCCATAGCGAGCCAGAGCCCAGGCCGCGCCCGGTGTATCTGCGATAGCCGCCTGCGCTATAAAGCCGAAGCCTTCCAGACGGCGCAGCACATCCTCCCGCATAGCAACTTCGCCGCCGAACAGGTGATCGCAGCCGGTGATATCCAGCATCAAGCCATCGGCACCGTCCAGCGCGAGCAGCGGCGTGTACCGCTCGCACCAATCAGCCAGACGGGTGAGGCCGCGCATCTCCCGCAAGGGATTGGCCGGGCGGGTCTCCAAGGTGGGGTGCAGTGCTCGTGCGTCGGCTAAGGCCATGCCAGGGGCAATGCCCAGCGCCGCCGCTGCCTGGTTTACCGCCACGATACGCGGCACGCCGGCTTGTTCTATTAGCGTGGCCAGAGGCTCCGCCACACGACCCAACCGGTCGGTCGCGAAATAGGGTAGCCAGAGCGAGAGATAGCGATGACTCATTTTGTTCCTCCTATCCATATTAAGTTCCATAAATGTTCTTATTTCAAGCTTAAAATGACTCGCGGCAATCGCTCGCTGGGCAGCTTGCCGTCAACGTGCGAAACTGTGGCCTGATTTTTGACTGAGTACGCGCCCGTGTTAGGAGTTCCCCCATGCAAGTCCGCATTGTCGTCGTCACGCCGTTTCAGCAGAATTGCAGCGTGTTTTGGTGTGAGGAGACTATGAAGGGCGCGGTCGTCGATCCCGGCGGCGACCTGGAGCAGATTGAGGCGGCGATCAAAGAGAGTGGCGCGACTATCGAGAAAATCCTGCTGACCCACGGCCATGTGGACCACGCAGCTGCCGCTGGTGCGCTGGCAGAGCGGTTGGGCGTGCCGATTGAGGGGCCGCATATCGGTGACAAGTTCCTGATCGATGGCCTGCCGGATCAGGCAGCCAAGTATGGTTTTGGCGACGCGGAGCCATTCCAGCCGACCCTTTGGCTCGATCAGGGCGATACGGTGATGGTCGGCAATCTGAAGCTGGACGTGAAGCATTGTCCGGGGCACTCACCCGGCCATGTGATCTTCAATATCGAAGTGTTCAAGGTGGCGATTGTTGGCGATGTGTTGTTTCAGGGCTCCGTCGGGCGCACCGATCTGCCGGGCGGCGACCATGACGCGCTGATCCACTCGATCCGCACACAGCTTTGGCCGCTGGGCGATGATATCACGTTTGTGCCTGGGCACGGCGCTGCCTCGACGTTCGCGATTGAGCGCCAGCGTAACCCGTTTGTCGCGGATAAGTTGTTCCGCTAGCACCAGTACAGAATTCTAATAGGAGACATCTTCCCCCATGATTATCGATTGCCACGGCCACCTGCTGCCCGAACTCTTGCTGGAAGAGTTGGCGGACAGCCCCAGCCAGTTTCCGTCGGTCCAGGTGCAGCGCACCGAGGGCAAGTGGCAGTTGGGCTTTGCCGGCGGCGCGCTCACCCGGCCGGTCATGCCGCGGCTGCGCGAGACCGAGCAGCGCTTTGACTGGATGGCGAAGGAAGGCCTAGAGCATCAGGTCTGTGGTGGCTGGCTCGACGCGTTCGGCTATGAATTGCCGGCAGATGAAGGCGCGCGCTGGGCCCGGCTGACCAACAAGCATCTGGCTGCGGCCGCAAAAGAGGCGGGCAAGGTGACGACGCTCTGCTCGGTGCCGTTGCAGGATGGCAAGCTGGCCGCGACGATCCTGGCAGAGGCAATGGACGAGCACGGTTTCGCCGGTGCAATGATCGGCACCCAGCCGAAGGGCCTTGGCGGCAATCTCGACGATCCGGACCTCGATCCGTTCTGGCAGGCGGCACATGACCGTGGTGCTGTGATCATGATCCACCCGGTCTTTGACGTGACGGACAAGCGGGTGCTAGACTTTGATATGGTCAACGCGGTGGCTCGTTTGAACGACTTGACCACGGCGGTGGCGCGGCTGCTGTTCAGCGGTCATCTGGTCAAGTATGACGGCATGAAGTTCGTGGTGCTGACCGGCGGCGCGGCGCTGCCCTATTGCCTGGGTCGCCTGATGCGCAACCACGAGAACCACCCAGAATACGCCGACCCGCGCGCTGGCTTTGAACGGCTCTATTTCGATAGCCTGGTGTTCGAGCCGGACGTGCTGGAATTCCTGTGCAAGCGGGTCGGTGCCGGTCGTGTTATGCTGGGCTCCGACTGGCCCTTTCCAATCGGCGATTTCACCCCGGCCAAGGTGGTGAAGAACGCCAACCTGTCCGCCAGCGACCGCGACGCCATTCTGGGCGGGACCGCCGCCGAATTGTTAGGATTGTAGAACTATGGCTCCGATGGACCTGTCTGCTCGTGAGATACTCGAAAAGCTGATCAGCTTTGACACAACCAGCCGCAACTCCAACCTGACGCTAATCGATTTCGTCGAGGAGTATCTGGCGAGCCATGGCCTAAAGGGCTGGCGGGTCTATGACGATACGGGACTGAAGACCAATCTGTTCGTCTCTGCCGGGCCAGATGAGCCGGGCGGAATCGTGCTGTCCGGCCATGTGGATGTCGTGCCGGTGGATGGCCAGGATTGGGCGACCGATCCGTTCTGCCTGACAGAGAAAGACGGCAAGCTCTATGGCCGTGGCACCTGTGATATGAAGGGCTTTGTGGCGCTGTCGCTCTGGGCCGTGCCGCAATATATGAAGCGCGGGCTGAAGCAGCCGGTGCATCTGGCCATCAGCTATGATGAAGAGGTCGGTTGCCTGGGCGTGCGTGGCATGCTGCACAAGCTGGCAGCGCAGGACCAGCGCCCCGGCCTGTGCATCGTTGGTGAGCCGACCGAGTTTCAGCCGGTGGTGGCGCACAAGGGCAAGTGGTCGTTCCTGGCGCGGGTGCGTGGCAAGGAGTGCCATTCCTCGCTGGCGCCAACCGGCGTCAATGCGGTCGAGTACGCGGCAGAGGCCGTCACCTGGCTGCGGCGTGAGGGCCGGCGGTTTGCGGCGGAGGGCGAGCGCGACGAGCTCTATGACCTGCCGCACACCACGGTGCACGTGGGCACTTTGCACGGCGGCACCGCGTTGAATATCGTGCCGCAGGAGGCGAGCTTCGTCTTCGAATACCGCCATATCATGCAGGATAACCCGGACGACATCCACCAGCGCTTCCTCAAATTCATCCGCGAGGAGTTGGAGCCGGAGATGCAGGCCATCGACCCGTCGACGGGCTTTAGCATCGAATCCATCAGCCAAATCCCGGGCCTGGAAATCTCACCAGAACATGAGGTCGTCAACCTCGCCCGGCAGCTCTCCGGCCGGAACGATCACGCCAAGGTCGCCTATGGCACTGAGGCCGGCCTGTTCCAGGAAATCGCCTCCATTCCCACCGTGGTTTGCGGCCCCGGTAATATCGAACAGGCGCACAAGCCGAACGAATTCCTAACTCTGGACCAACTGGCCAAGGGTGAGGAGTTTATGCAGAGGCTCGGCGATCGGGTTTGCGCTGTGTGATGGAGACGGTGACATGAGCGGACCGACGTTTGACAGGCGCTTGCTCTTGTTGGCGATCTTGCCGATTGCCGTGTACTTTCTGGTTTATGCTGTGGTCGATCAGGCACGACCGACCGGCATCGTTTTTTCCACTATCGAGGTCGAGCCCGTCCTCAGCGTTGCGGTTGCCGTTGCCGAGGCGAAACTGCGCTATTTTTGGCTCAGCGCATTCGTATTGCTGACGGTCGTTTCCCTGGCGATTGCGGCCAGCTCGGCTTTGTCGCTGCTGCGGGATACGCCGAGAGTGGACCGCAATCTGGTGCTGGGTTTGGTCTTCGTCGCGAGCATTTCAGTGATTGGCTTTGAGGTCTCCGGGCACGTCGACCATTGGTACGTATATATGGGGGAAGGCCTGTTTGAGAGCGTTTTCAGCCTGCTGAAGGTTGGCTCTATCACCGCTCTGGATACACTGAATATTGGGCTCGAGATCTCAAAGGCGGCAACGGCAGTCGCTTTGTTATGCTTGATCGCCTGCCTGATCATGACACTTGCACAGCCGCCCGCAGGCCTATCCCAGACAGAGTTGGCAGAACATCTCGTCGATGCCATTGCTCGGCAACGCACCTATTTGCGACACGCTGCGTTGCTCTATATTTTTGCAATCTTGTCCGTTCTGTCGTGGATGTATTGGCCCATGCCCTTCATGGCCGATAAGGTGATGGCGGCGAGCTATAAGGAGTTGCTGGTCGGCGCGGCTGTGTTGCATGGCGTGGCGTTCAGCATTGGCGTTGCTGTGATCTACCTGCCGCCGGCAATGATCTTGCGGGGGCGGGTGTTGCGGCTATCGGGCGATCTTGTCGATGAGGGGGAGGCTGGTAAGCAAATTCAGGCGACTATTGCCACGACACCTTTCGACCAACTCCGCCAGATCGCTGTGATGATCACGCCAGCTTTGGTCAGCATGCTGCCGGCCTTGACGGATGTTTTCCACGTCGCCGCCGCCGTCAATTGATTGTGGTGTCCAAGGCGTCAGTTTCTTGACGAGCCTGCTCGCGATGCAGCGATAGCGCGGCCTGCTGCGACACCGGATGCCCATGCCCATTGGAAGTTGTAGCCGCCGAGCCATCCGGTCACGTCTACGGCCTCGCCAATAGCGTAGAGGCCGGGGACTTTGCGGGTCTCCATGGTTTTGGAGGAAAGTTCGGCTGTGCTGATGCCGCCGGCGGTAACTTCGGCTTTGGCAAAGCCCTCTGTTCCGGAGGGGCGGAAGGTCAGGCTCGTCAGAGTTTCGGCGGCAGTATCGAGGGCGGCGTCGGCAATGTTTCCTAGCTCCAGAGTAAGGCCGATACGGGTGGCGAGCGCCTCTGCAAGGCGGTTCGGCAGAAGCTCTGCTAAAGCTGCCTTCAAGTGCGCACGCGGCATCTGACGTTTTGCGGTGCGAAGTTTGGCTGCGGCGTCTGGGACCAGCGTGAGGCACACGGTCTGTCCTGGCTGCCAATAGGAGGAGATTTGGAGGATGGCCGGGCCGGAGAGGCCTTTGTGCGTGAACAGCACCGCCTCCTCAAAAGACGTGTCGCCGACACGCGCGAATGCTGGGCAGGAGACGCCGGATATCTCCCGGAACAACATGTCGTCCGGACCAAGGGTGAGGGGCACCAGTGCCGGGCGTGGTGTTACGACATCGAGGCCGAACTGTTTCGCGATGGCATAGGCTCTGCCGGTCGCGCCCATCTTTG
This sequence comes from uncultured Alphaproteobacteria bacterium, assembly GCA_938084065.1. Taxonomy (GTDB): domain Bacteria; phylum Pseudomonadota; class Alphaproteobacteria; order Bin95; family Bin95; genus JACKII01. Next base: position 5,938 of record CALKDI010000367.1, read on the forward strand.
GAATGGACGGGCCGCCGGTTGCGATGACCAGTTGCGGGGCGCTGGCGTTGCCGATGCGGAATTGCCCGTCGGCGTGGGCGATCTCGCCGATCTCCGTACTAAGCCGGACCTCGACATTGCCCAGGCGGCATTCGTCCAGCAGCATGGCCACGATCTGCCGGGCCGAGCCGTCGCAGAATAGCTGGCCTAATGTCTTTTCATGCCAGGCGATGCCATAGCGCTCAACCAGGGCCAGAAAGTCCCACTGGGTGTAGCGGCTGAGGGCCGATTTGGCGAAATGCGGGTTTTCGGACAGGTAGCAGCTGGGCGTGGTGTCCATGTTCGTGAAATTGCACCGACCGCCGCCGGAGATCAGGATTTTCTTGCCGGCTTTATCCGCATGATCGATGACGAGCACGCACGCGCCGGCTTGTCCCGCTGTCGCCGCAGCCAACAGCCCTGCGCCGCCCGCGCCGAGGATAATCGCGTCATAGTCCATATTGGGTTTCCAGGCCGAATCACAACGATCCCGCGGCAGGCGGTCATCTAATGGTGGACGGCACCCTACCCGGCAGAGGGATGGGGTGCTACTCGACCAATGGATATCCGCCACCTAGAGCAGATTGTGAGCAATCACCGCCCCAGGAATTGCGCTTTGCGCTTTTCCATAAATGCCTGCCGCCCCTCGCGAGCATCGTGGCTGTTCAAGGCCTCGCGGCTCAACTCTTTCAGCAATTCCATGTCCCGTTCGCTCTCATCGGTTAACACCTGGGCAATGGTTAGCTTGCTAGCGCGGATGGAAAGAGGGGCGTTGTCGGCGATGGTTTCGGCATAGCTGCGGACGACGGATTCCAAATCCTCCGGCGCGGTCACCTCCTCAATCAACCCCATGCGCAGCGCTGTTTCCGCCGGGTAGCGCCGAGCCGTGAACAGGATCTGCTTGGCAACCGCCGGGCCGACCAGCGAGACCAGGGTCTTCACCCCCTCAAAGCCATAGGCGATGCTGAGTCTTGCTGCGGGAATGCCGAACCGCGAGTCGCTGGAGGCGATGCGTAGGTCGGCGTTCAGCGCCACGCCCAAGCCGCCGCCCAAGCAATAACCACGGATCATGGCGATCAGCGGTTTTTCCAGACCGCTCATCGCTAGCCGGGCTTTGTTGGCCACCTGGCCATAGATCGCGGCGGCCTCCGCACTGTTGCGCGTTTTTTCGAACTCGGAGATATCGCCGCCAGAGACGAAGGCTTTGTCGCCTGCGCCCTTCATTACAACTACGCGGATCGCTGGGTCAGCCCCAAAGTCCGCCATCACGTTTGCTGTGCCTTGCCACATCTCCTGAGACATGGCGTTGAGGCGAGCGGGATTGTTGAAGGTGAGCCAGCCGATGGCGCCTTCTTTTTTCGCCATGAGCCTATCGGTATTGAGTTGCATCGGTCTGTCCTTATTTCGGTATTCCTTAGACCACGCGTGCGTTACGCAGGGTCGCAATTTCCGCATCGGTCTTGCCGAGTTCCCGCAGGATGTCGTCGGTTTGCTGACCCAAATCTGGCGTCGCGACGCGGATATCTTTCTCGTAGCCAGAGATATTGTTGGGTTGGGCAACAATATTGATCGCGCCGAGTACCGGGTGTTCCATTGGTCGCGCCATGCGCAAGTGCTGGACTTGGGGGTCGGCAAAGGTCTGGTCGATGGTGTTGACCGGGCCGCAGGGAACGCCCGCATCGTTCAGGCTGAGGATCCAGTCCTCGCTGGTGCGGGTCTTGGTGGTCTCCGCAATGATCGCATTCAGTTCGTGCCGGTTGCGCGAACGGAGCGGTGGCTTCTCAAAGCGCTCGTCGGTTAACAAGTGCTCCAGGCCGGATGCCTTGCAGAAGCGGTCCCATAGGTTCTGACCTGAGGCGGCGATATTGATCTGGCCGTCCTTGGTCGGGAACAGGCCGGTGGGAATGCCCGTCGGGTGGTCATTTCCAGCCTGTTGCGCCACCTCGTCGGCGATCAGCCAGCGCGCCGCCTGGAAGTCCAGCATGGCGATCTGCGCTTCCAGCAGAGAGGTTGTGACCCAACGGCCGACGCCGCTCACCTCGCGGTCGAGCAGGGCGATCAGTACGCCTTGTGCCAGGAAGCCACCCGCCGTGAGATCCGCAATTGGAATGCCGACGCGCACCGGCCCCTGGCCGGGCAGGCCGGTGATGGACATCAGGCCGCCCATGCCTTGCGCGATCTGGTCGACGCCGGGCCTAGGGCCATAGGGGCCATCCTGGCCAAAGCCAGAGATCGAGCCATAGACGATGCCAGGGTTCACCTTGCGCACGGACTCATAGTCGATGCCCAGCCGGAATTTCACCTGGGAGCGCATGTTTTCCAGGATGACGTCGGCCTCTTTCACCAACTCCATAAAGATCGCCTTGCCGGCCTCGCTCTTCAGGTCGAGGGTCATGGCGCGTTTGTTGCGGTGCAGGTTCTGGAAATCAAAGCCATGCCGCGCACCCGCCGCCGGGTCTGCATCCTCTGACTCAGACGGTTGCTCTATCCGGATGACCTGCGCGCCCCAGTCTGCCAGATGGCGGACGGCGGTAGGTCCTGCGCGCGCGCGGGTGATGTCGAGAACCTTGAAACGGGAAAGTGGCAGGTGGGGGGCTGGGTCTGACATGGCGTGTTCCTCCGGACTGGATATTGGTCTCCAGTGTTGAGGCTTGTCACGTTCGGGTCTAGCCATATTCCGCGTTGGTTTGACTAGCGGGCTTGGCTCGACCCTGCTATTTCATTGCCCATCGCGCTGTATGATCACCTTTTTGGGCGATTTTAGTCGGACTCCGCCCTTGATCGTTACACCAGGCTTACGGCCCGGCGTTGATTGTCGCCTCGTCAGGCTCGCTATCTGGCGCTCCTGGTTCGAACGTTACTTTAACCTCTGGTCCAGGTCTTGGGGGCAAGGTCAGCGAAAATCATGCGTCAAAGGATGTTCCAAAGGCGATGGGCAGCAGCCCTCTACGGCAACCTAACCGCAATATCCAACAGTGCCGGTTGACCGCTCTTCATCGCGGCCTTGGCGCGTTCCAGGGCTGCGGGCAGGTCTTGGCCGTGCAGCACTTGCTCCGCATGGGCGCGGCTGGCGCGCGCGATGCCGGCGAAGTCCGGCGAGGGGCGGAGCGAGGTCAGCGGCATGACGTTGGCTTTGGATGCATCACCATCGGGGTACATGTTGAGCGCGGCGCGGCGCACGGCATTCCAAATGCCATTGTTGAACACGCAGATCAGCAGTGGCAGACCCAAGGCTTCGGCCACCTGATGGGCCGCGACCGGGTTCGCGAACATGTGGCTGCCGTCGCCGACGCAGGCGACCACGGCCTCGCCCGGCTTGGCTAGCTGTACGCCCAGACCTGCCGGCACGCCCCAGCCGAGACCACCGGAGAGCGCGTGGCTCAGATATTGGCCGGGACGCTCCAGGTCCATCACCGCCGGGTTCATCGCCAATTCTGAGACATAGGTCGCGTCGGCACCGAACGCATCGTTGATGCAGCGGGTGGCGTAGAGTGGGTGCATCGCGTCGCCAGAGCCGTCGCGGGCAATAGCCATTAAAGCACCCCGTGCTTTGGCGTGGGCGGCAGCCAGTTTCTCCTTGCGCGCCACGACCTTGGCGCTGTTGGAGGCGATGCGGTCGGCCAGGGCCGCGGCCAGATCTTCCAGGATCAAGCCGACATTGCCGGCCAGCGTCAGGTCGCTGGGATAGCCGCGGACGGGCGTTTTGGACTTCAGCGGATCTTCGCCGGCCTGGATAACCTTGCAGCCGTCGGCCAATTCAGTGTGGGCAGGTATCCACGGCACCAGCGAGTCGAGCACGAGCAGCGCATCGGCCTCTGCCAGGGCTGCCGATGGTGTAAAGCCGGCGTGCATCGGGTGAGTGGTCGGGAAGCCGGGGCGGATGGTCCAATGCTCACCGACCGGCAGGCCAAAGGTTTCAGCCAAATGAACCAGGGCATTCCAGGCGCGAGGGTCAGTGCCGGCGCGCTGGGCGACGATCAGCGGGCGCTCAGCGTTGGCGAGGATGTCTGCAGCCTGTTCAATCGCATCAGCGGAGGGGCGGCTGGGCGCGGCGGGGGCCATGCGGCGGGAGGGCAGGGGCGTGCCTTCTGGCCAGGCCTCACCCAAGATTTCGCGGGCTAACGCCAGATAGACCGGGCCTTGCGGCGCGCTCTCGGCAATAGCGAGCGAGCGCTCTATCAGAGAGGGGATCTGGTCGCCGAAGCGGGCGTCGTAGTCCCACTTGCAGGCCTCCCGCACCATGGCGGCCTGGTCGCGCATCTCCTGGCCCCAATGGATGCCGGCGTCGCGGCGACCATCGCGGCCGTTCTCGACGATGGGTGTGCGCCCGGACAGCACCAGCATCGGCACCTGATCGCTGGAGGCGTTCAGAAGACCCATGACACCGTTCGCGAGCCCCACATTGGTGTGAAGCATCACCGCCTGCGGCTTGCCCGTCACCAGCGTGACGCCATAGGCCATGCCCATGGCCACGGTTTCGTGGGGGCAGACGATGGGTTCTGGCATCTCCCAACCCTGCGTTGCGCCATAGGCATAGCCCTCGATGATGGGCGCAAAATCGGTGCCGGGGTTGGCGAAGAAATAGTCAATCCCGCTCTGCTTCATGCTGAGGAGAAAGGCTTCGGCGGCGGTGCGTGGTGCTGGCGCGGTCATGGGTTCTGCTTCCGTAAGTGCGCGGAATTTTGTTGAGAGTGGCCCGAAGTGGGCGGCTGCGCAAGCGTCGAAAAGCGGGCCGTTCAGCCCAGGGCTGTTCAACGCTCTGTTCTTTGAAGTGAGTCTGAAATGCCACAGGAGCCAAAATAAGCGCGCTGGCGGAAAGATTTGGGATTCGAATCTCGGGAAATGTGTGAATCTATAGCAGGCAACCCAAGAGGAGGACGG
>CALKDI010000368.1 GCA_938084065.1 uncultured Alphaproteobacteria bacterium
CATTCCCATAAAGGCCCGTGGCAACACAAAGCCGCACTTGGAGGCCGAATACACGTCAGCGCCCACTCGGCATGCCAAACCAGAATTCAAAATCGCTTGCATCCAAAGGGGCGTCCATACACGCAAAAAATGAGAGTCGTGTAGTGTGTAGCCTCTTATAAAACTATCAGCAGGAAATGGGGCGGTTTGTATCCCCTTCCCCCCCCCCTTCCCCGGCCATGGGCCGGGGTCCATGCCTGAGGGGTGAACCACAAAGTTGGAACTCTGTGGGACAGCCTCAGGCGTGGGTCCCAAATCGTGTTGGGACTGGAGGAAGTTTGCCGCTTACACCGGATCCCAGTTAAAGTAGCTGCCGCTGGGGGCGCTCGGCGTGAAGTGGGGCTTCAGGGCCGGCATGGCGTGCTCTTTGATGAGCTGCGGAGTCCAGCCTTCGCCGCGATGGATGATGCGGACGGGGCGGTGCTGGCTCATCAGCATGATCTCGTTCGAGCGCACGTAGAAGATCTGGCCAGAGACGTCCTTCGCGGCGTCGCTCAGCAGATAGGCTACGGGGGCGGCGATCTTGGCCGGCGTCATGGCTTCCTGACGCTTGCGGCGCACCTCGCCCTCCGGCCCCTTAATCGGGATGGTTTCGATCATGCGGGTGAAGGCCGACGGACTGATGATATTCGAGCGGACGCCGAACCGGCTCATGTCCAGCGCGATGGAGCGGGAAAGCCCGACCACGCCCATCTTCGCAGCACCGTAGTTCACCTGCCCCACATTGCCGACCAGGCCGGAGTTGGAGGTGAAATGCACCATGGCACCGGACTCTTGCTTGCGGAAATAATCCGCCGCTGCGCGAGCCACATAGAAATATCCGGTCAGGTGGACGCCGATGACGCTGTCCCAGTCATCCTCCGTCATCTTGTGGAAGATGCGGTCGCGCAGGATGCCGGCGACGTTAACCACGCCGTCGATCTGGCCGAATGCATCGACCGCCTGCTTCACCATGGCCTGGGCGTCGTCCCAATCGGCAATGGAGCCACCGTTGGCAACCGCCTCGCCGCCCATGGCCTCGATCTTGTTGACCGTCTCCATAGCCGGACCGGTGTCGCGGCCTTCGCCCTCAACCGTGCCGCCCAGGTCGTTGACGACGACCTTCGCGCCTTCCTCGGCGCATGTGATGGCGATCTGCTGGCCAATGCCGCGTCCCGCTCCGTTCACGAGGACAACTTTGCCCTCCAATAGTCCTTCAGACATCTTATATTCCTTTAAGTTTTTCTTCCCTTTTCCCGGGCTTGACCCGGGATCCATGCCTGAGCGCTTCTCACAGAGTTGAATCTTTGTGGTTGAGCCTCTGGCATGGGCCCCGGGTCAAGCCCGGGGAAAGGCAGGAGTTCTTAGATCGGGTCCCAGCAGAACACGTCGCCGGAGCGGTCCAGCGCTTGGAAGCTGGGCAGCAGAGCGGGCATGCCGTCTTCGGCGATGGATTTTGGCGTCCAGCCACCTGCGTTGTGGATCGAGCGGATCGGGCGGGACTGGTTGAACAGCACCTGCTCGTTCATGCGGCTGCCGAAAATCTGACCGGTGACGCCGTCTGCGGAATCGCTCAACAAATAGATGACCATCGGCGCAATCTGAGCCGGCACCATCTGCTTGATCTTGTCGAGGCGGGCTTCTTGTTCCGGCGAGTTTGACGGAATAGTGCCAATCATGCGCGACCATGCGAACGGCGACATGCAGTTGGAGCGCACGCCGTAGCGCGCCATGTCCAGCGCAATGTTGGTGCTCATGCCAACAATGCCGAGCTTGGCGGCGGAATAGTTCGCCTGGCCAAAGTTGCCTATTAGGCCACTGGTCGAGGTGAAGTGCACCATCGCGCCATGTTCCTGGGTGCGGAAGTGCTCCGCCGCGGCGCGCGCCACGTTGAACGAGCCTTTCAGGTGGACAGCGATCACCAGATCCCAGTCCTGCTTGCTCATCTTATGGAAGATGACGTCGCGCAGGATGCCTGCGACGTTGACGATACCGTCAATCTTGCCGAACGTGTCGATGGCCTGTTGGACCATGCCCTTTGCGGCGTTGAAGTCGGCCACGCTGTCACCATTCACCACGGCCTCACCGCCCTTGGCGATGATCTCGTTGCAGACCTCTTGCGCCGGGGTAGCGTCGCCGCTGCCATCGCCGTCAACAGCACCCCCGAGGTCATTAACCACCACTTTGGCGCCTTCTTTGGCGGCGAGCTTCGCCACCTCGGCACCGATGCCCCGGCCAGCGCCGGTCACCAGCACCACTTTGCCGTCTAGCATTCCATCAGCCATCTTTGAGTCTATCTCCCTTGGGGATTTGCGGATGCCGGCAATCTAGAGGGCGTGGCGAACGGGTGCAATGGAGGACCGCGACGGATCAATTTACGCCAAGCTCTATCGTGGGTTAGGCTGGACGGGCTGATTGACATTTTAGGAGGTATCCCATGTCTCAACGCCTGAAAGATAAGGTCGCAATAGTAGCTGGCGCCGGTCAACGTGAGGGAGAAGGTCTCGGCAATGGACGGGCCACGGCGGTGCAGTTCGCCCGTGAAGGCGCGCGGTTGGTCATGGCAAACCGCAGCCTTGCGTCGCTGGAGGAGACTCGCAAGCAAATTGAGTCGGAAGGCTTCTCCGCCATTTGCATTCAGGCGGATGTCAGCAAAGAGGCCGACTGCGCCAACCTGATGGCGGAGGCCGTCAAGGCCTATGGCCGGATCGATATCCTCCACAATAATGTTGGTATAGGCGGTATGGAGGGCGATACCGTCAACATCGAACAGCAGATGTGGGACGACATGATGAACATCAATTTACGAGGTGCCATGTTCCTCAGCAAGCATGTATTACCGATCATGCGCTCGCAAAAATCTGGCTGTATCACCCATGTAGGCTCGACCGGAGCTTATATGTCCCTGCCTTTGATTGCCTACCGCCTCTCCAAATCGGCCTTGAACGAGTTCACCCGCTGGCTGGCTTATGAGAACGCACCGCACAATATCCGCTGCAACATGCTGATGCTGGGCTTCATCGACACGCCCATGGCAATTGAAGGCTATCACGCGGCCACTGGCACGCCGCGTGATGAACTACGAAAACAACGCGACAAGACCGTGCCGATGGGCCGGATGGGAAGCCCGTGGGAGACTGCAAAGGTTGCAGCATTCCTGGCGTCTGACGAAGCCTCCTACATTACAGGCGCGGTTCTGCCGATGGATGGTGGCCTGTTGACCAGAGTTGGCGCGTGAGGCAACCAGGGCTAACCGCTGGGCCATTTCGCACGCTATGCCGGTATTCGCTCGCGGCCTAAGATTGCCGCCATGCCCGCACCCACCTCCCTCCAGGCCCTAGAGGCCGACCTCGCCCGCGATCTGCTTCTGCTGAACTACCCACCCAAGGGCTGGGTTCCGGAGGCGCATGCTGCGGACGGCCGCCCGGTCAGCGACGTGATTGTCGCCGGCGGCGGCATGCTGGGCCTTGTCGTGAGCTTCGCGCTCCGCCGTCAGGGCGTCATGCGCACCCGCACGCTGGATCAGGCAGAGGCCGGCCGCGAAGGCCCCTGGGTCACCTACGCCCGTATGAACACGCTGCGCAGCCCGAACCATCTGACCGGCCCGGTGTTCGGCATCGCCAACCTCACCTTCCGCGCGTGGTATGAGGCGCAGCACGGCGCGGCGGCGTGGGAGACGCTCGGCAAGATCCCGCGCGCCATGTGGATGGACTATCTGGTCTGGTACCGCAACGTGCTGGACCTGCCGGTGGAGAACGGCGTGCGGCTGGCAGCGATCCGCCCCGCCCCGCATGGCCTGGATGTGGATTTAGAGCACTCTGACGGTCGCAAGGAAACCGCAGCCACCCGCAAGCTGGTCCTCGCCACAGGCCGGGAGGGCCAGGCCCGCCCGCGCATTCCCGCACCCTTCGCACCCTATCTCGGCAGCCACGTCAGCCACACCGCGACGGATATCGACTTCGCCGCCCTCAAAGGCAAGGACGTGGCCGCCATCGGCCTGGGAGCCTCGGCGCTGGATAATGCGGCTTGTGCGCTGGAGGCCGGCGCGCGTCAGGTGACCGTGCTGGCACGCTCCCCCACCGTGCCGCGGATCAACAAGGCCAAGGGCATCGTCTACGGCGGCTTCACTCATGGCTTCCCGACGCTGCCGCCGGAATGGCGGCTGAAGCTGCTGGACTATGTCTCCAGCTACCGGGTCGCGCCGCCGCACGACACTGTGCTGCGCGTGTTCGGCCATGCAAATGCTGCGCTCTGGCTGGAATCGCCGGTGCGTTCGGCGCGGCTAGAGGATGGGCGGTTGCGGCTGGAGACACCGGAGCAATCGCTGCTCGTCGATCATGTGATCCTGGGAACTGGCTTTGCCATTGACCTCTCGGCACCAGCGGAACTTGCTGAGCATGCGCCGTTGATCCGCACCCACGCAGATTTGATTGGCGACAGGGCCACGCCGCCGCAGGCGGAATGGCTCGCCTTCCCCGCCCTCTCCCCCAGCTTCCAGTTTGTCGAGCGGGAGGCAGGCAGCGCGCCTTACTTGGAAAACATCTACTGCTTCACCTATGCTGCCGCGATGACCCATGGCAACGTCTCCGGCGATATTCCAGCGGCGGGCGAAGGGGCGGAGCGATTGGCGCAAGGTCTGGCGGCTGACCTATTCCGTGCCAATATCGAACAGCACTTCCAGGCAATGGTCGACTTCGAGGATCCAGAATTGTTCGGCGATGAGTTACCAGAGGGTACGCCTTGGTCGCCGCCGGTCAAAAGCGGTGGATAAATTGGCGTTTATGGCATTTCCCCGGACATGAATCGGATATGCTTTGGCCTCTTCCACACCCATTCGATTGAGGTGCCTGATGCAGCATATAGCATTAAAATCCTACCCTGATGCCATCAAAAAGCTAGCCACTCTAGGCAAGCCGGACGCCTGGCAAGATCGCGCCGCCTGGCCAGACTATCGGGTGCTGGGCATTTCAGCGGATGCCATCGACGATCTGATCCGCATGGTCGAGGACCCGGTACTGAACTTGCTGCCCTTCGAGGAGACAGCCGTCTGGGCACCGCACCACGCTGCCAGGGCACTGGGCCAATTGGGAGCAGTTGAGGTCGCGCCACGGCTGCTGCGCTTCATAACGGCCTATCCGGATGATGACTACCTGCACGAAGAGATGCGGCATATCATGGCCGCATTAGGCCCGGTGGTTATTCCTGCAATCGTCAGCTTCGTGGCCAACGAGACTATCGAGCCATTTGATCGTTTTTACGGAGTCGATTGCTTGGCCCAGATCGGCAAAGAATACCCTGAGGCCAAAGCCCAGTGCGTATCAGCGCTAGAAAATCATCTGGCCCGTTATACTGACAATGACCAGGCCCTGAATGCTTCCCTCATTAGCAGCCTGATTGACCTGAAAGCCACGGAAACTATCGACACGATCCGCGCGGCATATGCTGGCGACGCGGTAGACATCGAAATCGGCGGCGATCTAGAGGATGTAGAGATTGAACTAGGCTTGCGGCTGTTCCGAGAAACGCCACGGCCACGGCTCGAATGGTTCAACGAACCCAGCCGCAACATGCCAGAGGGCCCTGGAGGCGTGACCGGTTCCTATGGCGCGCTTAATCCCTATCGGGGCATCGGCAGAAACGATCTCTGCCCTTGTGGGTCGGGTAAAAAGTTTAAAAAATGCTGTCTGGCCACCCTCTGATCTAGGGCAACAGAGTGCTGTAAGTCCGGCAATGTCCGACCAGCGTGAAAAATCACCGTGGTCGAGGCCTCGTGTAGCCGGCAAATGGACAGACAATCTAGCTGGCTGTGCAAGCAGTCAAATGCGATCCGGTCTCCAACCAAATTCCCTACTTAACAGGGAAAGAACAGGGAAATTTTTAAACTTCCGGAGAAAATAGCCAGATACTCATGGATAATGCTAGTTTTACCAATGATTTGGCGCGGAATTCCCTAAACAGCTCACACTACACGACTCTCATTTTTTGCGGTTTCAAAGCGTTCCAGCAGGCAAGTGCGTTTTCGGGGTTGTTTCTGAGCAGGTGTCTGAGGTGGTCGAAGCCGACGCGGAACCATGATTTGGCATAGTAGCCATGGGATTTCC
>CALKDI010000369.1 GCA_938084065.1 uncultured Alphaproteobacteria bacterium
GCTCATTACGCCCACTGGAGCCGTTCTGATCGCTCAGATCGTCGTCATCGTCTCGAACGAGGGTGATGCCGTCTTCAGCACGTTATGGTTCGCTAACGGATGAAATCCGGCCATAAGAGCCTTTTTCAACGGGCTGCTAAAAATACATATCCACTCGCCAGGGCGGAAAATGCAGTGTTTTTATTTGAAATAATTGTAAATTATCGCTCTATATTTTAATCAATGAAATTAACAAAATTAGTTGAAATCGAAATCTTTCAGGCGAAGCGCTAATGCTTGGCGCAAATTTATCACCATGTCTATAGCGGGCTGTCCTGGTTGGTTTCGTGCGAATTTGGTGAAGATGTCCCATTGCCTTGGCAAGGTCATTCCACATTCGTAGTGTGATCACGCTCGTTACCATCAAGAAATCTCGGAGCCAACGCCCATGCGCGCAGCCGTCCTCTACGAACACGGACCGATCGACAACCTGACCTTCGAAGCCAACTACCGCGAGCCTAAAGCCGGCCCGGGTGAGGTGGTCGTTAAGGTCAAGGCCTCCAGCCTGAACTACCACGATGTGTTCACCTGCCAGGGCATGCCTGGCATCAAGGTGCCGCTGCCGGTGATTCCGGGCCTGGATGTGGCCGGCGAAGTGGCGGAACTTGGCGCGGGCGTAACTGGCTGGAGCGTCGGCGACCCGGTGCTGGTCAACCCGATCTGGCCGGGCAAGGGCCTGATGGGGGAGATGCTGGATGGCGGTCTGGCGGAGTATTGCCTCTGTTCCGCCGAGCAGCTGATTCGCATACCGACCGGCGTCACCTATGCCCAGGCGGCCTCCCTGCCGGTTGCTTATGGCACGGCTCACCGCATGATGTTCGACAATGGCGGCGTCAAGGCCGGCGAGCGCGTGCTGATCCTGGGGGCATCCGGCGGCGTCGGCACCTGCTGCGTGATCCTGGCCAAGATGATGGGTTGCGAGGTAGTGGTTGCCTCCCAGAGCCAATCCAAGCTGGACCGGTTGAAGGACATGGGCGCCGACCACGGCATTTTCTACGACAAATTCGAGCGCTCGATCTGGGGACTTTACGGCAAGCCCCACCGCCGCACCTATGACGGTGGCGTCGACGTGGTGGTGAACTTCACCGGCGGCGATAGCTGGGTCCCATCCATGAAAGCCTGCAAACGTGGCGGTAGGATCCTGACCTGCGGCGCGACCGCTGGCTTCGATCCCAAAACCGACCTCCGCTACATTTGGACGTTCGAACTGCAAATCCGCGGCTCTAACTCCTGGAGCGTGAGTGATCTGGAAACCCTGATGCAGATGATCGCTGATGGCCGCATGAGCCCGATCATCGACAAAGAACTGCCGATTGAAGAGGCGGCGGCAGGTATCAAGATGCTCGAAAATCGGGAAGTGTTCGGTAAGGTGGTAATCGCGCCTTAGACCCCTGTTGTTGTGCACGGATGAATATTGTACTTTTCGGATACTCATCTGCGCACACCTGAACAGGAGCATGGGCGATGACTGCCAGTGTTGACCTCGCGCCGTCTGCTAATGCAAAGGCCAGCCGTTTCGAGACCGTTCTGATTAAGCCGTCCCATTACGATGACGAGGGCTATGTCATTCAGTGGTGGAAGGCTTGGATCCCTTCCAACTCCATGGCGTGCCTGTATGCGATGGTGCAGGATTTGCAGCAACGCCAGGTGCTGGGCGAGGGGGTGGAGATCGGCCTCACCGCCTATGATGAGATGAACACGATCCTGCCGATCCCAAAGATCATCAAGCAGATGAAGGATAACGGCAATTGCGGCCTGGTCTGCATGGTTGGCGTGCAGTCGAACCAGTTCCCGCGGGCCATGGATATTGCCCGCCAGTTCCGCGCCGAGGGCGTAGACGTGGCTATCGGTGGTTTCCATGTCTCTGGCTGCATCTCCATGCTGCCAGAATTGCCGTTGGATCTGGAAGAAGCGCAATCGCTCGGTATTTCGCTGTTTGCCGGGGAGGCGGAGGAGCACCTAGACGAGGTGTTTCTGGATGCCTACGCAGGCTCATTGAAGCCGCTCTACAATTTCATGCACGATCTGCCGAACCTGCAAGACCAGGTGACGCCCTTCATGCCGCGCGAGTTGGTGCAGCGCTATGACGGTGTGATCTCCTCGTTCGACGCTGGGCGTGGCTGTCCGTTTCAGTGCTCATTCTGCACCATCATCAATGTGCAGGGCCGCAAGTCGCGCTATCGCTCGGCGGATGATATTGAGCGGCTGGTGCGGGCCAATCTGGAACAAGGCATCTTCCGCTTCTTCGTTACTGACGACAATTTCGCGCGCAACAAGAACTGGGAACCCATTTTCGACCGCCTCATCGAGCTGCGCGAAAATGAGGGGATACGGGTTCGCTTTCTGATTCAGGTCGATACGCTCTGCCACAAGCTGCCGAACTTCGTGGAGAAAGCGGCGCGCGCCGGCTGCACTCACGTCTTCATTGGGTTGGAGAACATCAGCCCGGACAATCTGGTTGTCATGAAGAAGGCTCAGAACCGTATCACCGAATATCGGAAAATGTTCCAGATGTGGAAGGAAATGGGCGTCATCACGTACGCCGGTTATATTCTGGGTCTGCCCACCGACACGCCAGAAACCTTAAAGCGCGATATTGAGATCGTGCAGCGTGAACTGCCGGTGGACCTGCTGGAGTTCACCATGCTGACCCCGCTGCCGGGATCGGAGGACCACAAGAACCTGTATCTGAAACAGGTCACGATGGACCCGGACATGAACAAATACGACCTGGAGCACGTCACTACCGCCCATCCACTGATGAGCCCCGAAGTCTGGCAGCAGACCTACCGCGATATCTGGGGCTGGTACTACACGGACGAGCACGTGGCGCGGATGATGAAGCGCAACATCACCTATGGCATCAAGCCGGTGCGTATTTGGCACGGCATCCTGCAAATATTCTGCGCCATGGAATACGAAGGCGTTCACCCGCAACAGTGCGGTTACCTGCGCCGTAAAGTGCGCAGCCAGCGCCGGTCTGGCATGCCTAGGGAGCCGGCCCTGATCTTCTATCCGCGGCGCGTCGTCGAGACGATCTCGGTCTATGGCAGGCTTGGCCTCTATGCCTGGCGTATGCACCGCATGCGGAAACGCTTGCAGAAAGACCCCTCTGTGAAGAACTATACGGACCTCGCCATTACACCGGTGATCGACGAGGAGACGGAGGATCTGGAGATGTTCCGCCTGAACGACTCCTCGGTAGCCGCCGTCGACAAAGCCAAACGCCAGGCCGATGCCCGCCGCAAACATGAAGCGGATAAGGCGTCGGCGGCCTAACCTTTCAGCCAAGGACGTCATCATGCCTGACACTCAAATCCCCAACCCCTCCAGCCATACTCAAGCGGAGTTGGTGGCGATTGCCCACAAAACCATGCCCGGCGGTGGCTTTGGCAATGTTGGCTATGACATCATCATCGACCGTGGGTTGGCCGGACATGTCTGGGATGTGGAGGGCAATGAGTATGTTGACTACCTGATTGGCTCCGGCCCGATGATCGTCGGCCACGCCAACCCGGAAGTGACCGCGGTGGTGATGGACCGGGTCGCCAAAGGCTCAACCTATTTCACCAATAACGCTGACGGGATCCTCTTGGCTGCCGAGATTGTCGATGCGGTCGCGTGTGCGGAGCAGGTGCGTTTTGTCTCGTCAGGGTCGGAGGCGGATGCCTACGCCATGCGGTTGGCGCGCGCTCACACCGGCAAAGACAAGATCCTGAAGTTCGAGGGCGGCTATCACGGCATGAGCGACTATGGCCTGATCAGCCTGGCGCCGAAACGCCTCAGCAATTTCCCGACCGGCGTGCCGGACAGCGCCGGCATTCCGGCCAGCGTCCAGGCAGAGATGCTGGTGGCACCCTACAACAACCTGGAAACGGTCGAGGCGTTGGTGAAGGAACACAAGCACGAGCTGGCCGCGATCATGGCCGAGCCGTTCCAACGCCTGATTCCGCCAAAGCCGGGCTTCCTCGAAGGCCTGCGCCGAATCACCAAGGAACACGGCGTGCTGCTGATCTTTGATGAGGTCGTAACCGGCTTCCGCTTCGCCTATGGCGGCGCACAAGCCTATTACGGTGTTGTCCCTGATATCTGCACGCTGGGCAAAGCCATCGGCGGTGGCTTCCCCCTGGCGGCGATTGCGGCTAGTGCGGAGATCATGGCGCATTTTGACAAGAACGCGGTGTCAGAAGACAAGTTCATGACCCAGGTGGGCACGCTCTCCGGCAATCCAGTGGCCGCGGCGGCTGGGGTCAAGACGCTGGAAATCCTGAAACGCCCCGGCGCTTATGAGCACATCTTCGCCATGGGTCATGCGCTGATGGATGGCTATACGGAGATCGTGGCAAAGACCGATCTGAAAGCCCGGGTTGTGGGCGATGCGCCGATGTTCGACCTGCTGTTCACGGATCAGGACGTGGTTGACTACCGCACCTCAAAAAGCGACCCCGTGCTGACAACCCGCTGGAACCAACTCATGCGCGCGCGTGGTATCCTGAAAAGCGAGGGCAAACACTATATCAGCTGGGCGCATACAGAGGCGGATGTGAAGCAGACGCTGGATGCCTTCGCCGATGCTATCGACCAGTTGGTGAAGGAATAGGTCCGATGGCGGATCGACCGCAAAAGAATCCGGTGCTGGAAGCGACCAAGATCCAGGCGAGGGCCGTCATTCCCATCGTCAAGGCATTGGAAGCGGAATTGGGCAAGGAACGGGCGCACGCTATCGTTGGCCGGGCCATTGCCGACAACTATGTCACCTGGCGCGACCGACGCGGTTTTGAGTCGGACACGCATCCGGGGACAGATGACGGCATGGGTTTTCCGGTGGAAAAAACCGTCATTGAAAACAATGACGATGCCTATGGGCACAACATCACCGGCTGCGCCTTTGCCGATTATTTCCGCAGCATAGGCGAGCCAGAGATCGGCGCGCTCATGACCTGCGGTGTCGATTTCGCGGCAGAGGCACACATGCGGCCTGGTTGGGAGTTCGCGCGCACGCAGACTCGCATGCAGGGTGCTGCTCATTGTGACTTCCGTTGGCGGCGGAAGGCCGACGCGCCTGGTTGAGATGTCGGTTCGAGACGGGCGATACGGAATTTTAGCGACGGAATGCGACCTTGGACGATCCCCTGAAACGTTTTGCCTTCGACGCCGTTGGTGCGGAGGACTTGGCCGGAGATACCGCATTCGACACGGACACCCGCGAGTGTGATTGGGTCGGTTGTGCAGATGAAGGCGCACACCCGGCACCAAAAAGTCGGGAACGGCTGCGGGATCGTTACTGGTTCTGCAAGCTGCACGCCCGCGAATACAATCGCGCCTGGAACTATTACGCCGGCATGTCTACCGACCAGATAGAGCAAGAGCGTAAGCGCGATACCATCTGGCAACGGCCGACCTGGCCCTTTGCCCAAGGTGATATCTCGGGTGGAGCAGCGGCGAATGCGCACTCTCGCGCGGCACGCTCGCAGAAAAAGCCGGGCCGGGAGCCAATTAGTGCGGCGGAATGCCATGCCGCATCGACTCTTGGCCTCTCAATCCCCTACACTGTGTCGTCGCTCAAGGCTTGCTATCGCAGCAGGGCAAAGGCGGCGCACCCAGATTTGAACCCTGACGATCCGAATGCAGAAGAGCGCTTCAAAGAATTGCGCGAAGCGTATATGACTCTGTTAAGACCGTTATCGACTTGAGCCTTAGTGCGTTGGAAAATCCCTGATGAGCGTTGAGCAAGACTCTACCGGCATGCCGACCGGAATGCCTGATACGACTATTTCTGTCCGTGATGTGTTCGGAATCGACATCGATATGATGGCGCCGTCCTTCACTGAAGGCAGCGAGCATGTGCCGGATTTCGATCCGACCTATCATTTCGACCCGCAGACGACCTTGGCGATCCTGGCGGGCTTTGCCCACAATCGCCGCGTCATGATCCAGGGCTATCACGGCACGGGTAAGTCCACCCATATTGAGCAGGTGGCAGCGCGCCTAAACTGGCCGTGCATCCGGGTGAACCTGGATAGCCATGTCAGCCGCATCGATTTGGTCGGCAAGGACGCTATCGTCTTGCGCGATGGCCAACAGGTGACGGAATTCCGCGAAGGCCTGCTGCCATGGGCGCTGCAGCACCCGACTGCGCTGGTGTTTGACGAGTATGACGCTGGCCGTCCGGACGTGATGTTCGTCATTCAGCGCGTGCTGGAAGTTGACGGCAAGCTGACCCTGCTGGACCAGAGCCGGGTGATCCGCCCGCACCCGGGCTTCCGCCTGTTCTCGACGGCAAACACCGTCGGCCTGGGCGATACCACCGGGCTCTATCACGGTACCCAGCAGATCAACCAAGGTCAGATGGACCGCTGGAACATCGTTGTGACCTTGAACTATCTGGAAGCAGAGGAGGAGATCAAGATTGTCGCCTCCAAGCTGCCGTCTCTGCAAAACGAGGCAGGCCAGAAGCGCATCGGTCAGATGGTGGCGTTGGCGGAAATGACCCGTCACGGCTTCATCAAAGGCGATATCTCGACAGTTATGTCGCCGCGGACGGTGATTACCTGGGCGGAAAACACCGAGATTTTCCAAGATATTGGCATGGCCTTCCGCTTCACCTTCCTGAACAAGTGTGACGAGTCGGAGCGGTCGTTGGTGGCAGAATACTACCAGCGCTGCTTCAACGAGGAACTGCCAGAATCCGTGGTTGCACGCGCCGCTGAATAGGCCGCATTGAGGGAGCACGGTTGATGGCGACGCCCGAAAAGCGCACAGCGATCGAAGACTTTAAGCGGGCCACATCCTCCACTATGCGGGTTCTCGCAATGGCGGACGATGAAATCGAGGTCGTTTTCGGCCCCGATGCGGCCCGTATGGATGGCAACACGGCTCGCCTGCAAATGCCAGCACGCAATCTGCCAGCCAGTGAGGTCGCGCAGGTTCGCGGCGAGTCGGACGCGATGGCGCTGAAAAAGCGCCATCACGATCCCAAGATTCATCGCCGCTTCAGCCCGAAATCCAAGACCGCCCGTGCGGTATTTGATTCGGTAGAACAAGTGCGGTGCGAGGCGTTGGGCTCGCGGTATCGCGCCGGTGTCGCTGACAACTTGCAAGCGGCATTGGAAGAACAATGCCGGCGCAAGGGCTTTGCCCGGATGACGGAGGTCGAGGCCGGCCAATTGCCGGACCTGCTGGGTATGCTGGCCCGTGAGGCCATGACCGGCCAGGCTGTGCCTGCCGAGGCAGCAGCCTTGGTTGATCAGCTGCGTGAGAAGGTCTCCGAAACTGCAATGGAGTCGATGCGCCACCTGAACGACACGGCGCACGACCAGAGCGAATTCGCCAACATGGTGCACGAGTTGCTGCAGGAGTTGGAACTAGAGGCAGAGTTTTCCGACGACAGCGACGACCAGGAAGAAGGCGAACAATCCGAGGACCAGCAGGAATCGGAGTCGGATGAGTCCGGCGAGAGCGATGAGACCTCCTCCATGTCAGCTGAGGGGGAGATGGATTCCTCTGACAGCGACGACTCGTCCATGGAAGAGGGCGAGATGGACATGGATGCCGACGCCGCCCTCGGCGAAGACGAAATGGACGGCTCCACCACGCCGCAGCAGCGGCCGACGGACCGATCCAACAGCAACGCTGCGTTCTATCGCCCCTTCACCATCCAGTATGACGAAATCGTCATGGCAGAGGCGCTATGCGACGAGGATGAGCTGGGCCGACTGCGCCATCACCTGGATCAGCAATTGGCGGCGATGCAGGGTGTCGTGACCCGGCTGGCCAATCGGTTGCAGCGCAAGCTGATGGCCCAACAAACCCGGACTTGGGATTTCGATCTTGAGGAAGGCACGCTGGATACGGCCCGTCTGGCCCGTATCATCGCCAACCCAACCCACGGCCTGACCTACAAAATGGAGCGGGAGACCGAGTTCCGCGACACGGTCGTGACCCTGTTAATCGATAATTCCGGCTCTATGCGCGGACGTCCGATCACGGTGGCGGCAATGTGTGCCGATATCATGGCGCGCACGCTAGAGCGTTGCGGTGTTCGGGTAGAGATCCTTGGCTTTACCACCCGCGCCTGGAAGGGCGGCCAGTCACGGGAAAAGTGGCTGGCGGATGGAAAACCAGCCAATCCGGGACGTCTGAACGACCTGCGCCACATCGTTTACAAGGAAGCTGATGCGCCTTGGCGCCGGGCTCGCAAGAACCTGGGGCTTATGCTGCGCGAGGGTATTCTCAAGGAAAACATCGACGGCGAGGCGCTGCTGTGGGCGCACAGCCGCATCGTCAACCGCCCGGAAGACCGGCGGATTTTGATGGTGATTTCCGACGGCGCACCGGTGGACGACTCGACCCTGTCGGTCAACGCTGGCAATTATCTGGAGAAACACCTGCGCGATGCCATCGAATATATCGAGAAGCGTTCGCCGGTGGAGCTGATCGCCATCGGCATCGGCCACGACGTCACCCGCTATTACCGCAAGGCCGTGACAATCTTCGATGCGGACCAGTTGGGCGGCGCGATGATGGCGCAACTCACCGGCCTGTTTGACGACGACCGAAACGGACGACGACGCAAATAGCCTCGGCTTCGTGATGAGACTATGCAAAAGGCCGGTGCAAATGCGCCGGCCTTTTTCGTTGGCATCAATGCTTTGTTGGCATCAATGCCCTTCTGGGATTTCCGCCAGTTCAATCAGCACATTGCCGGTTGATTCCGGATTCAGGAACACGATGCGGCTGCCGCCGTGGCCTGGCTTTGGCTCTTCGTTCAGCAGCTTGACGCCCTTGCCTTTCAACTCGATCACGGCCGCGTCAATATCCTCGACCTCAAAGCACAGGTGCCAGAGACTTTCACCGGCTTTATCCATCCATTCGTTGACGGGCGAATCGGGTCCGGTCGCCTCTAGCAACTCGATATAGGTCTGACCGACGGGCAGCATGGCCAGCTTGGTCTGGCCGATCTGCTCCTCGTATTCCTGCTGAATGCCCAGGACATTAACCCAGGTATCCCGGGCCTTATCCATGTCCTTGACCGTAATTGCCACGTGTTCCAGGCGTTTGATTTTCATGGTGGATATTTCCTTCTGAATGGAGGTTCATCGCTAGCCTCGCACTGACGCCCGTGCTTGACAATGGCTGTTTCAAGTATGAATGTTCGTGCCATGTTCTGCATTAACTGTACCGCGCATTCACCGTCGGGCACCATTGCTCGTGCTAGCCAAGGGCGGACCGAACCGTTCGCTGTACCCCGAACGGGCCGGTAGATTGCCTTGGCCCCGCCCCGCCGTTAACGCCGACTCAGGTCAGGTCATCGCCCTCATCGCTGCCTGTTGGGTGCAGTATCCCGGTAACATTCTCGACATCGCCGGAGAGGAGCCGGGCCTTCGCGCCGTCGCCTCGCATTATGCCGCCATGCAAGGCCGCTTCTGGGTCGCCACCCAAACCTTCCCCGCAAGCGAATGGATCACCGGCTGCATCGGCATCATCCCCACGCCCGGCAACCCTCAAGCCCAGGCCGAACTCGTCCGCCTCTACGTCCATCCTCGCCTGCGCCGCCAGGGCCTCGCCCGCCGCCTCGCGACCCTCGCCGAAGCGCAGGCCCAAGAGTGGCACGCCCACACCATCGACCTCTGGTCCGACACCCGCTTTGTCGAGGCGCACGCCTTCTACCAGGCCCTCGGCTATACCCAGACCGGCGAGACCCGTGATCTGCACGACCTGTCCCAATCCACTGAATACCACTTCATCAAGCGACTTTAAGCGACGCGCCCAGGCGTCTATAGTGCCGGCCAACGCAACCAATTCCAGGAGACCTCCTCAATGCTCGCAGATCCCATCGTCATCGTCGGCATGGCCCGCACCCCCATGGGCTCGTTTCAGGGCGACCTGAAGGACGCGACCGGCCCGGAATTGGGCGCCACCGCCATGTCTGCCGCGCTCGTGAGGGCCGGTGTCGCGCCTGCTGACGTGCAGGAGATCATCATGGGCTGCGTGCTGCCGCACGGCCAAAAGCAAGGCCCGGCCCGTATCGCCGCGCACCTCGCTGGCATTCCGCGCGACGCTGGTGCGACCACCATCAACAAGCTCTGTGGCTCTGGCATGAAGGCCACCATGCTGGCGCACGACCTGATTGCCGGCGGCAGCCAGGATGTGATGGTCGCGGGTGGTTTTGAGAGCATGACCAACATCCCCTACATGGTGCCAAAGGCGCGTGAGGGCATGCGCATGGGCCATGGCCAGTTCCAGGACGCCATGTTCCTTGATGGCCTGGAGGACGCCTACCAGCCCGGCACACTAATGGGCCATTTCGCTGAGGCAACCGCCCAGCACTTCCAGTTCACCCGCGAGGCGCAGGACGACTACGCCATCCGCTCGCTGCAGCGCGCCAAGAAAGCGAACGAGGACGGGACGTTCGAAGGCGAGATGGTCTCCCACACCATGAAAACCCGTAAGGGCGACGTGGAGATCAAGGCCGACGAGCAGCCATTCTCCGCCAACATCGAGAAAATCCCGACCCTGCGTCCGGCTTTCGCCAAAGACGGCACCGTGACCCCGGCGAACTCGTCTTCGATCAGCGATGGCGCGGCAGCCCTGGTGCTCATGCGCCGGTCGGAGGCGGAGCGTCGTGGCCTGAACATCCTGGCCACCATCGTCGCCCACACCAGCCACGCGCAGGAGCCGGAATGGTTCACCACCGCGCCCGTGGGTGCGATACAGAAGCTGTTCGCCAAGACCGGCTGGAGCAAGGATGAGGTCGGCCTCTACGAGATCAACGAGGCCTTCGCCGTCGTTCCCATGGCCGCCATGCGTGAGTTCGACCTGCCAGCAGACAAGGTCAACGTCCACGGCGGCGCCTGCGCCCTCGGCCACCCAGTTGGAGCCTCCGGCGCTCGCATCATCGCGACCTTGGTGAACGCCATGCACAAGTACGACGTGCAAAAAGGCGTCGCCGCCATCTGCATTGGCGGCGGTGAAGCCACTGCCATGGCGATCGAGAAAGCGGCTTAGGCCACTCTCCACCTTCCCGGGCGAAACGCAGCGCAGACCCGGGATCTCCTGCCGAGCCTGGCTCATTCGGAGATCCCGGCTCTCACCTCCGGATCGGCCGGGAAGGCCCAATCACCATGCCCACCCCCACAACCGCCCACATCCCCGGCTCCCCCCGCCTGGCCTACGACTCCCTGGGCGAGGGGCCGCTGGTCATCTTCCTCCACGGCATCGGCGGCAACCGCACCAACTGGCACGACCAGCTGCCGGGCTTCGCCGCTGCGGGCTACCGTGCCGTCAGTTGGGATGCGCGCGGCTATGGCCTGTCGGATGACTACGACGGCCCGCTGAATTTCGAGGATTTCAGCCACGACCTCGCCCGCGCACTCGACCATCTGGGCGCGGAGAAAGCGCATCTGGTCGGACTCTCCATGGGCGGGCGTATCCTGCAAGATTTCTACCCCCGCTATGAGAACCGCGTCGCCAGCCTGACCCTGGTCGCCACCGTGCCGGGCTTCGACAAGTCGCTGTCGCCGGAAAAACGCGCCGAGTTCGTCCGCCTGCGCACCGCGCCGCTCAAGGCCGGCAAGCCGCCGGTCGAGATGGCCCCCGCCGTCGCCGATACCCTGATCGGCCCGAAAGCTCCGCGCTCTGCCTATGACCGCCTCGTTGCCAGCATGGCGATGCTGCACGTGGACAGCTACATCAAGACCGTCGAGGCCACCGTGCTCTACGACCAGCAGGTGGACCTGCCAGCGGTGCGCGTGCCCACCTGCCTGGTGTTCGGCAGTGCCGACAAGCTGACGACCACTGACATCGGTGAGCGCATGCATGCGGCGATTGCCGGCAGCGAATACCACGTCCTGCCCGATGCCGGCCATCTGGTGAACCTGGAGCAGCCGGAAGCCTTCAACCGCATCGTGCTGGAGTTCCTGGCCAAACACCCGGCGGAATAACGCTGCCGTCTGCCTGTTTCGTTCCTCTTGTGATCCAATGCACCGAAATGCTTGGCCTCTCGAACCTATCGGGTGCGAAGAGCTATCCCAAATCCATTGGCAGGTCGCTCCTTGCCCACTCCTGCAGGCTGGCGTCGTAGACCTGCACGTTGTCTTGTCCCAGCAGGTGCAGGACGAACGCGTCGCCACTGGCCGCGATACCCCCACCACAATAGGCGATAACCCTGTCTTTCGAGAGGCTGCCGACGGCCTCGAACTGGTTCCACAATTCTGCCCGTGGGCGAAAGCGCCGAGTTGCTGGATCGATCAGGTTTCGCGCAGGCACGCAGACGCTGCCTGGGATACGCCCAGGTCGGCCATAATGGCTGCCGCCGCTGCCAGCGTGCTGCTCTGGCAAAAGGGCGTTGATGGTGACGGTATCCGGCCTGCCCATCGCATCTTTCACCTCTGCCATATCACAGAACAGGCCACGGTCATGGGTTAGGGTCAGAGACTGCGCGACAACGGGCTTGGCCGTGCCGGTCTCCAACGCTCGTCCCTCGGCTTTCCAGGCATGCAGGCCGCCATCCAGGATTGCGGCATTGTCAAAACCGTAATGGCGCAGCATCCACCACAGCCGCGTCGCCCAATGCGCCACATCGGCGTAGAGGACTACATGCGTCTCCTGGCCAATCCCCAAACCGCCCAACGCCGCCGCAAACGCCTCGGCGCTGGGCAGTGTAAAGCGCAGCGGACTGGAGGTATCGCTCAACGCCTGGATCAAGTCGGCAAAGCCTGCGCCAGGAATGTGCGCTTCCTCAAATGCTGGCAGTCCGGTCTCCGCCCGCATGTCGCCACCTGGCAGAGGATGCAGGGTGACAGTACAATCCAGCACACGCACGTTGGGATTATTGAGGTTTGCCGCCAGCCATTCTGTGGAAACCAGCGGGCCGAAGCCATTTAGCGTTTCGCTCATCGTGATACCTCTCTTATGCTCTGAACTGAAATTAGCCCTCAGGCTGTGCCGCCAGTCTGCCTTATCTCTGAAGGACCGTCGATGATCAAAGGCAGTTGCCATTGTGGCGCCGTCGCATTCTCCGTGCGTCAGCTCTCCGGGCCGATCGTGCATTGCCACTGCGCGACTTGTCGCAAAACTCACAGCGCGCCTTTCGCCACCACCGCCCGCGTGGACCGCGCGGATTTCGCCTGGACCAAGGGTGAAGACACGCTGCGCCATTACGAGTCATCGCCCGGCAAGACCCGGCATTTCTGCGGCAATTGCGGCGCGCATTTGATGGCGGAGCGTCAGGGACAGGCGCACGTCATCCTGCGGCTCGGCGTGTTGGATACCGACCCTGGTGCACGGCCCAGCCTACACATCTGGACCTCGAATGATGTGGGTTGGCTCGACTACCAAGCCGACGCCCCCGCATGGCCGGAAGGCGAGGCGCCTAGTTCATGACACCGGTCAGTCGCGGCATCCTCTACATGATCATCGGCACCATGCTGTTGGCGACGCAGGACGCCATCACTAAGCTGCTGACGGTCGACTATTCACCGGGCGAGGTCATGGCGATCCGCGGCGCGTGCTCGTTCGCGCTGCTGGCTGTGCTGGTCCATCGCGAGGGCGGTTGGCGCAAGGTGAAGGCCAAGAAGCGTGGGCTCGTATGGATTCGGGCCGTGCTGGGCTTTTTCACCAGCCTGGTGATTGTCACCGCATTCTCCAAGCTACCGCTGGCTGATGCCATGGCCGTGCTGTTCGCCGCTCCGCTGTTCGTGGCCGTGCTGCAAGGCCCATTTCTAGGCGAGCGGGTAGGTCGCGCCCGCTGGGTGATTGTCTGGGTCGGCTTTATCGGCGTGCTGATTATGGTGCGCCCCAACCCCGGTGGTATCGACTGGCTGATGCTCTGGCCGCTGGCTGCCGCGATGCTGTCCTCGATCCGCGATACGGTCACGCGCAAGCTGGCCGGGCATGACAGTTCGACGACGCTGCTGCTCTACACCCAGATTGCCGGCACCATCGGCGGCGCGTTCTTTCTATCCGGCAGCACACCCATCCCGGAATGGTGGCAGGTCGCAGCCTTCTTTGCCGCCGGCAGCATGGCCGGCATGGCGCACTATCTGACCATCAGCGCCTTCCATCTGGCAGAGGGTGCGACGGTAGCGCCGTTTCGCTACTTTTCGCTGTTATGGGGCGTCGTGCTAGGCTTCGGCATCTGGGGCGATATTCCCGATGCCTTCATCATCGCCGGCACCGTGCTGGTGGTAGGGTCGGGCCTCGCCATGATGCAACTGGAGCGGCGGAAGAACCGAAAACATGGCTAAATCTGCACTGAAACCCTTCCACCTCGCCCAGTTCTTGGTGCATGGCCCGACCTATCATTCGCTGGGCATGTGGCGGCACCCAAAGACCGACCATAAAAACTTCGACTGGCGCAAGCCGGAGCTGTATCAGCACATCGCGCAGGTGTGTGAGCGCGGCGGGTTCGACATGGTGTTCTTCGCCGACCTCAACTACATCGCCGATACCTATGCTGGCGACATGGGCCCGTCACTCCGCAACGCGGTGCAAGCGCCGGAGCATGATCCGGTGCCGCTGCTCTCCTACATGGCGGCAGCAACCAAGCATGTGGGCGTTGCGGCAACCTTCAGCGTCAGCCACTCCCATCCCTATTACGTCGCCCGCCTGTTTGCGACACTGGACCACCTGACCGACGGGCGGGCGGGCTGGAACGTGGTGACCAGCATCAACTCGAACCTCGACAACAATTATGGTGCCGACCGTCTGCCCTCTGACCTGCGCTATGACCGGGCGCATGAGTTCATCCAGGTCTGCAAGGCGCTCTGGAACTCCTGGGACGAAGACGCGGTGGTGATGGATGCCAAGAACGCCGTCTTCGCCGATCCAGACAAAGTGCACCGCATCAATTTCGAGGGCGATTTTTTCAAAAGCCGCGGGCCGCTGAACGTGGTCCGTTCGCCCCAGAATGGACCGGCGATCATCCAGGCCGGGACTTCGGCTAAGGGTCGAGACTTTGCCGCTAAATATTCCGACGCCATTTTTGCGATTCAGCCGCGGGCCGAAGATGCTGGCGAGTATCTGCGGTCGATCAAAGACCAAATGCGGGAACTCGGCCGCGATCCAAACGGTTGCAAAATTCTGTTCGGCATTCAGCCAATTATTGGCAGGACCGAGGCCGACGCCAAGAAAAAGCAGCAGGAGCATAACGACCTGGTGACGGTGGAGGGCGGTAAGGCCATCCTTTCAGCCCACCTGGACTTCGACCTCAGCCAGTTCCCCGACGACACCATCATGCTGGAGCGGAACGAGCCGGAATTGCAACGCATGCGCACCCGCTATGTGGATTTCGACGGCCGTCCGATGACCCTGGCAGAGGTCGCGCGCCGCCACGGTCAGAGTGTCAGCCTGGCGCAGATGGTGGGTACGCCAAAGAGCGTGGCGGACCAAATGGAAGAATTCATGCGGACAGCCGGCGGTGACGGCTTCATGTTGACGCCAATCTCCTCGCCCGGCGCAATCGAAGATTTCGTCGACAAGGTCGTGCCCATCTTGCGGAAACGCGGCCTGGTGCGAGAAGAATACACAGGCACAACACTCAGAGATCATCTGACTCAGTTTGATTGATACTGGAACCAGCACCGTTGATCCGCACCCGGAGGAGCCATCTCTATGCACGATCTTGTCATTCGCAACGCCACCCTGATCGATGGTACCGGAGCGGCTCGGCGCATTGCTGATGTCGCGGTCGATGGATCAAAAATTGCCGATGTGGGGTCCAACCTTGGCCCGGCCCGACGAGAGATCGACGCCGATGGCCTGCTGCTCACCCCTGGGTGGGTCGACATCCACACGCACTATGACGGCCAGGCCACCTGGGACCCCTATATGACGCCGTCTTCCTGGCATGGCGTTACCACGGCGGTGTTCGGCAATTGCGGCGTTGGCTTTGCACCGGTCCGCCGGGGCAGTGAACCCTACCTGATTAACCTGATGGAAGGCGTAGAGGACATCCCGGAGACTGCGCTGGCCGAAGGCATCGACTTCACCTGGCAGAGTTTCCCCGAGTATCTAGACGCGCTGGCCGCAATGCCCCGCATCATGGATATCGGCGCACAAGTCCCGCACGCCGCCCTCCGCTTTTTCGTCATGGGCGAGCGCGGTGCTGACCACGACGCAGCCCCAACAGATGCCGAAATCGAGACCATGGGCCAGCTGTTAGAAGAGTCGCTCGCTGCCGGCGCACTTGGCTTTACCACGTCGCGTACGGTCAAGCACAAAGCTGCCGACGGCCGCTACACACCCACTCTGACAGCAGCGGAGCCAGAGCTGGCGGGATTGGCGCTTGCCATGAAACGCGCCGGGCGTGGTGTGCTGCAAGTCAACAGCGACTTCGGCGCCGGCGACTTCGCCAACCTGCGCGAAGCGGCGGAGCTTTCCGGCCGACCGCTCTCCGTTTTGCTGCTGCAGGTGGATAATGCGCCTGATCTCTGGCGCGAGACCCTGGACCATATTGAGCAGGCAAACGCCTTGGGCCTGACGGTCACCGGCCAGGTTGGCTCTCGCCCGATTGGCTTGTTGATGGGCCTGGAAACAACAGTTCATCCCTTTGTTAGCCATCCGGCCTGGAAGGCAATGAGCGATCTCTCGCCCGCAGAGCGATACGCACGACTTGCCCAAGACGCGGACCTCCGCCATCGCCTCTGGGCCGAGCGTGGCGAGGACGGTCACACCAAATGGATGGCTAGGGCCTTGGAACGAGCCTTCATGCTGGGCGATGGCAATAGCCCCGCCTTGAACTACGAGCCCGCACCCGATGCCGCCGTCGCCGCGCAAGCCCGTGCCGCGGGTCGCGACCCCTTTGACCTGGCGCTTGAGCTGCTGATGCAGCGTGACGGCAAACAACTGCTGCTCCACCCGTTCGAGAACTATTGCGATGGCAATCTCGACATTGTCCGCACGATGCTGAGCCATCCGAATTGCGTTTGCGGGTTGGCCGACGCCGGCGCACACGTGGGATTGATCTGCGATAGCTCCAGCCCGACAACCCTGCTCACCCATTGGGGCCGCGACCGCACCCGTGGCGAGGGCTTGCCGCTGGAATTCCTGGTCAAAAAGCAGACACAAGACACCGCCCAAACCTATGGTTTGAACGACCGCGGCGTGATTGCACCCGGCATGCGAGCCGACCTGAACTTGATCGACTTTGACGCCCTACAGGTTCAAATGCCGGAGGTGATCTACGACCTGCCGGCTGGTGGCAAACGTCTGGTGCAACGGGCAGATGGCTATCGCCACACCTTCTGCGCTGGCGTTGAAACTTTGCGCAATGGCGAGCCAACTGGCGCGTTGCCAGGTGGACTTATTCGGAACTAACCAAGGGGGCGGCAGGCCGAGAAGGCTTTGGCGCAGCCCTCCGCCCTTCGCACACCTTGCCGAGCCGGGCGGAGGCGCTAAAGTCCGCCACAACAGATTTCCCTCCCACGCGACGAGGTTCGACAGCCATGGCACAGCCCCTCAAAGGCGCCAACCCGTATGAGACCCATCTGGACAAGACGTCTGCCAACTACGAACCGCTGACGCCGCTGTCCTTCATGCAGCGCTCTGCCTGGGTCTATCCGAACCATACCGCCGTCATCCATGGCCCATTGCGGCGTACGTATAAGGAGCTGCACGACCGCGCCCACCGCCTCGCCGGCGCGCTTTCCCGCCGTGGGTATGGCATGGGCAACACGGTCTCGGTCATGCTGGCCAACACACCGGAGATGCTGGAATGCCACTATGGCGTTCCCATGACCGGTGCGGTGCTAAACACGCTGAACACCCGCCTGGACGCAGCCGTCATCGCCTTCTCGCTGAACCATGCAGAGGCCGACGTCCTCATCACCGACCGCGAGTTTTCCGCCACGGTGAAAGATGCGCTGGAGCAGATTGGCAGAGATATCGTCGTCATCGACGTGGACGACCCGGAATTCACCGGCGAAGGCGAATTGCTGGGCGAAAAAACCTATGAAGAATTCCTGGCCGAGGGCGACCCCAACTTCCCCTACGCCCCGCCCATTGATGAGTGGC
>CALKDI010000370.1 GCA_938084065.1 uncultured Alphaproteobacteria bacterium
CCACAGCGGCGACCGATGCCGCGAGCCAATGCCAGCCGGCGATCTGCATCAGCGCCTCGCCTGAGTCAGCATTTGGACCCGCTTCACACCCGCCAGCCGCAATTCATCCAGCACCCGCACAGCCTGAATTGCTTCAACCGCAGCATCGGCCTTCAAGCGGACAGCAACATCCGGCGAACTGGCCAGAACAGCAGTCACCGCGGCAGCAAGGTCAGCGGTTGCAACCGCCACTCCATCAACCGCCAACCGCCCATTGGCACCCAACAGGATTGTCACGTCCGATGTCACAGGTGGCTTGCCACTCTCCGATGAAGGCGGGTGAACGGGGAATAGATCGCTCGCTGCGATATGGCCTGCGACCATGAAAAAGACCAGCAACAAGAACACAACATTGATCAGGGGCAGAATGCGCGCATCGTCGTCCGAGCGGCGCCTATTGGATTGCCGAAAGATCGGTCGACCGCCCTGCCTCATCGTCCCGGCGCCCCCGTCAACGACAGGTTCGAGACACCAACTCCGGCCAGGCGGTCCAGAACTTCGACCGCTGCCTGCAATGGCACGCCCGCAGCGGGCTCCACCAGCACTCTTTGGCCAGGGTTCTCAGCCAGCTTGCGCCCCACTTGGTCGGCAATCACTTCCAGAGCCATTGGCTGGCTGCCAAGGCGCAGCCCGTCCTGGCGCACCTGAACCAACAGCACGCCTTTCTGCCCTGCCCCACTACCACTGCTCTGCGAAGCCGTCACCGCAATTGCGCGCCAGGTCTGGAACGACGATGCCAGCATGAAAAATACCATTAGGATGAACACCATATCGATCAGCGGCGTCAGGCTGATCAGTGCCCGTCGGCGCGAATTAGGGAGAACGCGGAACAGCGGCATTGCCGGTAGACTGTTCATGCTCTCCCCTCCCCTGTTGCGGGCTGAGATCCTGGGTAAAGGCACCGGAGACGACGTCCTCCATCTCATGCGCCGTGCGCTCTATCTGGCGCTCCAGCCAGTTCAGTGCCGCAACCGTGGGAATGGCAACGGCGAGACCAACTGCCGTTGTCAGCAAAGCCTCCCAAATTCCACCAGATAGTATTGCAGGATTGACCTGATTGCCCGCCGCCTCCAATTCTCGGAAGGCCGAGATCATGCCAAGGACTGTGCCAAACAAGCCCAACAAAGGCGCAAGGCTCGCGATAACCTCCAGGGGTCGCATCCACGAGCGCAAAGCTTCCAGAGCCTGATTGCCATACCGCGCGACCTCCTCGCGGACGATCGCATCATTCAGACCGCGTTGCCGCCCATTAAACACCCGGACTAAGGCCTGCGCCGCCGGATGACGTGAGGCCAGAGCACGTTTCTGTGCCGGCTCAACTTGGCCGGCACGATAGAGCGACAACGCCTCGGCGGCGGCCAAGCGGTCGCCCAGGCCAGCAGCGCGAAACTGCAGGAATTTGGCCAGAATAACAGCCAGCGCAAACACGGACATCGCCAAGAGAATGGCCACAACGACACCGCCGCTCTGCAACAAGCCAAGGCCATTGCTGAGGATCATCTCTGCGGTGTCACCGCTCGTCACTGGAGGCGCAGCATCGCCAGCCATCGCCTGCGGTCCTTTCCGGCCAACTCGGTGCGGTTTTCCGACCGCAATGGGGCAGCCAGTGCTCTAACGTTCGCCTCCCCAAAAAGCAAGGTCGCCCGGAACAGCCGCGGTTAGTACATATGCTGACCGCCATTGATCGACAGCGTAGAGCCCGTCACAAAATCCGCATCCTCACCACACAGGAACAGCACACCCCGCGCAATATCGTGTGCGGTGCCCAGCCGGCGCATAGGGATATTGTTAATGATCTTCTCCAGCACGCGCTCCGGCACCGCCGCAACCATGTCCGTATCGACATAGCCAGGGGCCAGCGCGTTGACCGAGATGTGATACCGCGCGCCCTCCTGTGCCAGGGCCTTGGTGAAGCCGTGGATGCCAGACTTCGCGGCAGCATAATTCACCTGGCCATACTGCCCACCTTGGCCGTTAATCGAACCGACGTTGACGATTCGGCCAAAATTGCGTTCGCACATGCCAGCCCAAACCGCATGCACCATGTTAAAACAAGAGCCCAGATTGGTATCAACGACCGCGTCCCAATCGGCACGAGTCATTTTCATAATCGTCGCGTCGCGGGTGATGCCGGCATTATTCACCAGAATATCAACCGGCCCCAGCTCGGCCACCACTTTGGCAACGCCTGCCTGGCACGCGTCATAGTCTGACACGTCAAATTTATAGACCGGAATGCCGGTTTCGGCGTGGAATTTCGCCGCCGCATCATCATTGCCGCCATAGTTGGCTGCCACCCCGATTCCCGCCGCCTTCAACTCCTCACAAACGGCCCGGCCAATACCGCGGGTACCGCCTGTAACGATTGCAACATGGTTCATGGAAAAGTTCCTCCGTTGGTATGCTGGCACACCCGAATAAATCCGAGCAGAGCCGGGACACGAATCCAAAGGTACGCTAAGCTAGCGACAAAGGATGCGCTGCTGATACGTTCGAGCGTAGGCTCCAACATCTACGATGTTGCACCGCACCATAATTTTTCGCACTCGCGGAATGTCACATCAACCAAGGTCTAGAGGCACCGCATGACCATCGACCATCTGACCGTCTATTTCGATTACAAAAGCCCCTACGCCTATCTTGCCAAGGACGACGCCCGCGCTTTGGCATCGGAGTTTGGGCTGCGGCTCGACTGGCTACCCTATACCCTGGTGATTCCTGACTACCTGGGGGCCGTCGAAACCCGTAATGCGCATCAATGGCGGCGGGTTAAATATTCTTACATGGACGCCCGGCGCATCGCCAACGAGCGCGGTTTGATCGTCTATGGCCCGCAGAAAATCTTTAACAGCCAGACGTCTCACATCGGCGCGCTGTTTGCCCAGGACCAGGGCGTGTTCGACGCCTACCACGATGAGGTATTCGAGCGCTTCTTCAAACGCGATCTGGATATCGAGGATATCGCAGCGATTACCACTGTCTTGCGGAACGCTGGCGCCCCCAAAGCAGCAGACTTCGGCGCATTTCTGACCGGCGAAGGCGCCCAGCGCTATACCCAGACCCTGAGGGATGCGGAAGCAATGGGCGTGTTCGGCGTCCCAACTTTCGTGGTTGGCGAGGAGCTGTTTTGGGGCGGCGACCGGGTTGAGATGACCCGCAAAGCCATCGCACGTGCACTCGCAGCCTGACGGCTAGCGCCCAGCACGCCCATCAGTGATCGTAGCGCACCCGATCCGTCATCAACACCGCCTCGCCGCGCTGGTCAGAGATCGCCTGCAACGATAGCGGATCGATCTTGAACTGACCCAGCGTCGTCAATGCCGGAGACCACGCAGCACCAACACGCAACGGGTATTCTCCATTGGCGTTGGCATAGATCTCTTGCGCTTTCTGGCTAACAAGGAACCGCATCAGCTCCAACGCAGCAGCCTTATCCGGCGCATGCGCCGCCAGTGACATGCCGCTGATATTCGCGTGGACGCCCCGATCATTCTGGTTGGGGAAGATCACCTCAACGCCTTCTGCCCAGGCCCGCTGCTCCGGTTCCGCGAGCATTTTCAGGTAGTAGTAGTGGTTGCCCAGCGCCAGATCACACTGGCCCTGCCAAACAGCCTTGACCTGCGAACGGTCATTGCCAGACGGCTTACGCGCGAGGTTATCCCGCAAGCCCGCAAGCCATGTCTCAGCACCCTCAACCCCATGATGGTTGATCATCGAGGCCACCAGGCCGATTTGGTAGACATGTTTGCCAGAGCGCGTGCAGATGCGGCCCTTGTATTTCGGGTCCGCCAATGCCTCGTAGGTCAGGGTCTTGGCATCCGGCACACGGCCCTTGGCCGCGTAGATCACTCGGATGCGGCTGGTCAGGCCGATCCAATGACCATCTGGCTCGCGATACTGCGCAGGGATGGCGGCGTTGATCATCGGGTCATTCACCGCCGCCGTAATGCCGGCCTCCTTGGCCTGAGACAGACGGCCGATATCGACGGTTAGCAGCACGTCCATCGGGCTCAGACGCCCTTCCTGCTGCGCCCGCTCAATCAGGCCTTTCTGGGCAAAAACCATGTTGACGGTATGGCCGGTCTCAGCCGTGAAGGCGTCGAACAAGGGCTGGACGAGGAATGGCTGGCGATAGCTGTAGACGTTGACCTCACCCGCTTGGGCGTTAGTGCCAGCGCCCAGGCAGGCGGCAAGCCCCAGCATCGCAGCGGTCAATTGGGATAGGCGAACCATGGAAACTTTTCTCCACAAAGGATAATCTTCTGACGTTATTGCGAATGCGAATTATTTGCAATAACGTCAGTCCTAGCCAAGACGCCGCATCACATCGCGGCGATACCGCCATCCACAAACAGCTCAGAACCCGTGGTGTAGCTCGACTCGTCGGATGCCAGATACAGGATGCCGTAGGCGACCTCCAAGGGCTTGCCCACACGGCCCATCGGTATCTGCCGGCCTAGTTTCGACAACGCTTCATCCGCCCCGAACCGGTCGCGATGTTCATCCAGGATCGGCGTATCGATGAAGGTCGGGTGCACGGAGTTACAGCGGATGTTCAGCCCCTTTCGCGCGCAGTGCAGCGCCACTGACTTCGACAAATGCCGCACGCCCGCTTTGGCCGAGTTATAAGCCGCCATGTTGTGGCCAGCGATCACACCGGCAATCGACGAGATATTGACGATAGACCCACCGCCCGAATCCGCAATCACTGGGATCGCGTGCTTACAGCCGAGGAACACGCCGTCCAGGTCAATCGCATGCACCCGCCGCCAATCCTCCAGCGACGTGTCGACAACCGAGGCTGTCAACGCGATGCCGGCACTTTGCACCAGGATGTGCAAGTTGCCGAAAGCCTCCTTAACCGCAGACACTGCCGCGATCCAGCTAGCTTCGTCCGTCACATCCAAGTGCACAAAGGCCGCGTCATCGCCCAATGATTCCGCCAGCGACTGGCCGGCGGCGGCATTGATATCCGCGATCACCACGCGCCCGCCCTCGGCGACAAACAACTCCGCGGTGGCTTTGCCGAGCCCCGACGCACCACCAGTGATGAGCGCAACCTTGCCGTCAATACGGCCAGGACGATTGGGCATGGGAATTCCTCTTCAGACTATCTTTATGGGGCATGCGTTGACGGAGCACGTGAGCGGCTAGCGGGCCGTGAACCCACCATCAACCACCAGTTCCGCGCCCGTGATAAAGCTGGCATCGTCCGACGCCAGGAACAGGATCGGCTTGGCAATCTCTTCCGGTTGGCCAATCCGGCCCATAGGCACAACTTTCGCGCGCCTTTGGATGTGGCGTTCTTCAATCACACCGCCATGCACCTGCTTCAGGATAGGCGTGTTCACAGAGCCAGGATGGATAGAATTGCAGCGGATCGCATAGCCCTCTCGTGCGCAATGCAGCGCGATGCTCTTGGAGAGGTTCCGCACGCCTGCCTTCGCCGACGAGTAGGACGCTAGAGTTGGCACGCCGATCAGCCCGGCGACGCTGGAGATATTCACGATTGCGCCCCCGCCTGAAGCATGGATCAACGGCACGCCGTGTTTACAACCCAGAAAAACGCCGTCCAGGCAGATCGCGTGCACTTTGTGCCAATGCTCAAGGCTCGCATTCTCGATGGTGTCGCCAGGCGATATGCCAGCTGCGTTCACCAGGACATTGAGCCCGCCGAACCGCGCCTTCACCGCTGCCAGCGCATCTTGCCAAGATGCCTCGCTCGTCACATCCAAGGGTGTAAAGAATCCTGACGGCCCCAGCTCGGCGGCGGCCGCTTGACCGTCCTCCGTATTGATGTCAGCGATCGCGACCCAGGCCCCCTCCTCGGCAAACGCGCGGGCGGTGGCGCGGCCAATGCCGGACGCACCGCCGGTGATCAGGGCAATTTTTCCATCGAAACGGGGCATGTCGCATCCTCTATAGAGCAAACCTAAGGAGGAAAGCCTACGCAGGTCTTACCCTATCAGCCAGCACAAAATCGGCCTGTCCTAAACGCAAAACGGCGGCTCCCACCAAAGGGAACCGCCATTCGCAAACAACGAAACGTCAGGAGAGGCTGTTAGGTCCGGCGACGTGCCGCGAACCCAAGGCCCAACAGGCCAGCGCCGATCAAGCCCACAATCGCCGGTTCCGGCGTGGTGGTAATAATCGCGCTTTCGCCGGTACCGACGGCCAGGGTAACCGTAATCAGGTCGTTATCCGCAGCGAATACTGACAGGAGATTCCAAGAGCCGACGATATCGTCATCATACACTCCGCCACCGTCGGAGAAGAGCAACGTACCGGACATTCTCCAAATAAACTGGGTAATTGCACCGGTAACCTGAGACTCCACCTCAGCAAGCGTGGTGGAGGTGATTGTGGCAACCAACGTCCCTGTCTCAGATGCATTAGGCAAGAACGCGGGGACCAAAACACCGGCTCGGTCATAGGTCATGCTCAATTGCGTACCGTTGTTAAGGGTACCATCACCAACATCAATCACTAGGTCCACGAGGTCTGCGACCGCAGTCACACCTTCAAACTCTGAAACGCCAAAGTTTGGGATAATACTACCTATAGTGACGGTGTCACCGACTGCCACCGGGCCAGCAGTGGTGCCCCGTGAGAGCAAGCCGCTTTCCTCAGACACTGGGGCCAGCGGACCAGCATATGCAGACGAAGCTGCCATGACCATTGCTGCTATCGTTAACGCTAATCCACGCATTTTTTCTCTCCTAACGGTTAGTTTCGGCGAGCTACACTCAACCCAGGGCTTACGCATGAAATTTTCCGGAGATGATTTGGGTCATATATTGGTCGTCCCAGGCGGCCTTTTTGCGCCTGGCCTTGAGGGATATCTTGGCAGTTGAGTGCTGCTTGATGAGGTTGAGGGCGATTTTTCGAAG
>CALKDI010000371.1 GCA_938084065.1 uncultured Alphaproteobacteria bacterium
GTCTTCTCGCGGCGATAGAGGCCGGTCATAATCGCGCCGAACAGCGCCGTACCCGTCGGGTGATCTCCCATACCGGGCAGCGAGCGTACCGGCGCAGACCCTGGCGTACGCATCATGTCCATCATGCCGGTGCGGGCATACAGCGCAGTCGAATCAAAGCCAGTGCGGTCCGACTCTGGCCCTTCCTCGCCATAGGCCGTGAGGCTGGCATAGATCAGGCGGTCGTTCAGCGGCGCCAGATCCTCATACGTCAGGTTCAGTTTGCGGCGGACGGGGAAGGGAAAGTTCGTGACCAGCACATCGGCCTTCGCCACCAGCTTGCGCAGGATTTCCTGCCCCTCCGGCGCGACCAGATCCAGGCACAAACCTTTCTTCGAGCGGTTGTCGATCATCCAGGCAAAGTCGCGGCCGCCGGTATCCGGCATGCCAGAGCCGTTGTGCAGCGCGCGCAAGCCATCGCCGGCGGGCGATTCGACCTTGATCACCTCCGCACCGTAGTCGGCCAGGAAGGTGGTGGCGACGGGTGCTGCGATAAAGCTGGCAATATCCAGCACCAACAGCCCTTCGAACAGGCGGTCTGTCATTTGCGGAACCTCTCTGATGAACCTTGGCCGTTTCGCGCGCGCGCAGGCCCTGCTAAGACTTATTCCTACCAGAAAGCCACGGTCGCACCAGAGACGACAAGCCCCTACCGCCGCCCTGGGCGGTTTTGGGTCATCAACTTTAGGAGATTGTGCCTTGTGGCTTTCCACGGAAACACCAAACCCTGAGGAAACCTGACATGATGAAACTCTATGGTGGCGCCTCGTCGCCTTACGTCCGCAAGTGCCGTGTTGCTGCCCGTGAACTGGGTATTGCCGACCGGATCGAAGAAGCGCCGATGCCGACCTATGGCGCTGACCCGAATACACCGTTGGCGGCCATGAACCCGGCTGTACGCGTTCCAACGCTGGAGTTGGATGACGGCACCCACCTCTACGATTCCCGCATCATTCTGCGCTATCTCAACGAGGCAGGCGGCGGCAGCCTCTATCCGGCCAGCGACTGGGCGATGCAGCGCCGCGAGTCCATAGCTGAGGGCATGATCGACGCCTCCCTGCTGAGCCGTGGCGAAGTCACAAGGCCCGCAGAATTACAGTCAAAAGACTTCATCGCCCTGCAGGCGCGCAAGATCGACAACGCCCTGGATGCGTTGGAGAAAGAGGTCGGCAATTTGGGTAGCCTGGACGCCGCTGCCATCGGCACGGCTTGTGGGCTGGGCTATCTGGATTTCCGCTTTGGCGATTGGGGCTGGCGCGACAACCACCCGGGCCTAGCCAAATGGTTCAAGACGTTTAACGCCCGGCCTTCTATGCAGGCCACCATTCCGGGCTAGCCCTTGGGCTCACTGCGACGACCAACTTAATTGCCCAGCTTCCAAGGATGCTAACGCCATGAAACTTTACGGCCCAACCAGCTCTCCCTATGTCCGCAAAGTCCGTGTTGCCGCCGCCGAATTGGGGCTGGGCGACAAGGTCCATTTGGAGGTCACGGGCGTATCCCCGATTGCCCCCAACAAAGACGTCGCGGCCAAGAACCCCGGCATCAAAGTGCCGGCGCTGGAACTCGATAACGGTCAGGTGCTGTTCGATTCCCGCATCATCATGCGCTATCTGAACGACCTGGCTGGCGGCTCGCTGTATCCCGCCGGCGACTGGGCGATGCAGAGCCGCGAAAGCTATGCGGAGGGCCTGATTGATGCCGCGTTGCTGGTCCGGTTCGAAACGGCGCTGCGCCCAGCGGACAAGCAATGGCAGGAGTGGATCGACGGCCAGTCTGCCAAGATCAATTCCATCCTGGATGCGATGGAAAAAGACTTGGGCGCGATGACAGGCCTGGACGCAGCCGCCATCACCTTTGGCTGCGCCCTCGGCTATCTGGAGTTCCGCTTCCCAGATTGGGGCTGGCGCAACGGTCGTCCGGCACTGGCCGCGTGGTTTGAGGGCTTCAACGCCCGCCCCTCCATGCAATCCACTCCACAGGTCTAAGGGCAGATATGAGCGAACCCACCCCCCAACAAATCGCCGAAACCACCGCCGAAGTGATGATGGCTCGCGATGAGGCCGCCCGATTTCTCGGCATTGAATTGCAAGAGATTGGCCCGGCCCATTGCGTCATGTCGCTGACCGTGAAGCAGGTTCACGTCCAGGGCCTGAACGTGTGTCACGGCGGATATACGTTCTCCCTTGCCGATACCACCATGGCCTATGCCAGCAATTCCAGCGACACCCCGAACCTGGCTCAGTCAGCCCAGATCAGCTTTCTGGCACCGGGCCAGTTGGGCGACGTGCTGACAGCAACAGCCAAGCCCGCAGCCATCGCCGGGCGCAACACCACGTGGGATGTTGAGGTGGTGGACCAGAACGGCAAGCAAATCGCCATCTTCCGTGGCCAAACCCGTGCCGTTCGCGGCAAAGTCTCGGAGATGTAATTTTGAGATCATCACTCAAATTGATCCTGGTATGGCTAGCACTGGCCGTTCTCCCCGCGGGCGCAATAGCCGCCCCCGTGCATTTGGTTGGCAGTTACGCAACCATCGACCTGCCAGATGGCTTTGAGGAAAGCCGCCAGTTCACCGGCGTGGCCTGGCCTGATGGCCTAGCCACAATCCAGGTGACGGAATTGCCGGCAAATGCGTTCGGTACCGTAGCCAACGACATGCGGGCAAACTCCGACGTCTTGGCGAAAAAGAAGATCTTGCTGGATACGATCAAAGACATTCAGCAGGGCGGACACAAGGCCATGATCGGTCGAGGCCGCCAACAACTGGAAGGCCAATGGGTTGAAAAGTGGATGCTGTTGATCGGCGCACCGCAAGTCGCGCTACTGGTAACGGCACAGATGCCAACGCTGCTGGCCCAGCCAGATCGCATGGCCAAGATTGAGGCCGTACTGGCGTCGATCCGCATCGCAGCCAAACGCAGCAACCCCGGCACTAACCTGCCCTTCACCATGGGTGAGACGGAGCGCTTCCGCTTCCAACGGGCATTGTCCGCCAGCACCGTGCTGTTGACTGAACCAGCCTATACTGGCGAGACCAACCGTCAGCCGATGTTCGTTGTCAGCGCCTCGGATGCCACCCATTGCGACGACGGCAAAGACGATCCGCACGCCTTCGCCAATCGGGCGCTGGCAAGTCTGCGCCGCGTCCAGGATCTGGCCATCACCACCACCTATGACGGCCCAATCGGCAACGATACCGGTATCATCAATGAGGCGACCGGCGCGATGGCCGGCCAGCAGGTGATCGTCGTCCAGACCCTGCGTTTTGGGGACTGCGGCTACCTACGCACCATCGGAATCGGCCCGGCAGCAGACGCCGCAGCCTATCGTGGAGAGTTTACCGCGCTTGCCGCCCAAGTCGGCTGGAAACCAGAACTCACGCCCAAAAACCAGCAGCCCAACAACCAATAGTCAGGAAACATACCCATGCAATTCGGACTCAGCGCGCCCTTCCGCGGCCCCATGGCCAATCCCGAAGACCTTCGCGCCATCGCCCAGGCGGCAGAGCGGTTGGGCTTTGGCTATATGACAGTCTCCGACCACATCCTCTGCCCGCGCTCGATCGACGCCAAATACCCCTATGCCGATGACGGCGAATTCCCCTGGACCCAGGGCGGCGGCGGCGATTGTATGGAGCAGTTCACGCTGATGGCCTGGCTCTGCGCCGCCACCACCACGCTGCGCCTGCTGACCTCCGTCGTCGTCATCCCGCACCGCAACCCGCTGTTCATGGCCAAGTCGATTGCAACCATGGACGTGCTGTCCGGCGGCCGCGTCTCCATCGGCTGCGGCACTGGCTGGATGCGTGAGGAGTTTGAGGCGCTGGGCATCGCACCGTTCGAGAAACGCGGCCAGGTGACCAACGAATATATCGGCGCGATGAAGGCGCTCTGGACCATGGAAAATCCGTCCTATGACGGCGAGTTCGTGAAGTTCCGCGATATCATCTTCGATCCCAAGCCCGTGCAAAGCCCGCACCCCCCACTGTGGATCGGCGGCGAGAGCGGCCCGGCGATGCGCCGGGTCGCGGCGGTGGGCGATGTCTGGTACCCGTTCGCGTCCAACCCGAAATTCCGCTTGGCATCCGCCGATGCCTACCGCGACCGCGCCCAGCGGGTGCAACAGGCCGTGGCCGAGGCAGGTCGTGATCCAGCAGCCGTCGGCCTCGCCTACAACAGCCCCTACCATTCTGAGACTGCGCAGATGCTGGACGGCCAGCGCATCGCCATGACGGGCACGGCCGAACAACGAGCCGGCGACGCCCGCGCCTTTGCTGAGGCCGGGGCACAGACCATGATGGTCAATCTAACCGCCAACTCCCGCTCCGAAATGCTGGACCGGATGAAGCACTTTGCGGCGGAGGTTATGCCGCTGGTCTAAATCACAGCGAAGACCATAATGGATCGGGCCAAAGCCAGGATTGTTCCAGCGCTTTTGCTAGCCATCCTCTGGCTAGCGCCCGATCCCGCCTGGAGTCAGAGCTGGGCGCAATTCCTGGTGCACCCGGCTCTGCGGGCATTAGGGTTGTCTGAGGGCCAGGCAACTTTGGAGTCGATCAACACGGAGCGGATTATTCTGCGGGACGTCCAGCTTAGCCCGGCTGTGCGGGCAGCCCGTGTCATTGTGACGTTCGACGGACTCGAGGTATTTAGGGGCAACGTCGACGCTGTCATCGTCGAAGACGCAACCCTTCAAGCTTCAATAGATGCCGCCGGAAAGCTCTCCATTGAAGGGCTACCAATCGGCACTGAGCAGACCGATAAACCCGCCAGCCCGATGGCATTCCCATTGCGCCACCTCACCGTGCGGGACGCGACCATAACCTTGCAATCCCCAGGCGGCATGCTGACGGCGAAAGCCTCCGCTAAGGCAGAATTCAGCGGTTCTGTTGAAGTGTCCGGCGAACTATCCGTTCAACAGGATGCCAATACCCTAAAATTGACCATGGACAACCTCGAAGCGACGCCTTTGCCCGCCAATAGCTGGCGGATCACATTGGCCGGCGCATTGGGGTTAAACAGCCCTACTGTCCGAACCACAGGCCCGATCCAGATAGCTGCGGAAGTCGGCGCGGACACAGCAGGCGAGGTCCAATGGCATTCCCCACGCATTCGAATGTCGGATGGAGTGGCACTCGACGCGGTACAATTACAGGCCTATGTCACTGTCCCCGCCTCCCGCGAGCCATCAATCGCCGCGAATTTTCAAGCGGATACGGCCAGCGGGGCCGGCTGGTCAGTCGGTCAACCTAAGGCTTCCATCCGCGGCACTGTATCAGACCTGGTCGCAACATTGGCAACTGCCGAGCAACCCAAGCCCTTGAACCTTCGCTTGGCTCGCGGTCGGATGGACAAGCTGTCCGTACAGGGCGTGTTGCAGATCGGTTGGCTTACCGCCATGGCTCGCGCATTTGGCCACCCGGTTCACGGCGAAGGCAAAGCCACCATAGCCCTGTCCGTTGAAACGCCGGCAAACACGCTCGTAGCATCTGCCGCCAACCTTTTAACGACAGCCAAGACCAAGGGCTATGCAACCCTGGCACTCAGCGGTGTACGTTGGGGTGACGATGTAGCCATGGCGCAAATAGCCGGACGCATCGTCGCCAAAGCAGGAGAGAACGTCGCTAACATCCGAATGCCCAACGGCGTCCGCATCACCGACCTTGCCCTGTCCGATGCTATTCGCAGCCGCCTGCCGCCGGCGCTGGCGCCATTGCTGAAAGACCCCGTGTTCGTCGCCTATGGCGGCCCGACGCTGGGCAGCCCAGAGATCACGCTGTTACCCAACCCGGACGGCAGCCTGAGGATTGAGAGCCAGCTGGCGATGCGCCTGGGGAATCCCGCTTTTGCCCTGGTCGCAGAGGGGCCAATCGCCTTAGACCGTCCTGCCGGCACCGCACCACACCTTACCAGTAAAGCCATGACGCTGCGCCTGGTCGACACTGAAGTCGGTGCGATGCGAGCCAGCGGGGAAGTGGTGCTGGAAAACCTGAGCGCGAGGCCTGGAAGCGCCCAGGCCGACGTCACCCTTTCAGCCCGCACCGGCGGCTCTCCAGCGCCGACGATCAGCTTTGCCCAGGCCGATCTGGATACCAAAATCGCCTTGGATTGGGATCAAGATCAACTCAATATCGATCTGAAACCCGGCGGGCGAGCGCGGCTGCTGGGATTGACTGGCCAGACCATCCGCATGACCCGCCCGACCACCTTACAACTGGCAGACGGTCGCCAGCATCGGCTGCGCATGGACCTAGCAACCGGTGACATCTCCGGCGCGCTAGCCTTCGCCCGGTTCGGAGGATCTTTTAATGCTCGCAAGGCGGGCACCGTCAAGCACCCAGCAAAGTTTGTGTTTGGTGGATTACAGGCGGACATCGCTCCAGATGCCGTGCGCTTGCGGATCACCAATGGCACAATTACTGCGCCGCAGGTGCCGCTGAGTGCGGACAAAATCACGGTAGATGTCAAAATTGACTTGGCCAAAAACCAGCAGGCCGGACGCCTCAACATCGGCCGCATCCGCCACGCTGTGCGCAAACCTTTCATGGTCCCACTGCAACTTCAACTAGACATCACCGGCAAAGGCCAACGGCTAAACTTGAAAGGCCGGCTCTCGGATCTGCGCAGACGTATCGCCTTTACCGTCAAGGGCCAACACAATCTGACCAACGGCATCGGATCAGCAGAATTCCGCGCGCCAATGCTGTTTCTACCCAATGTTTTGCAACCGGCGGACCTGTTTCCTAGCGCCCGAGGCCTGATACTCGACGCAAACGCGCAGATCACCCTTGATGCCAATGCGCGCTGGAGCCCCCGCGGACTGACCCAAAACGGCAAACTGGCCATGTCGTTCGAGCGTTTGACGACGGCGGAGCTCTCACTGCGCAATGCCAGCGCCGTGGTACATCTCGCCAGCGTGGTACCACCTGTAACGGATGGGCCGCAAAAAATTACCATCGGCAGGCTGGATGTCGGTGTGCCACTGACGTTGGGGGAAGTCTCGTTAGACCTGCGTTCCCTCGATGATATCCGCCTGCACTTGCAACAGTTTGACTTGTTCGGCGGCAGGGTCAGCGCCGCCCCCTTACGCCTAGACCCCAAAACCCTAGGGTTCAGCACCGTGCTGAAGGTTAGCGGCATTGACCTGGCGCAAATCCTAGCCTTCGCCGATTTTGGAGAACTAACGGCGGAGGGCGAATTGGCCGGCCGCATCCCCATCGTTGCCAAGGGTGGAGAGATGCTGGTGCAAGGCGCCCGGCTGGAAACCGCAAAACCTGGCCGCATCCGCTACAGTGCCGCCGGCGTTGGCGGTGCGCTGGAAAAGGCCAATCAAGCAACCGATCTGCTGGTTCAGGCACTGAAAGATT
Organism: uncultured Alphaproteobacteria bacterium; assembly: GCA_938084065.1. Taxonomy (GTDB): domain Bacteria; phylum Pseudomonadota; class Alphaproteobacteria; order Bin95; family Bin95; genus JACKII01. The sequence goes on from CALKDI010000371.1 coordinate 7,409, forward strand.
TCCGCTATGACAAGGTCTCCATTGACCTGGACGAGCGCGACTCCGAAGAACTGCAGATCTTGTTGCACATCGCGGGCGAAAGCGCCCGTCCCTTAACCCATGGTGGCGTTACCCTTGATCGCTTCCCTATTGAGATCAATATCAATGTGGAAGGCCCGATGCGGCAGATTATGAGTGATGCGGTCGATGACGCGGCTAACATATCGAGTTTCACATGGTCCGAAGACGGCTCCTGACATCTTCTTGCCTCGGTCTGCTGCTGGCGCTGACATTGTTGGCCTGCCAACCGTCCGTGCAGTTGAAGGCCCCCGACAAGCCAATTGTCATCAATCTGAATGTCAAAATCGAACGCGAGGTTCGGGTAAAGATCGAGCGCGAGGTCGAGGACTTGCTGCGCGACCGAAAGGATCTGTTCTGATGCGCTATGTATTGGCTCTGCTTGTTCTGTTAACCGCCGCACCAGCGCTGGCCCTGGATTTGAGCGAGGCCCGTAGCCGCGGCCTTATCGGCGAGACACCGCAAGGCTATGTCGCCCCTATCGGCAAACCGACAGGAGACGTCAGCGCATTGGTGAACAAGGTCAATGCTGGTCGCCGGGCCGAGTACCAGTCCATCGCCGGCCGCACTGGCACCAGCCTAAAACAGGTTGAGACCGTGATTGGCCAGCGCATCTACAAGCAAGTTCCAGCCGGAACCTTTCTGCAAATCAATGGTCGCTGGCAGAAAAAGTAGCGGCTTTATCAGCCCGCCAGCCCGGCCACCATCGCCTCACTGACCTGCCAGAGCCGTTCTGCTGCCGCGTCATCGCGCGCGGCGGCAGACGGTTCGGTGAGGCGGGATTTGGCGTAATAGCCGCCGCTCTCACCAGCCACATCCGGCGACGAGGCCAGATAGATCGACGTCTTTGCCCCCTCTTCCACACTGATCGCCAGCACCATCATCGCCGCCCGCACCGCCAGCCGAAACACCAGCGGGTTGCCGCCGCCAAAGGCCGTACGCACAAAGCCCGGATGCAAGGCGTTTGCCGTGACGCTAGTACCCTGCAGCCGCTTGGCGAGCGCGCGCGTGAACAAAATATTCACCAGTTTTGAGGCGCGATAAGCCGGCCAACCCTTATAATTCCGCGCCGATTGAAGGTCGTCAAAGTCCAGCCGCCCGCCCTCATGCGCCCGGCTGGCAACATTGACGATCCGCCCCGCCTGTGCTTCACGCAGCTTGGTCAGCAGCAGGTTGGTCAACAGGAAATAGTTGAGGTGGTTCAAGGCAAAAGTGCGCTCAAAGCCTTCCGCGGTTTCCTGGCGATGCTGGAACAGACCGCCAGCATTATTGACCAACACGTCCAGTTGCGCCTCGGTCTCGGCAATCGTGTGCGCCAGCCGCCGAACCTCGCTCATCAGGCTGAGGTCGGCCCGATGAAACGCCAGGTTCGCGCCTTTGACCGCCTGCCAGATGTCGGCCAACGCCCGCTGGCCCTTCTGTTCATTCCGCCCGACCAGCAGCACTCTGGCACCCAACGCGGCCAACTCTCGGGCCGTGACCAGACCGATGCCGTCGGTGGCGCCGGTGACCATTACGGTCTGCCCCTGCATGTGTCCTGTCATCACCTGTCTCCCTCTGTACCGGCTGGCACAAGCCGCAACACGTGCTGTGCCTCGCCGGCCATGGGTGCCAACGTCACCGTCTCACCCTGAGCCCAGAGCGGCAGCAAATCTGCGTAATGGCTTGAGAAAACATTGCCAGACTGGCCCACCGCCTGAATGAAACGTGAGCGGTTCAAGTCGGCCAAATCGTACACCGCCCGGAAGCTTGCGCCATGGACCTGTTGGAAAAGATTGTTGTCGCTGAAACTGACATAGCCAGCATTCGGCGTATCACGGCTGCCGCCATGGGCCGTCGATACGTCGAACACGTCCCGCAGCACCGGAATAAACCCGAATAGCATATGCCGGAACCGCGCCTGATGCGCGTCACCCCAGCGCCAGGCCCGCCAATCCTTCCCGAAGCGGTCCTGCAGCAGGGCATAAGCAGAAACGAACGCCGCGCGCTGCACCACCGCGCAATCCTCCGCCGCAGCCGTCGTCTGGTCATCACACCAATGCGGCATGCGGGTAAGCGTGTGCAGCAAGCGGGCAGCATCGTCGGTGTTGATAGCGTCGAACTGCCCACCCAGCTCATCGGCATAGACACCGCGAACCATTGCCCGCAGCCAGGCGTAGTAGACCAGTGGCTCCGGTCGGTGCGCCAGCATCTGACCGTCCCAAGTCTTCATTGCGGCCAAAAGTTCGGCAGGCAAGGCGCCCTCGATCTGATCCCAGGCAATACCCGCCATCAGCTTTGGCGCGGTTAAAGAGTTCGTTGCGGACTGCACGGCCACCGACGCTGCAACCGTGTGTGGTGTGACCTCGTCCAGCGCAGCCGCTATTGCCTCCGCGCGAAAGGGCGGTGCCCAGGCATGGCCCAGGTCGTGCGGATAGTCCGGGCCTACCAGCCGGTTGTTCGCGTTAATCAGCCGGCCACTCGCCGGATTGACCACCTGCGTCAACTCATCGAAGGGGATAAAGCCTGCCCAGTCATGGCTGCCATCCCAGCCGGGAACCGGCAGCAGGCCGCTCGGCTGTTTGCGGATCGGCACCAAGGCGGGTGCAATCAGGCCTATATCGCCAGAGATATCGGCCACCGCTATGTTCTGCTGCGGCGACGCCACGGCCCGCAATGCCTCCATAAAACCTGCAACCGTATCTGATTGCTGTGCCTCCAGCAGCGCCGCCGCCGTGCTATCGCCCGGTAGCAAAGCCGTGTGTGCCAGCGCCAGCACGCTGCCCTCCTCCAGCGCAGGTGCTACGCCACGTCCCGGCACATCGGAGACGACGGGGCCGTGGCGGGTTTGGCGGACGGTCAGAATCTCTGGCTCGCCGAACCGCACGGCAATCGTCTCCTGCCGTGTCTGGAATGGCCGCGGGCCATCGGGGCTGAGATAGCGGCTGGGATCGCTCGCATCGACCCGCTCAACGAACACGTCCGAGGTGTCACCATAAGCATTGGTCAGCGCCCAGGCCGTTTTGCCGTTATGGCCCAGCACCAACAGCGGAAATGCTGGCGCACTGCCGCCAACCCGCACGCCGTCCGGCGTTTCCATTCGCACCAGATACCAAGCATTCGGCACGCTGAAACCCAGGTGTGGGTCATTCGCCAGGATGGGCTTTCCGGTATCGGTCCCAGCACCGCTATAGGCCCAGAGGTTGGATCCTGCCCCTGGCTGCACCACGCCAGCAATCGCCAACGCCTGTTGCACCGCGGCAGGTGATGCAACCGCGCCCAGGGTGATCGCCCCCTCCCATTGCGGATAGAGCTCTGCGATTTGCTCTGGCGTCAGCACATTGGCCAGCGCTGCCCGCTGCAATTCACTGCTCCAATCCGCGGTCAGTTGCAGGCTCATCAGCTTAAGCCAGAGCAAAGAATCCGCTGGCGTCCACGGCTCCAAGGCGTCAGGGAACGCCAGAAATTCTGGTGGCAGCGCGCCAGAGCGGGTGCGCAGGAAGTCGTTAACCCCCTCAGCATAGGCGTTAAACAAGACCTTCACGTCTGCTGGCAAGGCCGCCGCACCAGCCTCCGCCAACGCTGCCAGGCCGAATGTGCGCATGCGCCGATCCAAGCTCAGCACACTGCTGCCCGCAATCTCCGCCAACCGCCCCCGAGCGATACGGCGGGTCATTTCCATTTGAAACAGTCGGTCTTGGGCATGCAGGAACCCCAAGGCCCGATGAGCATCCGGCCAGGATTCAGCCCGGATATGGGGAATACCATACTGGTCGCGGGCCACCGTCACCGGCGCCGTCAGGCCCACCAGAGCCCGCTCTCCTTCCATTTGCGGCAGGGATGTGCGCAGCCACAGGGTCAGGCCGGCAGCCGCTAACAGCACCGCTACCAGAACCGCCAACAGGCCACGTCCGATCCACCTGACTATCCGCAAACCTCAAACGCTCCAGCTTTCGTACGATGGTGCAGAGGTGGTGCCCCATCCCTAAGAGTCAACGCGACACGCCCGCGTTCAAGGCGCATTGCAATAAAAGAACATAAAGGCAACAGACCGTGTGAAAACTCGGCGAGGGTTGGTGAGATATCCAAATTTTCTTAAAATCATCGACTTTCGCCTGGATATGCCGATTAGGCACGGGATTGGGGTTCAGACCGCTCTCTGAGTGTCTCTGAAGGCGCTTTAGGGC
>CALKDI010000372.1 GCA_938084065.1 uncultured Alphaproteobacteria bacterium
TAGGATGACCTGCCGACATTGCCCCAGCCTGTGGGCGATGTCATCCCCCTTGCCGGCGGCGTGCGAGGCCCGATGCTTTCCGAAACCCTGCTGCTGCTCGGCCCGGTCGCTTGGTACGTGTTCGTCATGACCGCCACGCCCGGCCCAAACAACGCCATGCTGACCGCCAGCGGCATGAATTTCGGCCTCGCCCGCACCTGGCCGCATATATCCGGCATTGCGTTCGGCTTTCCGATCCTGCTGCTGCTCAGCGGCCTCGGGTTGGGTGCGGTGTTCGTGGCATGGCCAGAGGCACGGATCGGGCTGGCGGTGTTTGGCACCGGCTATCTGGTCTATCTCGCATGGCGCATCGCCAACGCCGCGGCACCGACCGCAGCCGAAGGTGCCCGTCCCCTTCGGTTCATTGAGGCCTTCGGCTTTCAGTTCATGAACCCCAAGGGCTGGGTGATGGCGCTGACCGCGGCGACCATGATCCCCCCGATGGAAGGTGCCGCGACCGAGGCATTGGTTCTCGGCGCTATAGCATTTGCTATCGCCTGGCCCTGCCTGGTCGTGTGGACCCTGTTCGGCGTCGGCATAGCCCGGCTTTTCCAGCGACCCAAGGTGCGCCGCATCATCAACTGGAGCCTCGCAGTCTTGTTGATTGCCACAATTCCGTTCATGTTCCGCTGAGCCTCGCCCGTTTCCTGCAAAGCCTTCCCATGACCAGCTCTCAAGCCCGCCTCGCCGTCGATATCGGCGGCACGTTCACCGATGTTGTGCTTGAGCACGGGGACCGCCAATTCACCACCAAGGTGCTGACCACGCAGAGCGCGCCGGAGCAGGGCGTGCTCGACGGTATCGCCAAGGCCATGGCGGAAGCGGGCCTGCAACCGGCCCAAGTCGGCCTGCTGATCCACGGCACCACACTCGCCACCAACGCCCTGATCGAGCGCAAAGGCGCCAAGACCGCCCTCATCACCACCGATGGCCATCGCGATGCAGTGGAGATGGCGCTGGAAAACCGCTTCGAACAGTACGACATCAACATCGACCGCCCCGCGCCCTTGGTGCCCCGCTATCTGCGCTGGCCTGTGGGCGAGCGGCTCAACGTCCACGGCCAGCCGCTGGTGCCTTTGGACGAGGCCTCCGTCGCGGCCCTCTTTCCCCTGATCGAAAAGCACGAGATTGAGGCGCTGGCGGTCGGGTTGCTGCACGCCTACGCCAACCCGGCGCATGAGGAGCGGGTGCGCGACCTGATCCAGGCAAGCTTTCCTTCGCTGGCAATCTCCCTTTCCAGCGAGGTCGCACCGGAAATCCGCGAGTACGAGCGCCAATCCACCACCTGCGCTAATGCCTATGTCCAACCACGCATGGCCGGATACCTGACGGCACTAGATCAGCAACTCAAGGCCCAGGGCTTCGCCTGCCCCTTCCTGCTTATGACATCCGGCGGCGGTCTAACCGATCTCGCAACGGCTGTGAAATTCCCAATCCGACTGGTCGAAAGCGGCCCGGCAGGCGGCGCGATCCTGGCAGCGCGCATTGCTGAGGAACTGGGGCTGGATCGTGTCGTCAGCTATGATATGGGCGGCACCACAGCGAAAATCTGCCTGATCGACGACTACCAACCGCTGTCCACCCGCACATTCGAGGTGGCACGGGCCTACCGCAACCTGAAGGGCTCTGGCCTGCCGGTGAAGATCCCAGCTATCGAGATGGTTGAGATCGGCGCCGGCGGCGGCTCCATCGCCTCCGTCGATGCGCTCGGCCGCGTCGCGGTCGGGCCAGAGAGCGCTGGCTCTCAACCAGGCCCCGCTTGCTATAACCAAGGCGGCGAGCGAGCCGCGGTGACCGACGCGGACCTGGTGTTGGGAAAAATCGACCCGGCAGCGTTCGCCGGCGGCTCCGTCGCTCTCGCGCCAGAGATGGCCAGCGAGGCCCTGCAGCGCACCATCGGCCAACCGCTCGGCATGGACGCGCCGCTGGCGGCCTTCGCTGTGGCCGAGATCGTCGACGAGAACATGGCCAACGCCGCCCGCGTACATGCGGTGGAGTGGGGCAAAGACATCGCCGCCCGTGCCATGATTGCCTTCGGTGGAGCCGCTCCCCTGCACGCCGCCCGTCTGGCGGAGAAGCTCAACCTCTCCCAGGTGATCGTGCCGGCGGGAGCAGGTGTCGGCTCAGCCGTGGGTTTCCTGCGCGCGCCGATCAGTTATGAAGTGGTGCGCAGCCGCTATATGCGCCTCGACGGCTTCGACGCCGCCTTGGCCAACGACCTGCTGGCAACGATGCGCGCCGAGGCAACCGCCATCGTCCGCCAGGGCGCGCCGGATGCGGAGCTTAGCGAAACCCGCATGGCCTTCATGCGCTATGTCGGCCAGGGCCACGAGATCACCGTGCCCCTGCCCGCCCGCGATCTGACCCCAGACGATTCCGATATCCTGCGCGCTGCGTTCGAAGACACCTACCGCGCCCTCTACGGCCAAACCGTACCCGGCCAGAAGCCAGAAATCCTGACCTGGACGCTAACGATTGCATCACCGGCAGTGCCGTCACAAGTAGCCGCGACCGAGGCCTCCACCACGCCCGGCGAGCCCATCGGCAGCCGCCGCCTGTTCGACAGCAACGCCCAAGCCTTCGTCGAGGCAGATGTGTGGCGACGGGAGAGCCTAGGCAACGCTCTAGTGCAAGGGCCGGCGTTGATCGTCGAAGATCAAACCACGACCGTCGTGCCGGACGGCTTCACCGCCCAGGTCGGTAGAGGCGGGGCGCTAATTTTGACGCGGGGTTAGAACCGCCCCAAGTACAATTTCAGTACATGGCCTTCATCACATCCCTCGTCATTGCAAGTCCACGAAACGGGCGACGCAACCCAGGGGCCTCACGCTGTTTCCCCTAGGTTGCTTCGTTGCCCTTCGGGGGCCTCGCAATGACGACGATGAAAGCTACCGAAGCCCTAACTGCCGCGCCACAATCCCCTTCAGCACCTCATTCGTGCCGCCGCGGATCGTGCTGGACGGGATATGCAGGATGCCGTCGCGCAGCACCGACTGATAGTCACTCATGCCCTGCGTTTTCGGTCCGCTGGGCGCGACAGCGCGAACGCCCTCAATAATCTCGCGCTCAAAACGCGTGCCCACTTCTTTAACCAGAGCCGCCTCCGTCTCCGGCGATGAGCCTTCTTGCAGCAGCGCCGACACACCCAAAGACATACGTCGCAACGTGCGCAGCCGCGCCACCAACTGGCCGAATGCCAGCTGAATACGCGAGTCGTCGGTCTCCGCCATCGCGCGGACGGCCTCTTCCAGGATAATCGTAGTCGACAGGAACCGCTCGGGCCCGGCGCGTTCAATGGCCAGTTCGCTGGTCACCTGCTTCCAGCCGTCACCCTCATTGCCAAGCATGGCGTCGTCGGGGACGAACACGTTCTCAAACACGGTCTCGTTGAAATGGCTCTCGTTCGCGATGTTCTTGATGCCGCGAATGGTGATGCCGGGCGTCGAGAGATCCACCAGGAATTGCGAGAGACCCTGGTGCTTCTTCCCGTCCTCCACTGGCGTCGTCCGCACCAACGCGATCATGTAGTGGCAGATCTGCGCGTTCGAAGACCAAATCTTGGCGCCATTAATCTTCCAACCGCCATCAACTTTCTCCGCCCGCGTCCGCACACTGGCCAGATCGGAGCCAGAGCCCGGCTCGCTCATGCCAATGGCGAAAAAGCATTCACCGCCAGCGATGCGCGGCAGGATGTCTGTCTTCTGCGTCTCTGTGCCATAGCGCAGGATCAACGGTCCGCTCTGACGGTCGGCGACCCAGTGGGCCGCGACAGGAGCGCCGGCTGACACCAATTCCTCGGTAATCACATAGCGGTGCAGCATGGTCTTTTCCTGCCCGCCGTATTGCTTGGGCCACGTCACGGCCAGATAGCCGCGCTGCCCCAACTTGCGGCTAAACTCCGGACTCAACCCAGAGCCCCAGCAATCCGCCATCGGCTTGAACCCGCCATTGGCGCGCTCCGCCCGCAGAAAACCACGTATGTCGTGGCGCAAATCCTCCACATCGTCCGGGAAAGCCATTTTGGGGAAGCGGAAACCGTTACCAGCCATCGGTCGCGAGACCCTTTTCGCTAGAGAACTATGGGAAACCCCAGTATGCAGGGCAGAGGCGCGAAACGCAATTGGGCCTACCCCTACCTTACGCAGCCAACGGCAGTCCGGATTGACCCACCCCCTTCCAGAGCGCGGCTACTGGCTGGCTGTCATCGTCATGACGGCGATGCAGGCCGGGTCGTCGCTGGCCTATCTGACACTGCCAGTTATTGCCGTGCGCGCGGCTGAGAGTTTTGAGGTATCGGCAGGGCTGATCGGGGTTTACACGGGCCTGGCCTTTCTCGGCTCTGCGATTGTCACCCTCCTGACCGCAGGTCTTTCGCCGCGAATCGGGGCGGTGCGCATGTGTCAGTGGGCGTCGGTGGCAAACATCGCTGGCTTGCTCTGTCTGCTACCGGCGGAGTCTTGGTTGCTGCCCGTCGCCGCGCTATTGGTGGGAGCAGGCTATGGGCCGATGAACCCGGCGGGCTCGTTCCTTCTGGCGCGAATTGTGCCTGGCCACCGCCTAGGGCTGGTGTTTTCGATCAAGCAGACGTGCGTCCCCATCGGCTATGGCCTGGCCGGCCTGCTGCTGCCTGCGGTCGTGCTATTCGCCGACTGGCGCGCGGCGGTGTTGGTCTCTGCCGCCATAGTCGCAATGGTCGGCCTGGGTTCGCAACTCTTCCGCAACCGCCTGGATCAGGTGCGCGGCGAGGGCACGCCGTTTCGATTGCGGACGGTACTCGCTCCGTTGGGATTGGTTGCGGCGCACCCCGGCTTGCGACGCATGGCGCTGAGTTCGCTGGTATTTTCCGGCGTGCAACTGGGTGTTGCATCTTTCCTTGTGGTCTATCTGAACCAAGTGGTTGGCATGAGCCTCGCCGCCGCCGGCAGCGTCCTGGCCATCGCCAACATCGCGGCGGTTGCTGGTCGCGTCGGCTGGGGCTGGGTCGCTGACCGAATGTCAGCCCGCTGGGTGCTGGGCGGTCTAGGGTTTGGCATGGCAGCTAGCACCGCGCTGATCCTAACCGTCAGCCTCGATTGGCCGTTTGCGCTGGTCGCAGCGTTGGGAGTCGCCATCGGCGCCACCTCAATCGGCTGGAATGGCGTCTTCCTGGCGGAGACTGCCCGTCAATCGCCGGAGGGTAAGGTCAGCGAGGCCACCGGCGGCGTTATGGTGATCACCTTCCTCGGCTCAGTCATCGGCCCGCCGATGCTTTCTGGCCTGCTGGCGGTGACCGACTCTTATCAGGCTGGTTTCTTGGTGCTTACGGGTGCGGCTTTGGCTATGGGCGTGGTGTCCTTCCTACCGCCACCCAAGCAAAAACACTCTCCACCACCTCCTCCCTGAACTTGTTTCAGGGCCCATGCCTGAGAGCCAACCACAAAGCTCGCGCCCTGTAGGAGCGTCTCAGGCATGGATCCCGGATCAAGTCCGGGACAAGGGGAATTGAATGAGATCGGCGGCGGAGACTCAAAACCGCGCGCAGCATCCCTAAGGCAGCAGCACCGCCAACCGCTCGCGCATTTGCGGGCCAATCGGCGCGCTTCGGCCATCGGCGCGGTTCACCATCACGCAAGTGCTGCTGGCGATGCAGTTGGTGTCACGGAACACTCCGTGTGCTGTGGTTAGCGAGGAGTTGCCGACTTTGATCAGCCGAGAGCCAATCCGCACCTTGCCCGGCCAAAAGCTCTCCGCCAGGTAGTTGACGGTCAGGTTGGCCAGGATGGCACGAAAAACCTCGCCCTCGAGTGCTTGCGCGATGCCGCCGATGACCTCGCGATCAAACATCAGGCGCCCGGTCTCGACATAGGCAGCGATAGCGACGTTGTTCACGTGGCCGGCTTGGTCAGTATCGCAAAAACGGACAACGTCATCGGCCCAGTGGTCATACAACCCTGGGTCGGTCAGGTCAGGCAGTTGGGTCATTTTTTACTCGGTGCGATATCGAAATTGGCACGCGGCGGCACAAAGGCTTTGCGCAAGGCTTTACCGCGATCTTTGCTGGATTGAGCCCTGGCGACGTCGCGCAGACGGTCGGCCAGCATATCGAAATGCGCTGCCAAATCAGCCTCGGCTAACGGTAAATCCCTACGGAACGCCGGATCACCCACGGCCTCGTCCATCACCATCTGCAGGTAATCCAAGCCCTTGGGCTCACTCACTGCGAACGACAGATGGATCGACGGCCCGTCCGTCGCCAGCGCATCGTGAAACCGCCCGCGCGGCAGATAGAGCAGGTCGCCCGTGTTCATCACCACTTCGCGCTGCACCTTGCCTCGGTGCCGCTGCACAACATCCTTGGGCATGCCAGCAAAGCGGGCGTGGATCACTGGTGCCTCGATCTGACCTTCATAGACCCGCCAGCGCTTCTGGCCAAAGACCTGCAGGGCAAAGACGTCCGTCTTGTCGTAATGCGTATCAAACGCCTGATGATTCTGCTGCGAGACATAGGCGTTGGCGGAACTCTTGGCCCCCAGCCCCTCAGTGAATGCGTTGATGATGCGGAGAATACCCGGCACCAGCGTCTCGATCTCGTTCAACACCAGACTGGCACCACGGGCCAGATGCTGTTGCACCTGCACGGGGTCCGGCACGAACTGGCGCTGGCCTGACCGATCGACTCGCTGGCGGCAATAGGCCTGCGGCGGCACCGGCTGGGTATCCTGCACCAATCGCAGGTTCTGGTGGTTCCAGACCTCCATATTGAGCAACTGGCTCAGCTCCGCCCATGCGAACAGCCCCTCCACACGGTCAGCAGGTGCCGGCGTATGCAGCCATTTGCGGCCCTTGGTATCGCGCAGAAAGGATTCGACTGGCGTCGGTGCCAGTAGCTCTTCGAAACTGGTAATGGCCATCGGTATCAGGCGAGCCTTCTGCTTTAGGTCTGAGCGGTGGATGCCAGATAGTCGACAGCTGCACCGACGCCGCCCTTGACGATAGGCACCTGACAGACCTGCAGCGCAGCCTCGATCCCACCCAGCGCGCCGATTATCATCGGCTCATTCAGGTCACCCATATGGCCGATGCGGAACACCCGCCCGGCCAGATCACCCAGTCCGCCGCCCATGGCAACGTGGAAGGTATCGCGCGCCGTGCTGCGGATGATGTCAGAGGTCATACCCTCCGGCGTGCGAACCACCGTCAGGCTGTCGGCGCGGGCGTCCGGCGCCAGAATATTCAGCTCCAACGCGCCGGCTTGGCTCCAAACCTCCGCGGCTTTGCGCACGGCATTGGCGAGGCGGGTGTGCCGAGCGAAGACCTGTGGCATGCCTTCCTCCTCCAGCATTTTTAGCGCCTCAATCAGGCCAAACACCAGGTGCTCCGGCGCGGTGCCGCAGAACCGGCTGTAGCTTTCAGTCTTGAGCCGCTGCGGCCAGCTGAAATACTCCATCTGGCTGCGCGATTCGAAGCTGGCGGCTAACGCCTTCTCACTGACCGCGCACATGCCCAGGCCCGGCGGCAGCATCAGCCCCTTCTGAGAGGCGGCGATGACGACGTCGATACCCCAATCCTCCATCGGCAATGGCACACAGCCGAACGAGGCGATGGCGTCGCAAATCAACAAGGCTGGATGGTTCGAAGCGTCAATGGCTCGACGGATCGCCGGCATATCAGAGATAGCACCGGTCGCAGTCTCCACATGCACCGCCAGAACGCCCTTGATAAGGTGGTCCTTATCCTTGGTCAGCACGTCCTCAATCACCGCGGCATCAATCGGATGACGCCAACTGCCAGGCACCCGCACGACCTTAAGGCCCAGGCGTTCCGCCATATCGCCCCAGACCCGGCCAAAGCGACCGATCTCCGGCAACAGCACCGTATCGCCAGGCGAGAAGCAATTGACAAACGCGCCTTCCCAGCCGCCATGGCCACTGCTGGTGTAGAGGAACACTTGTGACGAGGTCTGAAACAGCCCCCTCATATCCTCAAACAACTGGGCTGCCATGGCAGAGAATTCCGGGCTGGCGAAATCCATCGCCGGCCGGTGCATAGCGTTCAGCAAGCGGTCCGGAATGTTGGTTGGACCCGGCGTGTGCAAAAACTCGCGGCCGCGTTTGACCATGGCGCAAATCCCTCAATATGAAACTGGTGATAATCCCTGCCTGAATTTGCGCACCAGGGCAAGCAGTCGCCTCTAGCCATTCGCGCTCGGAGACGCCACATTGGCAATAACTCGCTGTCGCCACCTATCGCCAGGAGCGTCGCGACCTTCAAGCCAGGAGACTGACCCATGCGCCTGCTCGACGAAATTTTCGGCTCCAAGACCGTCACACCAGACCGCTTTCCTCACGCTGCGAAAGATATCGCGCCGGGCCCCGATGGCGCTTTGCAAAAGGCCATTCTGGGTGGCGGCTGCTTTTGGTGTGTGGAGGCCGTCTATCTGCAATTGGATGGCATCGAGAAGGTGGTCGCTGGCTACGCTGGTGGCGATGCCTCGACCGCAGACTACCAGACCGTCTGCACCGGCATGACGGAACATGCAGAGGTGATTGAGGTCACGTTCGACCCGAAGAAAATTACCTTTGGCGAAATCCTGAAGGTCTTCTTCGCCATTGCCCACGACGCGACACAACTGAACCGCCAGGGTAACGACGTCGGCCCGCAGTATCGGTCCTCTATCTTCTATGCTGACCTAGAGCAGAAGGCCGTGGCGGAGGGCTATATCCAGCAGTTGACCGATGCCAACCTATTCGAAAAACCCATCGTCACGACCCTGGAACCCCTGACCGAGTTCTTTGTCGGCGAGGTCTATCACCAGAATTACGCGGCCAACAATCCGTACCAGCCCTACATCATGCACCTGGCAACGCCCAAGGTGGAGAAAGTGCGCAAGCACTACGCGGATCGCTTGAAGGCAGAGTGAGGCTGCTGCCAGCCGGCGCAGCATTTTAGAGCGCTCCGCTCATTCGCCAAAAACGAATGGGCGGAGCTAGGTTCCCTACTCGGCCGCAACCGCCGGTTTGCGCAGGTCGGTGGAGTATTTGAGGTGCACCGGCGCGTTCGCTTCGTCCGGGCTTTTCAGGTCCAGTTCTTTGGCAATTTCACGGATGGCGGGGAACACCTCTTCGCCCATCAGGCGGATGCAGGTGAGTGAGTCCTCCTGGCTGACTTTGCCATCATTGCCCCAGAGAGACAGGATGCCCGGGCGCGTCTGCTCCAGGATGATCTTGAGCTTGGCCACGACCTGATCCGGTGTGCCAAAGATGATGCGCTTGTCTGCGACCTGCTGCTCGAATGTGGTCCGTCCACGCGGATTTTGGCGCAGACCTGCCGAAAACTCGACGAAAGCGCGGCGATTGCTGGGGCTGGAATAGCCGGACGGCGTCGACCAGACCGGGTGCGCTAGGCCAGTGAACTCGCCCTGCATCCAGCGGAACTGGCGGGCATTCTGCTCCGCCTTTTCCTCCGTATCGGAAATATGGGTCTGGATCAGGTAGCCGCGGTTTTCCGGCCCGGCGGTGTAGCCCACCTCCTCTGCAATCGAGTCGTAGAATTCCCAAATCTTCTTGGTTTCCTCGATCGAGGTGTTCAGCGCCACGTAGGGATAGCGCTGCTTCGCGGCCCAGACGATGGTCTCCTTGCTGATGACGCCCGGGACCCAGATGCGCGGATAGGGCTTTTGCAGCGGCACCGCCCAGGGGTTGATGACGCGGTTCTGGTAGTGCTTGCCCTCGTGCCGGATTGGACCTTCCTCAGTCCACGCACGGGTGAGGATTTCGTGCGCTTCCTCAAACCGCTCGCGGTTGTAGGCGGGGTTCACGCCCGCCGCCAACTGCTCCTGCCCGCCGCCACGGACGATGCCGGACACAAGGCGGCCTTTGGAGATCATGTCGATCATCGCCAGCTCTTCGGCCAACCGCACCGGGTTTTCCGACAGCGGCAACGGATTGCCGAGCATGACGATCTTCATCTTCTCGGTGACCGCAGCCAGGATCGACGCAAAGATGTTGGCTTTGGCCTGCATGCAAAACGGCGCGTTGTGGTGCTCGTTCAGCATGATGCCATCGATGCCGACTTCCTCGGCCAGCTTGTACTGCTCGATGAACTCGTTGTAGAGGCGACTGCCTTCCTTCGGATCGAAGTGCTTGTTCGAGAACATCAGCGCGGTCGCGCCGAAATCACGGCCAGCTTCCTCGTCGTAAGCGGACATCGGCTGCTCGGTGAAATACAATAAATCCATGATTCTAAATCCTTTCGCTCAAGCGTTCAGAAAGGCGCTAGCCAGCGCAGCGAGTTCGTCGGGTTTTTCCATATCCACCGCATGGCCACAGCCAGCGACCACCTCCTTGCGGGCGTTTGGCAGTGCCGCGCAGAAGAGATCGGCACATTCGGCCGGCACGACTTTGTCGTCGTCGCCCCAAACCACCAGCGTTTCGTTCGTCGCTGATTGCAGCAGGTTCGGCAGGGTCTGGCTGAACATGTAAGGCTTCCAGGCCGTGCGGAAACTCATCTCGCGGCAAATATCAAAGCCCTCCAGCATGTCGCCATCGGGCTCACCATAGACGTCGGTGAATTTTGCCTCGTCATGGAAGAACGCGCGGGCGTAATCCAGATAGCCGACAATCGCCATATCCAGGATGTAGGCGTCCTTCGGCTGCATCCCCATCGCGCCGACAAGCACCACCTTGCCGGTATCGGCGGGCGCCATCGTCATCATCTCCGCAGCGATCCAGCCGCCGAAGCCAAGGCCTATCAGATTGGCCTTGGTCACGCCCTGCTCGGCCAGATGCATCCGGTACATCGCCGCGATATCGCGGATAGAGCGCATCCATTCCGGCCGTTCCGATGTCAGCCCCCAACCGGGATGGGTCGGGATAATGACATGGCTGTTTACCGCCATGGCTTCGTAAAACGGTAATTTATCCAATGTTCCGATATCATGATGCAGTATCACGGTAGGCGAGCTGCTTCCCGCCTCCATCACCCGCAAATTGGTACCGGCGACCTTGTGGGTCGATTCTTTCCATTCAATTGGCATTCGGCGCTTCCTCTTAGCCTTTGGTATGACTAAGGAGCGTCGGCTAGAGTGGCTACGCTGTCAATACACCGCTGCTCTTGTTGTCTACAACAGAAGACATGCCCGGTTTCTATAGCATGTCAGATGCCCAGCCCCTGCCCAGCGGCTATCACCCGTAGCGCTGGTGTAAATACGCGTAAATCGCACTCAATCCGGTCGCCTCACCACCAACGGGGCGGCCGGGGCGCGCGGAGTCGTTCCAAGCGGAGATATCCAGGTGCGCCCAGTTCTGCGCGTCTCGTGCGAAATGCTCCAAGAACAATGCGGCAGTGATGGCGCCTGCATAGCCTCCCGGTGCCATGTTGAGCAGATCGCCTGTTGGCGCTGACACTCGGCCACGGTAGCCCGCCCAAATTGGCATTTGCCAGAGGGCATCATTGGTTTGGGCACCAGCATCTTGCAAGGCTCGTCCGAGCGTGTCATTGGAGGCGAAAAGCGCCTGGATTTCAACGCCGAATGCGGTTCTGGCTGAGCCGGTAAGGGTGGCGACGTCGATCACCAGTTCAGGGTTTTCCTCGATTGCGTAGGTCAAGGCGTCGGCAAGGATGATCCGGCCTTCACAGTCGGTGTTCTCAACCTCAATGGTAGCCCCATCACGGGTAGGGATCAGGTCGCCAGGCCGCATGGCATCACCGGCAATCGCGTTCTCCACGATTGGCAGCAGAATGCGCAGCCGAACAGGCAAGCGCTCACTCATAATCATTGCACCAAGGCCGAGCATGACGGCCGCACCGCCCATATCGCGCTTCATATGGCGCATGCCAGCCATCGACTTGACGTTGAGGCCGCCGGTGTCGAAACAAACGCCTTTGCCGACAAGTGTGATCGGCGGGTGATCCGGGTTGCCCCAGCGGATGTCGATCAGACGCGGCGCCTCCGCGGCTGCCCGACCGACGGCGTGGATCGCTGGGAAGCCTTCTGTGATTAACGCATCGCCCACGATTGCGGAGGACGTTGCCCCGAAGTGCGCAGCAATGGCCTGGGCCGCCGCGCCAAACCGCTCTGGACTTAAGTCCTGGGCCGGCAGGTTCACCAGATCGCGCGACAGGCGAATCGAGGACGCCCGGTTAATGGCGGTGCTAACATCGGAAGTCGCTGGCAAATGCAGAACGGCTGAGGCAGCCCGGTTCTCACCACCAGGATTGAATTTGTAAGTGCTGAGCGCCCACCCGAGCGCGGCTGCGCCCGTATCCAGGTTCGCAACATCGCTGACTTTATAATGTCCCTCCGGTGCGCGAGCAGCGAGGGCGGCGAAATCAGAGGTCACGCCAGAATTAGATATGCCAAGCCACAGATCGCCAGGACGACCGTCGTCGTCAGGGGCATAGGCAGACGTGCCAGGACTTGCATCAAAGTTTTGGATGCCCAGCCAATCGCGCGCCTGCGGGGTGAGCGTCGCCGCGACCTGCTCCCATTCCGCTTTCGGTACGGGCCGAATGACTCGGGTTGCAGCCCCGGGATTGTCGCCAATGCCCATGTGCAATGCGGTTTCCGGCAGCCAATTTCTGGGATTGGTCATTGTTGTACCTTTTTGAGCGAAACACAGATTTATGAGGAAATTTAACGGCGGATAGTGTTACAGGCTATCGACCAGCACAACTTCGGCGCTTGAGCCCGTATTTCGCAATTCGTGCAAGGGCTTGTATTCGGGATCATCGTGCCAGGCCTTCGCCGCCTCGCGGGTTGGAAATTCGATTACGACGACAACGGATGGCAGCGCGCGACTGCCTTCGATACGCTCTGCCGCGCGGTCTCTAACAATGACTTTGCCGCCGTGTTTCGCAAGCAATGGACCCACCTTTTGACCGTATTCAGCGCGCCATGCGTCATCGGTTATGGTGGTCTCGTAGATGATGTAGGATGGCATGGTCTGTTCTTCTCTGTTCTTCTTTGGCGCAATCGTGCGGATTTATTGATTGAGACGGGATATGCGATGGGTGTTGCCCCGTCCAGCCATTCTTTGCCTATTGCGCCAGTCCCTTGAGCCTTCACGTAGCGGTCGTTCTATGCTCTATTCCCGCCTGCAATCAGTTAATGCTTAAGAGCAGATATCATCGACGAAAAGGGTTTTCTAATGCTACGCGAAATCATGGATGTCCTGGATTTTCTCGACGACGCGCGCAACAGCGCCGTGGAGTTTGCAGCGATGCTGCCGGATGGTCCCCACACAGTTGAGATCACGCCGTTCGACAGCGATCTGGGCCACACCGATTTCATCAAAATCCTATTCCCTGGCAAGAACGGCAAGAGTAGCGGCGGCGACGCACCGACCACAGGCATTATCGGCTCGAACGGCGGTCTGCGGTTGCCTTGGGAATATCCTGGCCTTTCATCCGACGCCGATGGTTGTGTGGTCGGTCTCGCCTGTGCGTTAGGTCTGGCGCGGAAACATCATCGGAACCAACAGCTACAGGGCGACGTGCTGATCTCCACGCACATCTGCCAGTCGGCGCATCCGGCACCGCACGATCCGTACCCCTTTGTCGTCTCACCATTGCCCAGCAGTGAGAAACACCCGCGTCTGGTCGATGAGCGCATGGATGCGATCCTGACGCCGGAGACCTGCAAGAGCAACAAAATGGCCTCCCACCTGGGCTTTGCGGTGACGCCGCCCGTCCGGGAAGGCTTTATCCTGCGGCCACACGATACGATCCTGCACGCTGTCGAGATGGTAACCGGCAAGGCCCCGGTGGTCTTCCCCGTCACGATGCAGGACGTCACACCTTATGAGCTTGGCGTGCACCACATTTGCGGCATGTTGCTGCCCAGCATCTTCTCCACCGCGCCGGTGATCGGTGTGCCGCTGTTGACGGCGTCACAGACGCATCCGTCGGCGACGAACACGCAACAGCCGATGGTGCTGGAGGCGGCTACGCGTTTCTGCTTGGAAGTTGCCACCGGCTTCGGTAATGGCGACTACCACTTCCACCATCAGAGCGATTTCGATGGCATGCTCAAATCCTTCGGCGCGATGCGCGGATGGCAGCGTCTAGAGAAGATCGGCTGACAGAGAGATGCGTTATAGCTTTTCACTGGTTCCATCAGCTCCTCTCAGCGCTTTTGGCGACACAATCGCCAAGGCCGAAGAGTGGGGCTACGACCTCGCCTGGGCACCTGACCAGGGGTTCATGTATGACCCGTTCGTCGCACTGTCCTACCTGACAACGCGGACCGACAAGATCTCTCTGGGCGTAGGCATTACCAACCCGTTTCAGCGCCACCCGATGCAAATCGCACGCGCTGCAGTCGCTTTGGATGACCTGCGACCGGGCGGGTTTATCTTGGGCCTGGGCGCTGGTGAAAAGCGGCGCATTCGCGACCGGGTCGGCGCACCAGTTGGACCGTTCATTCCCACCATTTCCGACACGATGCAGACCTTACGCTCGCTGTTTGCAGGCGAGAAGGTCAGCATCTCCAATGGCGTGTTTGAGCTGGATGACGTTGGGCTAGAGATCAAAAACCCGCCTAGCATCCCAATGTTCCTGGCAACGACCCATCCCGATGCCTTCAGAGCGGCCGGTGCCTACGCTGACGGCGTCATTGTTGGCGATGTGGCTGAGCCTGCGGTGATGGCGCAAATCGTCGAATGGATCGGCGAAGGCGCTCGCAGCCAAAACCGCAGCATGGATGACATTT
Source organism: uncultured Alphaproteobacteria bacterium (assembly GCA_938084065.1). Classification (GTDB taxonomy): domain Bacteria; phylum Pseudomonadota; class Alphaproteobacteria; order Bin95; family Bin95; genus JACKII01. The sequence goes on from CALKDI010000372.1 coordinate 14,729, forward strand.
CGGTTTTGGCCTGGTGTGCCACCATTGTTACGGAAGATCGTGCCGCGGTAGTCGAGCATTTGCGCCGGCCCGTGATCGGCTCTGCCATCAACGGTATGAACCGCGCGACCCGCGACTTGATGGGCGTGTCGCAAGCGCATTTCCCGCAAATCCGCGCCGCCAAGTTCGACGCCTCGTTGAGCCTACCTGAAGGCTCGATCCCCGATGACATGGTGGATCGCTTTGCCATTGCCGGCCCGCCGGACTATTGCGCCGAACGCATTCGTGCACTGCGCGACGTTGGCGTCGACACAATGGGCTTCCGCATGCCCGTCGCGCTGACCGGTCTCTATGACTTCGAAACCAATTTGCGGCGTTTGGTTCAAGACGTCGTGCCGTTGGTCGAAGGCTGATTTGGTGGGCCAAGTCAAATTCCATGTGAACGGCCAAGTCTGTGAAACCGATAGCGACCCGACGACGCCGCTAGCGATTTTTCTGCGTGATAGCCTGAACCTGCGCGGCACCAAAATTGGTTGCGGCAATGGGGAATGCGGCGCCTGCACCGTCATCATGGACGGGCGGGCCGTCTGTTCATGCCTGGTGCCTCTGGGGCGAGCCGGTGGCCGCCAGATTAAGACTGTGGAAAGCCTAGGGCCTCCAGATGATTTGCACCCAATCCAGCAAAAACTGGTGGAGCGCGGAGCGTTTCAGTGCGGGTTTTGCACGCCGGGTGTCCTGATGTCTGTCGTCGCTCTGTTGGCAGAGACACCGCAGCCAAGCGATGCAGAGATCAGAAGCGCCCTCCAGGGCAATCTCTGCCGGTGCTCGGGCTATGTAAAATTGCTGGAGGCCATCGGTGAGATCGTCCGAGAAGACTTGGCTGGAGAGGCAGCATGAACGCTGAATTTCGGATTATCGGCCATCCACAGCCACAGGTCGAAGGCCCCGATAAGGTCAGCGGTCGCGCCATCTACACCCACGACTTCATGCTGCCTGGCATGCTGTTTGGTGCGATCCTCCGCAGCCCTCACCCGCATGCCAAGATCCGATCGGTCGAAGTCTCCGGCGCTCTGGCGATGCCCGGCGTTGTGACCGCCATCTCCGGCACCGACTTCCCCGACCTGATGTATATTAACGCCGGCCCAGCCTTTGCCGACCGCTATGCCATGGCACGAGACAAAGTCCGCTTTGTCGGTGAGGAAGTCGCAGCCGTCGCAGCCGAAACGCTGGCGCAAGCGATGGCGGCGTTGGCTGCGATCAAGGTGGACTACGAGGTTCTGCCCCCCGCCCTAGACATGTCGGCGGCTCTCAGGGCGAACGCGCCGGAAATTCACCAAAAGCCTAAGTTTCAACGCAACGTCGCCCAGGTCAGCGTCGCGACCTTCGGCGAAGTCGAGCAAGGTTTCGATGACGCTGCCCATGTGTTCGATGCCACGTTCGAGCATGGCGCGGTCGCACCGATCTGCCTGGAGACGAATGGGGTCGTCGCCTCGTTCGATAGCGAGCGCGGTGACCTTTCCATATGGGCACCATCGCAAGCCCCGTTCTTTGTCCGCAAAGAGCTGGCGCACGTATTTGAGATGCCGTTGGAGCAGGTGCACATCCGTTCGGTGGTGATTGGCGGCGGCTTTGGCGGCAAGTCCCAATCGCCGGAGCCGATAGCGATTGCCGCTCAATTGGCGATGAAAGCCGGGAAACCGGTCAAAATCCTGTTAAACCGGCAAGAGGAATTCCTCAGCGGCAAGTCCGACCACGGCAAGAAAATGCGGGTCCGCTCCGCCGTTGCTGCCGATGGCACGATCCTGGCCCGGCATACAGAGTTCTGGGTCGATAACGGCGCCTATACCCATATGGGGCCGGCCTATATTTCTGGTGTGCGGCAGCGGACCTGCAACCTCTACCGCGTCGGCGCTGCCGGATTTGACGGCACGCTGGTCTACACCAACAAAGTTTCAGGCGGTTCCTATCGCGGCATGGGCGCGCCGCAGATCATTTGGGCGATCGAAAGCCAAATTGACGAGATTGCCGAGCGTCTTGGTCGCGACAAGCTGGAATACCGCATCGCGATTGCCAACCGGCCCGGCGATCAAACACCGATGGGCTGGAATATCGGTACCTGCGCTCTAGCGGAATGCTTGGCGGAAGCCGGACGCCGCATTGGCTGGGACGAGAAGAAAAACGATATGCCGCCTAACCGCGGCATTGGCTTCTCCGGCATGATCAACCCCAGCGTCGGCGTGCTCTATCCCGAGGGCAATTTCGCCTGCGTTTCCATCGACCTTTTCGAAGGTGGACGGCTGCGCGTCGGCATTCAATCGGCTGATTGCGGCACCTCGCAAAACACCGTCATGGCCCAGTTCGTTGCGGAGGAGTTGGGCATTGACGCGGACCTGATCGACGTCCTGCACATGGATACCGACGAAACGCCGCCAGACCTGGGTAGTGCTGCCTCCCGCGTTACCTTCGTCACCGGCAATGCTGCCATCAAGACCGCAAAAACCTTCCGCGCTGAAATCAAAGCCAGGCTGGCGCGCCATTGGCAGGTGGCCGAAGAGGATATCGCGTTCAAAGATGGTGTCGCCGGCTACAAAGACGATAATGAACGCCGCCTGACCCTGGCAGAGATCGCCGATCTGGAAGGCCCCTTCCGCGTAGAAGATCGCCACGACATCGACCTACCCCGCCCCGATCCCTCAACAGGCTATGGCCACTACGCCGCCACCTACGGCTTTGGCGCACAGGCGGTTGAGGTCGAGATCGATCCAGATACCGGCCACGTAAAGGTGCTGAAGGTCGTCGTAGTCCAGGATATTGGCCGCGTCATCAACCCGCTGGCGCTTGAAGGCCAAATGCATGGCGGTATCGTGCAGGGCATCGGGATGGCTCTGCGCGAAGAGCTGGTGTTTGACCAGGGCGCGCCGGTGAACGCCTCGCTCATCACCTACAAAGCGCCGCGGATCATGGACACACCGGAGATCGAAACGGTCTTCATCGAAACCAACGACCCCACCGGCCCCTATGGCGCAAAAGCCGGCGGAGAGCACTCCATCTGCCCAACGCCCGCCGCCATCGCCAACGCCGTCGCCCACGCGACCGGTGCTCGGTTCAGCAAGCTGCCAATTACAGCAGCAGATGTGTTGAACGCCCGGACCAAAGACCAGCCATTGGCGCTGAAATCTTGGAAACGGCCCTACAATCTAGAAGTCGCCACCGCTCGGGCGATGTACCCGAAGGTGCTGTTCCCGGGGCTAAAGAAAGTCGGCGCCGCGGTTGGCCGGAAGCGCAAGCCAAAGCTCACCTACGACTATGTCCGGCCTGACGATTTAACCGACGCCCTTCGTCAATTGGCTGAGCCCGACCGGAAATCCAAAGTAATCGCCGGCGGCACCGACCTGCAGGTCGGCATGCGCCAGGGCATTTACGATCCAGATGTGTTGGTGGATATAGCCGACCTTCAGGAACTGCGCGGCATTCGGATCGATGATGACCACATCACCATCGGCGCAGCAGTCACAATTTCCGAAATCATCGAGCGCGAAGACCTTCGCGCCCTACATCCCATGCTGTGTGACGGCCTAGCTAGGATCGCGACACGGCAAGTCCGCAATGTCGCGACGATTGCCGGAGATCTCTCACAAGAGAAGCGCTGTTGGTTCTTCCGCAGCGGTGCTCAATGCTACAAGGCTGGCGGAGCCTCTTGCCCGTGCTATGCCGTCCTAGGCGACAGCAGACACCACTCAATCCTTGGCGCTGGCCGATGCGCGGCGCCCTGTGTCGCCGACGCAGCGCCGATCCTGACAGTGTTGGGCGCGACAGTCGTGATTGCTGGGATCAGCGGGCAGCGACGGGTGGCTCTGGAAGACTTCTACATTTGGTCTGGCGAGACCGTGGTGAAGCCAACAGAGATCATCCACTCCATCGAAATTCCGCGTGCGCGTTCCGATCAAAAGCAGAGCTTCGAGAAATCAGCCGGTTGGGATGGCGACTTCGCAGACGCCTCCGTCGCGGTGAACCTGACATGGCACAGCGGCAGCCTCTCAAGCGCTCGTATTTCGCTCGGTGCGATCTCTCCATTGCCGGTGCGGGCGGCACAAACGGAAAAAGCGTTGCTACAGGGGAAGCTCTCAGATGCCGATATTAGGGCTGCGGCTGAGCTAACCGTCCACGGCGCCTTGCCCCTTTCCGGTAACTCATACAAAACCCACCTGATCGCGAACCTGACAGAACGGGCGATCAACACCTGCCTTAGAGCCTGACTCAAAAGTTCAGTTGCAATAGCAATGCCTTGCCAGGCGTCTGGTCATGAGGCGAATGTTGGCGACATAGGCCCAAGCGGTCGAGCTTTCGATTGTCGTTTCCCAGTCTTTGGCCAATCGGCGGCAGCGGCC
>CALKDI010000373.1 GCA_938084065.1 uncultured Alphaproteobacteria bacterium
TGATTGACGCTGGATTCTCATCCTGTTTGTCGCGCTGCACCTGTACCTGCATGATCCGTTTTTCATGGGAAAAATACTGCACCGGTGCGATGCCAATTGCGGCGTGGATATGCGGACTCGCACATTTACGGCCCGCAGTGCAATTGCGCCCGGCGACTGGGTCACGATGAACTACGAACAGACGGAGGATCAACTGCACCGGTCCTTCACCTGCGTCTGCGGCGACACCCCTTGCGAGGGCTTCACGCAACGGGAGATCAAGGGCCGACTTCTGCGTTAGATTGGTGATCATCGCCAGAATTGGAAAACCCGCCATCGCTTGCCAGCGATGGCGGGTTTTCTGTTTGGAGCAGCATCTGACTTAATCGAATCAAAATTTTCTCAAATTATCAGGCTCAGCCAGGAAACGCGGTCTTTGACCACGTGACCCGATACAAGTCGAAACGCCGATCTGCATAGTTCCGCGTCGTACCTGTGTGCCGGCTAGTCAACAAGGACGGCAACGACAGGTCGGCCAGCGCTATCGTCTCTATATTCGGCGCCGTATCCGCCGCCACACCATCGCGAGCGAAGGGGAAGTCGGATGGCGTCAGGATACAGCTTTCAGCGTAGTGCACGTCCATTGCGTCGACGTTTGGCAGGTTGCCGACGACGCCGGACAGGATCATATAGCACTGGTTCTCAATCGCCCGAGCATGGCAGCAATAGCGCACCCGCAGATAGCCACGCCGCTCGTTGGTGCAGAAGGGCACGAACAGCATCAACGCGCCCTGGTCGGCCAGGATACGGGCCAGTTCCGGGAATTCGCTGTCATAGCAAATCATCACACCGATGGGACCGCAATCAGTTGGGATCACCGACGCACCATCACCACCTTCAATGTTCCAGTATTCTCGTTCTGACGGCGTCGGGTGTAATTTATCCTGAGAATAGATCGCCCCATCTCGCAAGAAAACAAAGCAGGTGTTCCGGATGGACCCCGTCTCGGTCATCGTCAGGTGCGACCCGCCGATAATGTTGATGTTGTAGGAGACCGCCAACTGGCTCATAAACGCCTTAAAGCGCTCCGTATATTCTGTAACTTTGATAATGGCTTCATGCGGCGGCTTCTTCTCGGTCTCCAGTGACAATAACTGGGTCGTAAAAAGCTCCGGGAAAGTCACGAAATCGGCTTTGTGGTCTGAAGCAACATCAACGAAATATTGGATATTCTGCTCAAATTCCTCGACATTCGCGATGCGCCGCATCTGGAATTGCACCGTTGCAACGCGAACTTGAGCCGGCAGTCGGTGATCTGGTCTTGTCGTGCGAGAGTTCGCAACCTCTGCCACCAATTCATTGGTCCAGAGCATATGGACCGCATGACCGCCAGACGCCTTATCATCCGGCAAATAGCCCTTGAGGACGCCAATCGCCTCAAAGCCTTGTTTGAACTGAAAATTAACGACCTGGTCCTTGATCACTTGGGTCTTCACCGCCTCCAGATAAGCTTCTGGAGTCGAATAATCCTTACGCCGACGCTGATAACCCGGCATGCGTCCGCCAAACATGATGCCCTTCAATTCCAGTACACGGCACAACTCCCGTCGCGCGCGATAAAAGCGCTGGCCGATGCGCAACCTGCGGTAGTCAGGATCCACCGAAACGTCGAGGCCGTAAAGGTAATCGCCTTCCGGGTTGTGACGCGAACTGAAACCGCCGCCGCTGATCTCGTGCCAAGTGTGCTGGCGCCGTGCGATCTTTTCCTCGACAATGCAAGTGACGCAGTAACCGACAATTTTGTCATCATACACCGCGACGAAAACGCCTTCAGGGAAGTTGTTAATCTGCCCGCGCACCTGCTGCGCCGAATAGCTGAGGTCGGCCGCATAAACACGGCCTGACAGAGTTACAATCTCCGCTATATCAGCCAATGTGGCATTGCGGATCGACAGATTTGCTTTGGATTCTTGCATTGAATAGGCACCTTCGGAGACGTTCAAAATAAGCGTCATCGCGCCAATAACGCTGATCTTCGTTCCAACGCAATAGGGCTGTTGCGCCCTCTAGACGCAGCGCGCCAGGTGCGAAACAATTGTTGCAATAATCTTGCCTGAACCATTGGAAGTGCCCTGCCCATGTCCCACCAAGTACCGCGCATACCAGTCATTGGCTATTGCGATCCGCTATCAGTTCGGCCGGGTGAGCGCATTAGCTTCAAGGTCTCCTGCGCTGCGCCGGGTGCCTTCTCGGCTGGACTGCACCGCTCTATCTGCGCGGACCCGAACCGCGATGGACCGGGCATTATCGAGCACCCGGTCGAGGCAGCGCTGGCCGGCGACTACACGGCCCGGCAACAGGCTTTCAATCCGGGCTCTTACGCCTTGGTCAAACCAGGCCCTGCCCTGTCCGGCGATGTGACCCTCACCGCCACAGTCTGGCCAACCTTGCCCGGCGACGGTGAACAGGCGATCATCTCGGCAGGTGGGTTCGAGTTGTATCTGGATGGCGACGGTGCGCTGGCAGCGAAGATCGGCACCGCCTCAGTCACGACCGGCAAGCCGCTGTTAGCGCGAAAATGGTGTGCGGTGCGGCTGTCCTATGACGGCACAGCCGGAACTCTGTCCGTTACGCAACAGCCCAACGGTATTTGGGGCGAGGCAGCGCAGGCGACCACGGCTGCACCGGGCAGCGCGTATGACGCAACCCAACCGTTGCTGATCGCCGCCGCCCTGCGCAACGGCCACGCTGACCGGCATTTCGATGGCAAGATTGAGGCGCCTGCAGTCTATGCAGCCGCGGCTGCCGACCCAACAAAACTCGCCGCAAAGTGGGACTTTGCCCGCCAATCATCCTCCCTCACCATTGAGGATATTGGCCCCGGCGCGCATCATGGCGACCTCGTTAACCATCCGGCGCGGGCCATGGCCGGTGCGGCGTGGGATGGCTCGGACATGAACTGGCAGCAACGGCCAGAACATTACGGCGCCATCCATTTCCACCGTGACGACATCTATGATTTCGGTTGGGATACCGATTTTGAATGGACGGTACCAGAGGGCTTCGCCTCAGGTGTCTACATCGTGCGCATCCGCCAGGGCGAGCATGAGGACGCAATCCCCTTCTACGTCTGCCCGCCAAAGGGCAAGCGCACTGCCGATCTGGCCGTGCTCGCCTCCACCTTTACCCATGTCATCTACGGCAACCATTCCAGACCGGACTTCAAGCCTGAATGGGCCGAACAGTTCGCCCAGCGCGGCGGCTATCCGCACAATCCGGCGCAATATGAGGAGTTGGGCTGCTCGACCTACAACTTTCATCGCGATGGCTCCGGCATCTGCCATTGCTCACACCTGCGCCCACTGCTGAACACGCGCCCCGGATATATCACCATGGGTTATGGTGAGGGCTCGGGCCTGCGCCACTTCCAGGCGGATAGCCATTTGATCTGGTGGCTGCATGAAAAGGGCATCGACTACGACATCATCACCGACCGCGAGTTGCACAAGGAAGGCTTCGACGCCATCAAAGGCTACAAAGCCGTCACCACCGGCAGCCATCCCGAATACCACACGCCGCAGACGCTGGACGCGCTGCTGGAATACCGCAACAGCGGCGGCAAGTTCCTGTATCTGGGCGGCAATGGCTTCTACTGGCGGGTCGCCATTCATCCGCAGGAAAAAGGCATTATCGAAATCCGCAGGGCCGAGGGCGGCATTCGCGCCTGGGCCGCCGAACCGGGCGAGTATTACAACGCGTTCGACGGCGCGTATGGCGGGCTCTGGCGACGCAATGGTCGGCCGCCACAGCATCTGGCCGGCGTCGGCTTTACCTCCCAAGGTCAGTTCGAGGGCACCCACTACCGCCGCACGGCAGAGAGCCATTCCCCCGACCTCGCCTGGATTTTCGATGGCGTTGACGACGAAGTGCTGGGCGATTTCGGCTTTTCCGGTGGCGGCGCTGCTGGCTATGAGTTGGACCGGGCCGACGTGCGCCTCGGTTCGCCACCGAATGTGCGGGTGCTGGCACAGTCGGAGGACCACCCAGACCACTTCGTGCTCGTGCCGGAGGAGTTGCTGACCCACCTCACCACCTGGGCCATGCTGCCCATCGACGAGCTAATTCGCGCCGACATGATCTATTTCGACGTGCCCGGCGGTGGTGCGGTGTTCAGCGTCGGTTCCATCACCTTCTGCGGCTCTCTGCCTTGGAACGGCGGCGATAACAATATCAGCCGCATCGTTGAGAACGTGCTGCATAGATTCCTGGCGTGAGCTAGACTGCCGGCAACAAACCCCTATGAGGAAGCGCCCATGCCGATCATCGACTCCCAAGTGCACGTCTACGAAGCCAACACCCCTGCCCGCCCCTGGGCGACCACGCCGAACTGGCCACCGCACGTCAATGGCGACGAGATGGTGGCCGCTATGGACGCAGTCGGCGTTGACGGTGGCATCTTTGTCTCCTCGTTCAGCATGTACCAGTTTGACGCCAGCTACGCGATTGAGGTGCAACGCGCGCACCCTGGCAAATTCGGCCTAGTGAAGCCGATCAATCCGGACGCCCCCGACATTCCGGACATCATCGCCGACTGGAAAGCCACCGCTGGCACCGTCGGTGTGCGCATCATGCTGACCCACGAGCCGCAGCGCGACCCAAGCCATCCGGGCCTCGCCATCATCGCCCGGGAGGCAGCGCGGCACAACTTCCCCATCAACCTGCTGACCTGGGACCGGATCGAAGCTGGCACGACGCTCATCGATGCCAATCCGAACACCCGTTTCGTCCTGGATCATCTGGGCATCTTACAGCCCCGCGAGCCTGTTGCGCCCGGGACGGCATGGGAGCCCTGGGCGGATCTGCCAGCAGTGCTGGAACTCGCCAAGCGCGACAACGTCGTGATCAAAGTGTCGGGCGCCTGCACCCTTTCCAAGGTCGGCTATCCCTATGGGGACATCTGGGAGCCGCTAGCCCGCGTGTTCGACGCCTGGGGCATGGATCGCTGCCTGTGGGGTACGGACTGGACCCGCGCCAACGCCGTTCTCAGCTATGAGCAGGGCGTCAAACCGTTTGTCGAGACCGACCGCCTCAGCGACAGCGACCGCGCCATGCTGATGGGCGGAGCCTGTACCAAGGTTTACAACTGGTCGCCTAGCAGCTAGGCGCATCGGCACCAAACCTCAACCTGAGCCTGCTACGAAGAAAATCACCCTTCGGCAGGTTCAGAGTGGAAGATCAGGACGTCCCGCCGCCGCTAATCCTCGTCCGCATAAGGGTTCTCTGGCTGGCGCAGCACTACACGGATTGGCACACCGTCCAGGCTAAAATCCTGGCGCAGGCTGTTGATTAGGTAGCGCACATAGCTGGTCGGCAGATGACCGGCACGCGCCGAAAAGATCGCGAATGTCGGCGGGCGACGTTTGATCTGTGTGATGTAGCGTAGTTTCAATCGGCGACCAGACACCAGCGGCGGCGGATGTGCCTCCTGCATAGCCGAGAACCAACGGTTCAAACGTCCGGTGGGCACGCGAATATTCCAGGTGTCATAGACTTCCGAGACCGCCTGCATCAGCCGCTCCACCCGATGGCCGGTCAGAGCAGAGAATGTCACGACCGGGATGCCGCGCAATTGGGTCAGTGAGGTTTGCAAGCGGTCGGTGATCCGCTGCATCGTGGCCTCACGATCCTTGACCGCATCCCACTTATTAACTGCCAAAATCAGCGCGCGGCCTTCGTCCTCAACATTGCGGGCAATCGCCAGATCCTGCTTTTCCAAGCCTTCCGTCGCGTCAATCATCAGGACCACGACATGGGCAAAGCGTATCGCGCGGTTCGTGTCGCCGACCGACAATCGCTCTAGCGAATCAGATACACGGGCGCGGCGACGCATGCCGGCTGTGTCGATCAATCGGATCGGGCGTCCTTTATAGACCCAGTCAACTGCAATAGAGTCACGAGTCAGGCCTGGCATCGGCCCGGTAATCACCCGCTCCTCATCCAGCAACCGATTGAGCAGGGTCGACTTGCCAACATTAGGACGGCCAACAATCACGATTTGCAGCGCCTTCGGCTCTTTCTCGTCGTCGTCATCGACGTCAACCGCCTCGGTGTTCCCATCATCACCGACGAAGTCATCACCGCTAGCATCAGCCAATTCGGCTTCAGGCTCTTCTTCAATAGCCTCAGGTTCTGGCAGCAAATCGTCGGGATGCCCTAACGCAGCCACCAGCGCCTCGTACAGATCTCCCATGCCCTCGCCATGCTCGGCTGAGATTGCAATGGGATCGCCTAACCCCAGGCTGAATGCCTCTATCAGACCCGGCTGGCCGGCCCGGCCCTCACACTTGTTGGCCACAATCAGAACAGGCTTCTGCGCGCGCCGCACCTGATCAGCGAACTCCGCATCTACAGGGGTAATGCCGGCCCTAGCATCGATCAACAGCATGATCGCGTCGGCCTCTGCTAAAGCCCGCGTCGTCTGCGCCTGCATCGCCTTTTCCAGCTGTGATTCCGGCGTATCCTCATAACCAGCCGTATCGATCGCCTCAAAGGCGAAATCGGCGATACTGGCCTCGCCATAACGGCGATCCCGGGTTACGCCGGGGCGGTCGTGCACGATCGCTTGGCGCAAACCAATCAAACGGTTGAACAAGGTCGATTTGCCGACATTCGGCCGACCGACAATCGCAACTTTACGGCGCATGGCCTCTCACTTACCGGAAGGCGCTAAGCGTCCCGTCCTCTGACAATGTGTATAATGTGCCGCCGGCAACAATCGGCGGCTGAAGTGTTCGACTGCCGATATTTAGCGTTGCTTCCTGAGCGCCGTTCTCGGGATTGTGCAACAGCAAGGTCCCGTCCGAGCGCGTCAACGTCAACCGTCCACCGGCCATCACAGGCCCGGCATAGAATAGTGCTCCCGCCCTGTCTTCAGGGTCTTCGAAGCGTTGCAGGGCATGTGCCCAGCGAACGCGGCCATCCGGTCGGAACAGGCAGACAAGCTCTGCCTTGTCTGTGACCATGTAGAGGAAATCGCCGGCGATCCACGGCGAAGACATCCCACCCAGGCGTTGCTCCCAGATACGGCTGCCGGCGCGAAGGGATAGCGCCGCTGTGCGGCCAGCGGAACTTGTTGCATACAGGATATTATCCGCAACCGCTGGCAATCCGACGATGTCGGACAATTTGGTGCCAAAATCGAACCGCCGCACTGATCCCAATGAGCTGCGCCACAATTCCCGCCCGTTGCTGGCGCGCATCACCACAAGATCCCCATTGGTCAGGGCAGAGATCACAGCATCATTTGCAACCGCCGGCGCCGGGCTACCTAGCATGCTGGTCGCTTCAGAAACTCCCCGCTGGATCCAGGCTCGCGTGCCGTCTTCGGTGTTGAGCGCAATGATCGTGTTGTCCGCCGTCGTCGCCAACAACAGCCCGCCAGCCAATGCCGGAGCTGAACGAACCGGACCGGGCAAATCCACCTGCCAGCGCACGCTGCCGTCGGACGCATTCAGCGCCAACGCCTTGCCATGCCCACCGGCAACGTAGACTACCGCGCCGTCGCTGACCAACCCGCCGCCAAAGCCGTCTTCTTCGTCCTCTGGCGCAGTCTCAGCAGACCAAATTCGGCTGCCCGTTTGTGCATCCCGGGCATGCACTTCCAGGACGGCGTCCAGCACAAAAATCCGACCGTTACTAACAATTGGCGTTGAAAGCACACGCTGCGCCGCATCGCGCGAGCCAGTGCCAGCATCCGACGACCAAGCCAGCGCACCACCTGATGACCATGCGAGGTTTCCGCCGGCATGGGCCGCGTTTCGTCCTGATGTGGGCCACTCATCTGAAATCTGTGGCGGTACAATCACGGGCACCAACCCCAGATCAACATCTGGAACGGCACCGCGGCCGGTCTCCAGAATAGCCTCCCGCTTGCCTTCTAACGGCGCCTCTTCCGATTCACCGAAATATTCCTCAGTCAGTGAGCAACCGCTCAGTAACAAAGCTGCCGCCAAGCCTGCGGCCAGGATTTTATAGCTGCGCAAGAAAAGCCTCCGCACGCGCACGCGCTGATGCGCTGGATTCGCCGTCATCAATGATCCGCTGCAGGAGCCCGCGCGCCGCCTCCACATTGCCTGCCCGCTGCTCCAGATAGGCCGAAAGCTCCCATGCACTCAGCCGCCAGGGACTAGTGTCGCCCACTAGCGGGGCCAGCAATCCCAACAGGTCGGCTGGGTTACCCTCTTCCAAGTCCAATTCCACGATACGAATTGCTGCCAGCGCATGATAGGTTGCACCCAGAGACGAGTTCTCGCGGATATTGTGATACAGCACGCGCGCATTTTCGCGGTCGCCTTTTTCCGCACGCAGGGCTGCCTCGGTAAACAGAGCCAACGTGGCGTGGCCGCTGTTGCCGTCCTTGCTGATTTCCGTCAGCAGGTTCACCGCATCATCGTTCTGGCCAGCGCGAACTGCTGATAACGCGGTGTGCAGTGCCGCCGTCGCCTCAACATTTTGGCGCTGTTGGTACTCCTGCCATGCAACCCATCCAGCGGTTGCAGCCACAACAAGGCCAGCACCAATCAGGACATACTGGCCGTATTTCTTCCAGAGGACCTCATACCGGTCGCGGCGCAGATCCTCGTCAATTTCTTTGAATATGTCGCCCAAGACTGTCGGCTCCTGCCGGTGCGTGGTTTGCCATTGCGCTGGTTTTCCAAAGCGCGGGATTAGCCCATGCATGGTTTGATCCCGGGCGGTAGCACATCTCAGGCGCCATGACCATACTATGCGGTTTTAGGTTTGCTCTGGACGCCGCGGTATTTTGACGAAATGATGACACTGCTACAGGGATCAGGCTAAAGCGGACTCGCGCCCAACGCGGTGCACACGAAATATGGGAGTGCCCTGCCAATCAGCAAAGTGGTTCAGCTGGAGAGTTTCCGGCGCTCGAAAAAGCATGTGTCATTCCACAAGACCGAATTACGAGAGTTGATGAACGTCTACAGCCGCCGCGTCGCGTCGGGCGAGTGGCGGGATTACGCCATCGACCACATGGTCGGCATGGCAATTTTCTCGATTTACCGATCCTCGTTCGAAACTCCGTTGTTTCGAATCGCCAAAGTCGCGGGGCGCAGTGTTAATGAGCAGACCGAATGGATGGTCGTTAGTCGCGGCGAGCGGCTGAAACGCTCCACCTCATTGACCGAAGTGTTGGCCGTTTTTGACAAAAAGTTGGAAGTAACAGGGTAACCCTGCTGCCGCTACTCCCACTCAATCGTGCCAGGTGGCTTGGACGTGATATCGTAGGTCACGCGGTTGATGCCCTTCACCTCGTTGATAATCCGGGTCGCAGTACGGCCCAGGAAATCATGCGAGAAGGGAAAATAGTCTGCCGTCATGCCATCTGTTGAGTTTACCGCGCGCAAAGCGCAGGCATAGTCATAGGTCCGCTGATCGCCCATGACGCCAACGGTGCGTACCGGCAGCAACACCGCAAACGCCTGCCAAATCTGGTCATAGAGACCAGCCGCGCGGATTTCCTCCAGGTAGATGCGATCAGCTGCGCGCAGCACCGCCAACTTGTCCACCGTGATCGCGCCGGGCATGCGAATGGCGAGGCCTGGACCAGGGAATGGGTGCCGGCCTACAAAGGCCTCATCCAGACCCAATTCTCGGCCCAGCACACGCACCTCGTCCTTGAACAGTTCGCGCAGAGGCTCCAGCAGCTTCAGCTTCATGAACTCTGGCAGGCCGCCGACATTGTGATGCGACTTGATCGTCACTGAGGGGCCGCCGATGGCCGAAACACTCTCAATGACGTCTGGGTAGAGCGTGCCCTGCACCAGAAAATCCGCCCCGCCAATTTTGGCAGACTCTGCATCGAAAACGTCGATAAAGGCAGCGCCGATGACCTTGCGCTTCTGCTCCGGATCATCCACGCCTTCCAGCCGGGTCAGGAAGGTTTCAGATGCATCGGCGTGGACCAGCGGGATGTTGTAGTGCTCACGGAACAACGTCACGACTTGCTCCGCCTCGCCGGACCGCAACAGGCCGGTGTCGACAAAAATGCAGGTGAGTTGGTCGCCAATCGCCTCGTGCACCAGCACTGCCGCAACCGCGCTATCAACTCCGCCAGACAGGCCGCAAATCACTCTGGCATCGCCGACTTGCTCACGGATTTTCGCAATCTCTGCGTCGCGGAAGGCCGCCATGGTCCAAGCGCCGCCACAACCGCAGATGCGGTTGACGAAGTTGGCCAACAGCGCAGCGCCATCAGGCGTGTGCACCACCTCCGGATGAAACTGCACGCCATAGAAGCGCCTGGCCTCATCCGCGACTGCCGCGAACGGCGCGCTGGTGTTGGCCGCAATCACCTGAAAGCCCGGGGCCAACGCGTTAACGCGGTCGCCATGGCTCATCCAGACTGTATGGCGCTCTCCCGCTTGCCAAACATGCTCGAGCAGCGGAGACGCCGCTTGCACGTCCACCTCCGCCCGGCCAAACTCCCGCTCATTGGCGGGCTCGACCGAGCCGCCGAGCGATTGCATCATCGCCTGCTGGCCATAGCAAATGCCGAACACCGGCAGCCCCATGTCGAACACGCCAGCAGGCGGCAGCGGTGCCTCCGCTTCCGTCACCGAAGCTGGGCCGCCTGACAGGATCAGGCCGGCAGGACCGAAGGCGCGGATTGCGTCTGGCTCGCCACGGAAATACGGCCAAATTTCACAATAAACGCCAGCCTCACGCACCCGCCGCGCGATGAGCTGCGTGACTTGGCTACCGAAGTCGAGGATGAGGATGCGGTCGGTCATGGCAACTACGACCCCGACCCAAGCTGATAGTTCGGCGGCTCTCGCGTCACGGTGATGTCATGGACGTGGCTTTCGCGCAGCCCGGCATTGGTGATGCGCTGGAACTGGCAGTTGCGCTTCATCTCTTCCATGGTGCCGTTGCCGGTATAGCCCATGGCCGCCTTCAGACCGCCGACCAACTGGTGGATCACCACACTGACCGAGCCCTTGTAGGCCACCTGGCCCTCGACACCCTCCGGCACCAGCTTTAGGGTGTCGTTTACCTCCTGCTGGAAATACCGATCCGCCGAGCCGCGGGCCATAGCGCCCACAGAGCCCATGCCCCGATAGGATTTGTACGAGCGGCCCTGATAGAGGAACACCTCGCCCGGGCTTTCATCGGTGCCGGCAAACAGTGAGCCGATCATGGCGCAATCGGCACCCGCCGCAATCGCTTTCGCCAGATCACCAGAGGCGCGGATACCGCCGTCAGCGATGGCCGGCACGCCCATGGCTTCGCAGACCGCAGCGCATTCCATCACTGCCGTTAGCTGCGGCACGCCTACGCCAGCGACAATCCGTGTGGTGCAAATTGAGCCAGGGCCAATGCCAATTTTCACCGCGTCCGCACCGGCATTAATTAATGCCCGAGCCGCATCGGCTGTCGCGACATTGCCAGCGATGATCTGGGTGTAGTTCGACATCTTGCGGATCGCCTGAACCGCCTGCATCACGCCCTCAGAATGGCCGTGGGCAGTATCAACCACCAGCACGTCTACCTCCGCATCAAACAATGCTGCCGCACGCTCAATGCCTTCGGGGCCGACACCAGTTGCTGCCGCGACGCGCAGTCGGCCTTGGCCGTCCTTGGTCGCGTTCGGGTTCAGCGCGGCTTTTTCCATATCCTTGACCGTGATCAGGCCAATACAGCGATGATCAGAGTCGACCACCACCAACTTCTCGATCCGCTCTTGGTGAAGCAGCCGCTTGGCTTGCTCTTGCGTTACGCCTTCGCGCACGGTGACGACGTCGCGCGTCATCAACGAGAGGATTGGCTCTTCGGCATTGGTGGCAAAGCGCACGTCACGATTGGTCAGGATGCCGACCAGCCTGCCAGTGCCCTCCTGCACCACCGGAATGCCGGAGATGCGGTGGTGCTCCATCAGGTGCAGGGCATCGGCCAGGGTCTGGTTCGGGCTGATGGTGACCGGGTTGACCACCATGCCGCTCTCAAACTTCTTCACCCGACGAACCTCGTCCGCCTGCCGTTCAATGGTTAAGTTCTTGTGAACGACGCCAATGCCACCGGCCTGGGCCATAGCAATAGCCATTGGCGATTCCGTCACCGTATCCATGGCAGAGGCAACCAGGGGAATGCCCAGCTCAACCTCCCGCGTCAGGCGCGTTTTCGTCGACGCTTGCGTCGGCAAAACAGAGGAAGCGGCGGGGCGCAAAAGGACGTCATCAAACGTCAATGCCAGGGGAATGGCACTGGTGTCGCGCGGCGGCAGAGTATCCGGCATGTCAGCCCTCATAGAGGCGACGGCTTGGCGCTAAACGGCGAGAAACACGAACCGCGGCCAAACAGGTCTGGGTTGACGCGTTTCTATATACCTGCCGGCGTCAGGTTCCAAGCTAGCAGGTACCTTCATCCTCGCGCAGAGTGCCGCGGTAGCCCTGCGCCACCAGATAGAGTTCCGACGAATCCTTGCGGCTAGCCTCAGGTTTTGCGTGGCGGACTAAGGTGAAGTCCTTCTTTAGCACTGCCAGCAATTCGCCAACCGCTCCACCCTGGAAAAGCTTGACCACGAATCCCCCGCCCGGTGCCAGAGTCGCCTGCGCCACTTCGTAAGCAACTTCGGCCAGCGCCAAGATGCGGATCTGGTCGGTAGACTGGTGCCCAGTCGTGGAAGGCGCCATATCGCTTAACACGAGATCCGCTGGTCCGCCCAGCCAACCTTTCATGATCGTTTCGCTGTCCGGTGTCTCGACATCCAAAATCTGGCATTCCACGCCGGGTATCGGTCCGAACGGCAGAATATCGACGGCGACAATTGTGCTGTGACTACCTGCGAGCCGCTGTGCAGCTACCTGGCTCCAACCACCCGGTGCCGCCCCCAAATCGAGCACGCGCATATTGCGCTTCAGCAGTTTGAACCGATCGTCCAATTGGATCAGCTTGTAGGCTGCTCGGCTCATATAGCCGTCGCGCTTCGCGGCAACCACATAGGGATCATTCAACTGCCGTTGCAGCCAGCGCGTGGAGGAGATCGTTCGTCGGCGCGCGGTGCGCACCTTTTCCGTCAATTCGCGGCTGCCACGGCCGCTTGGCCCCTTGGTGCCTCTCATATTCTAGTCATCTTTCCGGGTTGATCCGCGGCGATCAAATTAAACAAAATACCCTCCCGCAAGCCGCGGTCGGCAACACGCAGGCGGCCCACCGGCCATTCCCGCAAGATCGCATCCATGATCGCGCACCCAGGCAATACCAGATCGGCACGCTCAACGCCAATACAAGGGTGGGTGCTGCGCTGTTCCAGATTTAACGAGACCAGATGATCAACCACCTTACGGATATCATCAAAATGCATCAGCCGTCCGTCAACCTTGTCACGTTGGTAACGCTCCAGACCCAAATACACACCGGCAATCGTCGTGACGGTACCGGATGTTCCAATCATCTGCACACGCCCTTCCGCCAAGTGACTGCGGATGGCATAGCGCTTTTCGAACCGGGCTAGGAGATCGCGGGCGGTGGCGATCATCAATTCGTAAGTTTCGTGATCGACCTCGGCCCCGCCGAATTCCTCGGCCATGCGAACCACGCCCCAGGGCATGGACATGCTGTCAATCACGTCTCCAGCGGCGCCATCTTCTGCAACCCGTAGCCATGTAACCTCTGTTGAGCCGCCGCCAATGTCGAACACCAGCGCGTATTGGCGTTCTGGCACAAGCAATGGGCCGCAGCCACGTGCTGCCAGGCAGGCTTCTTCCTTGGCTGAGATTATTTCGAGGTTAATCCCTGTCCGTTTGATGACCAGATCAACAAACGCCTCACAGTTCGCAGCGCCGCGGCAGGCCTCGGTCGCCACAAAACGGGCCTTCAACGGCTCATGCCGCCGAACTTTGCCGGCACAAACGCGCAAAGCCGCAATCGTCCTATCGATGGCCGTTTCCGACAGCCGACCAGACGCCTGTAACCCTTCACCCAAGCGCGTAATGCGCGAAAATGAGTCTATGACCCGGAACCCATCGGTTGCGGGTTGTGCCACCAACAGGCGACAGTTGTTTGTTCCAAGGTCAAGCGCGGCATAAACCGGCTCACCCTCAGTTTCCGTCGGACGATCTTTGCTCCCAGCAGAGGATCGCACGCGGTGGTACGCATAACCCACGGCAGCCTCCCATTGCGACCGACTTGGCCGCTGCTGCGCTCAATTGTTGGGGCGATCCTAGGGGAAAATTCGCATGCACGCCACCCGCATGCCTATCCACCCTGCGAAAGGACTAGGCAACGCGAAACCAGCATGCTAGACGACTTTCTCGCATAACCACCGGTCACCCGGCTTGGCCATGATGGGGAATAGTTTAGCGGTAGAACTCCGGACTCTGACTCCGGCAGCTCTGGTTCGAATCCAGGTTCCCCAGCCAAATATTTCAATGAGTTATATACTACAAAAAATGGGCCAACCGCTGGCCTTCCATTGATTTGTTCGATCAGTGAAAATTTCTCTCAATTGAAAACCCGGCCTGTTTGGGCCATCACCCCTTCCAAGCAAACGGCGCAAAATGGCCGTTGTTACTCTGGCCAAGGATCGTCTCTGAAATCCCAAACGCAGAGATTTGCATCTGTTTTGCCTGGGCCAGAGCTAACCGCTTGTTCGCCGGGTGAGAGGTGTTGTCGATGTGCATGGCTTCTCCGGGATAGGCGCGCGGCTGTACACCATCAATCGCAAATGACAGTACGCCTGGAATGGAAACCGTCCGTGACAGACCCTCTGCCACGATCTCAATCTCAGCCTGCATCACGCCCTTGTGGTCAGTGACAATCCCGTCGCAAATCATCTGCGGCACGCCGCCAGCCCTACCGCCAACAATCGCCTCTAGAGCAGCCGTTTGCACACCGTCCGCCGGATCAATGACTCCGCCATAGGTCCAGTTACCATCGGCCATCACCCGGCCAGTTTTGAACACAAGTGCGAACTTGGCGCCGGCCAGATCAACGCCGTCGGCCTCACCTTCATCCACGCGGAACACCAGGAGGGCCGTACAGTGGTCACGGGTCGCAGGGCCCTGGGGATTGGTAAAGATACACGGGCAGAGATAGTCGCAATTGCAACTCTCCATATATTGCCCCTTGATCGTCCAGGCCATGGTGTAGCTCCTTTTGCGTGTGGTTGCGCGTCTCAGTGCATTTTCGGGGCTTTGAGCGAGGTGGTACGGTCGATGGAGTGGACGGTGACGTCGAACACTTGGTCGTCGCGTACCATCCGCATTTCAATCGGCGTGCCGGCGGGTCCACTCGCCCAGACGAACCGCCATAGCCCGCCCAGGTCGAGCACGTTCTCCTTGCCGACGCTGATGACCTGATCGCCAGCCTCAATGCCC
Organism: uncultured Alphaproteobacteria bacterium; assembly: GCA_938084065.1. Classification (GTDB taxonomy): domain Bacteria; phylum Pseudomonadota; class Alphaproteobacteria; order Bin95; family Bin95; genus JACKII01. The sequence continues at coordinate 15,375 of CALKDI010000373.1, forward strand.
GCGCGCTTTGCCGGGCCACTGTCAGCGGTACCGACAACTATGACCCTGTCGTCATCCTCCGTCGCATACATCCCGAGCCAAGGCCGCGGCGGCCGGTTGACCCGGCCATAGGTTAGCAGGTCGGGCAGGATCGGTGGCAGTAGGCTGATTGGTACAACCATGTTCATATCGGATCGCCGCCCCTGGCTGCCTCCGCCCTGCTGGATGATCAACGAGCCGATGCCCATCAGCTTGCCATCCTCACCGATCAACCCGGCACCGCCCCAGGATGGGTGTGCCGGCGTGGTGTAGAAGGCGTCTTCCAGCGCATATTCCCAATAGCCGGCGAACTCCTGCCGTGCGGCCAACTTATTCGCTATCGTGTGATGCAATCCGCCGCCCGCGGCCAAAATGCAGGGGTCGCCTACGGCCAATGCGTCGGAGTCACCAATATCGAGCGCCGGCAGGTCCAGCTTGCCCAACGCCTGGACCAGGCCAAAGCCGGTGGTCTGATCCATGGCCAACGCATGGCCGGGAATGGCGCGGCCGTCATGGGTGTTGATCCAGATCGTCTCCGCTTCCGTCACCAGATAGCCTATAGTCAGTATTAGCCCGGATTCCTGGATCACCACGCCGCTGCCCTCACGCTCTGGCCCCAAGGTGTTGGCCGTCATAGCATCAGCTGGCACGAAGCAGCGCAGGCTAACAATGGACTTCAGCGCATGCTCCAGGTCGTAGGCATAATCGCTTTCCATCGGTTGCAGAGATGTCGGAACTTCCCAGTCTTGGTCGGTCATGAGGCGGCCTGTGTCAGAAACGGGTGCGGATACGCCAACCAGTATAGCGCATGATCGTCCCGATGCACGCATCTGCCAACATTGTGCAGGCGATTGACTATCAACCGAGGAGTAGCTCAGCCACTCAGCCAGAATTTTCCGCCTGCGTCACAAGGCAATTGTGTCAGCTGGTTCCAATGCCAACCGCCGCTGCGCGCGGCCACCCAGACCGTCGAACGCGCGGGCGTGGCAGGTGAAGATGATCACTTGAAATCGCTCCGCCGCCCGCTCCAACGCTGTAAACATGCTCTCCAGGCGGACGTCATCGCAATAGAGCAAGGCATCATCCAGCAGTAACACCACCGGTCGCCCCTGGGCCGCGAGCACGTCCGCAAAGGCCAGCCGTGTCAGGATCGATAGCTGTTCCTGCGTGCCCGCGGACAGCTGCAAAAATGATTCCTGCCGCGCCGCCCGGTGCAGACCGGTAGGCGTAAATTGCGGCGTCAGCTCCAATTCCGCCTGGCCCAACAACTCGTCCAAATAGGGCCGCAGATGGCGGGTGACGGGAGCCAGATACAGCGCCTCCGCTTCCTGCGCTGCCTCAGTCAGCACTTGGTCGAGCAATTGCAGCGCATCCTTCTCCCGCTCTACCTGCGCCAGATCCGACGCCAACCGGTCGAGCCGTTGTTGCGCATCCGCCACAGCCTCGTCAGGCCCTTGATCGGAGCGGGCGCGAACCTGCTCCTCCAGCCGGGCAATGGTTTCTTTCAGGCGCGCCACCCGCTGCCGGCGTTGATCGCGGCCGACCTCTGCCCGTTCCAATTGAGACTGCAGCCGGTCTGGCGCACCCAGGGTCTCCGCCTTGCTCTGCAAATCCGCCATCGCCATCTCCGCTTGCTGCAGCCCTTGCGCGGCCACTGTGACGGCATCGGCCAACGCATCATCAGCAACCGCAGCCCGCGCCGCCTTTAAGCCATCGGCTGCTGCTGTATGAGCCGCCTGAACATCGGCCACGCGACGGCTGGAATGCACTGCCGCCTGTGCAGCCAATGCATTGGCCTGCCGCGCATCTCCAGATCGTCCTTGGGCGGTTATTAACGCCTCCTCCGCCGCGATCCGCCGAGAGCCAGCAGCGTCCTCTGCTTCTGCCTGCGCATCGGCATCTACTGTTGCAACCCCCACCAGCGCGTCGGCTACTGATGCGGCCTCGTCCCTGGCCCGCTCCAGACGCGCAGTCAGATCGCTGGCACTGGCGGCATCCGGCACCAGAGTCTTGGCCCGCTCTACCGCAGATGCCGCAGCGGCCAGCAATCGGGCCCGCTCGTCCGCCTGCGTCTCGGCCCCCACCAGATCGGTGACGCCGGCGGCGGCAAGCCCATCTGCCAGAGCGGTCTTGGCTTCCTTCAATCGGCTTTCCAACGCGCCAGCATCCTGAATTCGCGGCACAACTTCGACGCTGCCCAGTGCCCCCAAATCCAGTCGTGCCGGACGTAATAGGTCGAGCGCGGCGTCGGGGTTGAGCGACTGTCCCTCTACCCTCACCGTCGCAGCACCCTCAGTGGTCAGAGAGAACCGCAGCGCCGTCGCAGCGCCAGTCCGTGCCGCCGCCGCTTCTGCCCTCGCGCCGGCCAACTCCCGCAGTCGTGTGAGGACGTCCGCCGTGCAAGCCAAAGCCTCT
>CALKDI010000374.1 GCA_938084065.1 uncultured Alphaproteobacteria bacterium
CTGGGACGACCAATATATGACCCAAATCATCTCCGGAAAATTTCATGCGTAAGCCCTGTAGGGCAGGCGATATTGCCGGGCAATGCCTATATCAACCCCACAATATCGGGCGTCGACTATACGTTGAAGGGCAACCTCCCCAACGCAACGCCCTCTGGTTTCGCGGCCTTCGCCCTCAATCGGCCAGAGCATCCACCCAGCGGGTTGACCTTCCCTGGGACAGAATTTTACGGCCAGGGCAGTTCCCTGCGATTTGCTATCAAAGCCGGCGCTGACTTGAATGACGGCTTGCAAGCCAGCGAGCTGGATGACCTTGGCGGCGGACTGATTTTTGAGTTGGACGCGCGCGAGGTTGGCACGGGCCGGTATCACCCGCCACTGTTGCGGCTGTTCAGCGATGGCACGGGCCGGCTGCAGAACTCGAACAACTTTGGTGGCATCAACCCAGCCACAAACATGATGGTCGATGTGGATTTCGGCGAAGAGTATATCTCCGACCTCATGTTTGACCCGGATTTGACGCTGGCGACCGGCGTCCCAGCACCAGCCGCGCTGCTGCTGCTCGCACCGTTTGTGGTAGGCTACGCGGCCCGCCGTCGGCTAGCGGCTAATCCCAACTAAACTCCTGATACCCACCCGCGGCGACTTTCTCGCCGATGCGGCGGTATTTGACGGCGCTGCCGCTATAGCCCAGTACGCGCAACACATCGCGGCCAGCAACATTGCGGTTCACACCGGTTTGCCATGACTTCACCTGGCTGGACAATAACGGCGCCGCCGCTTCGTCAACATGCACACCCCATTCAGCCACAGCCTCGGCTCGCGGCTCAACGCGGGTCAGGTTGTTGTCGAACATGTGCTTGATCAGGCCGGTATTGAAGTCGATGATCTGCTCACTGTTCCGCGGAATATTACCCCGCGCCGTGTGCGGCCCTAACACCATGATCATGTTGGGAAACCCCTCGGCCTGCACGCCCAGAAACGTGCGCGGTATGCCCTCTGCCCAATCCTCTTTCAACGAACGTCCGTTCGGCCCGCGAATATCGATCCTGTCATAGGGGCCAGTGACGCCGTCAAAGCCAGTGGCGTAGATGATCAGGTCAAATTCGTGCTCTTCTGCCGTCGTCTGAATGCCCTTGGGTGTGATCCGCTCAATCGGCGTCTCATTGATATCCACCAGCCGGACGTTGTCCTGGTTGTAGACCTCAAAATATCCGCTCTCCAACGGCACGCGTCGGGTACCAAAGCCGTGGTTCGTGGGGATCAGCTTGTCAGCGATAGCCTGGTCGTTAATCCGCGCCCGGGTCTTTTTCTCCATGAAATCGCTGAGCAACTTGTTCGCGCGCTTGTCGATCAGCACATCAGCGAAATTGCCAACCCAAATGCCAAACCCTGGCTCGGAATAGCGCTGTTCCCAGAATGCCTCCCGCTCCTCAGCCGTGAGATCCAACGCCTTGCGCGGATCCGGATTGTGGATGAAGCAGGTCAGGGTCTCGCGGCAACGCTGATAGATCTCCGGATAGCGCGCTTTAATATCCTTCTGCTCTTCGTCCGTGATGACGCTGTTGTGGAGCGGCGCGGACCAGTTGGGATGGCGCTGAAACACGGTCAGGTGACCGACATCCTTGGCGATCTCCGTGATTGCCTGGATCGCCGTCGCTCCGGTGCCTATAATGCCAACCCGCAGGCCGGAAAAATCTACCGGCTCTTTGGGCCAGCGCGCGGTGTGATAGGCCGGCCCTTTAAACGAGCCAACACCCTCAATCACCGGCATCGTGAACGCTGATAACGGCCCCAATGCCGGGATGAAGACGGTGGCGCTATAGCGGTCGCCATTGTCGAACGTCAGCAGCCACCGCCGCTGCTCCTCGTCCCAATCCGCTGCCTTAAGCAGGTGGTTGAAACTCACATCCCGCCGGAAATCGAACTTGTCCGCCGCATACTCAATATAGGCCAGCGTATCCGGCTGAGCCGAAAAATGCTCTCGCCAATTCCACTCCTGCAGCAGCTCTTCCGAGAACGCAAAGCCATAGGACCAGCTTTCGCTATCGAAGCGCGCACCCGGATAGCGGTTCCAATACCAAGTGCCGCCAACATCGCTGCCAGACTCGAACACGCGAACGTTCAGGCCCAGCTCGCGCAGGCGATGCAATTGATAAAGGCCAGAGACGCCAGCGCCGATAATGATGGCGTCATAATGGGCGATCACGCCCACCTCAGGACGATCTTCCGTCGCCAACGACTGATCCATGCTGCAACTTCCAGAAATACGGTCTGCTAATCTGCTCGTCAGTTGTACGATCAGTCAGTCTTTGTCGATTGCCAGGCCACCATCTGCCAACCGCCGCCACGCTTGGCATAGACATCGGTGAAACGCACGGCGAAGGAGATCGGGTCGCCCGCGCGGTCGATGCTGATTTCGGCACGGCCGGTCAGCACGACAGTATCGCCCAAATCTTGCGCCTTCACATCCGACGGCGTGCAGGATTTGTAGACAGTCGCGCCGGACTTCATCGCGCCGATGAGAGTCTCTTTTGTATCCAGCCGCGCAGACGAGTGCGTGTAAGCCAGGTCGTCAGCGATAATCTGGTCCAGCTTCGCATAATCCTGCGCTGCCATCGCATCCATACGGGCTTTGTCGAGGGCGATTACGGTTGAGGCGTTGTCAGCCATAGCGGCATTCTCCTATCGGTTTGATTGGCCGGAACTATAGGCGGCTCCACCAAGCTCGCCTATAGTTTCTGCAAACACAATTCCCTCCCATCAGGAGAAACCCCATGAAGTATGGCCTGCACTTCGGCTCCCGCGGCACCGCGGGTGAGCCCGATTCCCTCAAAGCCATCGCCCAAAAGGCCGAAGCCCTGGGTTATGACCATTTCGGCATGAGCGACCACGTCATCGTCGCCACAGACGTCGACAGCGCCTATCCCTATTCCGAGACCGGCAAATTCTTCGCCCAGGATACCGGCGTCTCGCTTGAGACGATTACCGCGCTCAGCTTCGTTGCCAGCGCGACCAGCAAGATCCGGTTGCTATCCTCTGTGTTGGTACTGCCACACCGCCAGCCGGTGCTATCCGCCAAGATGCTGGCGACGCTGGATGTGCTCTCGAAAGGCCGGATGACAGTCGGCGTCGGCATCGGCTGGATGGCCGAAGAAATTGCGCTGCTGGGCGGGCCGGAATTCAGGCACCGCGCCAACGCCTCCGACGAGACCATCCAGGCATTCCGCGAAATGTGGACGTCCGAGACGCCAGCATTCCATGGGCAACACGTCGATTTCGACAACATGCTGTTCGCCCCCAAGCCGGTGCAGCCAGGCGGCATGCCGATCTGGGTCGGCGGCGAAGTCAAAGGCGCACTGCGCCGGACCGGACGCTATGGTGACGGCTGGTACCCGGTCGCCGCCAACCCGCGCATTCCACTGGATACGCCGGACCTGTACATGGCGGCTTTGGGCGAAGTCCGGGCCGAGGCAGAGAAGGTCGGCCGCGATCCCATGGCCATCGACGCAGCCCTGCTGGCCATCAAGTCCCGCATCGGCCCACCACAGGAAGGCCGCGACGGCCACCGCATGCCCTTCACCGGCAGCGCCCAAGCCATCGTCGACGACGTCAGCGCCTTCGCCGAAGCCGGACTTCAGCACTTTCTGATCGGCGGCGACGGCGACGACCTGCCCCGCACCCTCGACCGCCTGGAAGAATTTCAGACAGAGGTGATGGCCAAGGTAGGGTAGTCAGCCCTACCGCTTGTAAGGCTGCTTCAGCGCCCGCTCCACCAGTTCCAGGCGGTCCTGCCCGTAGAACATATCGCCATCGGCAAAGTAGGTAGGGGAGCCGAACACGGAGCGTTCGATAGCTTCGCCGGTGTTGCGCTCGTACTGGGCTTTGATCTCCGCTGAGCCTGCCTTGGCTAGGAGCGCTGCGCCGTCGAGGTTCAACCCGTTCGCAATTCCAACCAGCGTGGCAGCGTCGGAGAGGTTGGCGTCATCGCGCCAATGCTGCTCCAGGAAAGCGTGGGCCAGCGCATCGATGGCCGGCCCGGTCTCACCGGCTGCGATCAGGAAGCAATTGGGCAGGTCGATGTCCTTGCGGTGGTGCGTCGGCATATGCCCCATGATCGGCGCGCTGCGATGCTCGGCCCACCGGTCGAGCTCCCGGCCAAAGAAATAGGCGCGGTGTCCCGTTGTCCGCTCTGACGTCGGCGTCGATCCTGCCGCCGGCACCACCTGCCGCAGATCATTCGGTTTGTGCACCAGCGTAGCGCCAGAGTCGCGCACGATCTGCATCAGCTTGGCTGAGCCCAAATAGGCATAGGCGGAATGGGCGGCGTAGAAGTATTCGATGGTGGCCATTAGCTCGGTTCTCCATGATGCGTGTGGTTGTAACGATACACCAATTTTCTCTCTCTACCTCTCTCCGGGCTCCATGCCTAAGGCTGAAGGGTTCTGACAATAGGTTGAAACCCTTTGCCGTTGGTATCATGCCTCCGAGCGCAGTGCAGCGGTCGCCGCTTCGTCTATCAATCCATCCGCTGTGCATACCACACCGTAAGCATCCCGCGCTGCAGAGACGCTCACCAGCCCATTGCGCACGTCATCGGCCACCAAGTCAGCCGACCGGACTTTGGGCGAGCCCAAGCCGCCACCGCCGGGCATTTCCATCCGTAAGCGCTCGCCCGCCGGCACGGTCTGGCGGCCTTTGCCTTTCAGCATGGCTCCTTCCTTGATGCGGATAATGCCGGTCAGTCCCTCGCCACCACCGTTACGGCCGCGCGGCGGGTGGTCGATGCGGTCAAACATACTGGAGATTGCGAAGGGCGCGTCGTCGCGATGGCCAACCTCCATGATCTGGCCCGTGCCGCCGCGGAATTCGCCGGCACCGCCGCTGTCTGGTCGGTACTCTTTCTTCCAGAACACCAGCGGCGCGACGGTCTCGTTAATCTCGACCGGCGTGTTGCGGACCCCGGAGGGAAATGCCGTGGCGTTCAGCCCGTCCTTTGCCGGACGCGCGCCGGTGCCGCCGGTGTGGAACGTGTTCATAGCAAAGGTGCGCCCGCGCTGGTCCGCGCCGTCGACGACGCCATGGCCGCCCATCAGCACCGGATTCCACAGGCAAGAGGTGCCCTCCGCTGGCACCTGTTCCGGAATGATCTGGTTCAGGCAGCCCAGCACAACATCCGGCAGCATCTGACCGATCACATGCCGCGCGGTGACCGCACACGGCTCCGGCGCGTTCAGGATGCAGCCTTCCGGCGCGGTGATCCGCACCGCCCCCAGAGAGCCCGCATTGTTCGGCACCCGATTGCCAACGACACAGCGCACGCCGAAACTGGCATAGGCCTCCGTATAGCTCATGGGCACGTTGATGCCGTAAGCAGATACGCCGGAGGTGCCGGTGAAATCCACCGCGATATGCTCGTCCTGGATGGTCATGGTGGCCACCAGATCCAGCGGCGCCTCATAGCCATCGATCCGCATGGAATTGTGGTAGACGCCGTTCGGCAACTTGGCGATCTCCGCCCGCATGCCAGCCTCCGACGCCTCGATAATGTGTGCTGCCAGCGGGCCAACATCGGCCATACGGAACTCCTCCATCATCTCCAGCAGCCGCTTGGAGCCGACGGCGTTGCAGGCCACTAGAGAATAGAGATCACCCTCCACCTCCACCGGGTTGCGCACGTTGACGGCGATAATGTCCAGCACGTTGCGCAGCATCTCCCCCTTGCGCGCCAGCGGCATGATCGGCAGGCGAATGCCCTCCTCATAGATCTGCCGCCCGTCCGGCCCGAAGCCGCGTCCGCCAATGTCGGCCACATGGGTGGTGCAGGCGAACAATCCCACCACCTTGCCCTCGCGCCAGGTCGGCGTGACCACGGTGAAGTCGTTCAGATGGCCGGTGCCGAGCCAGGGGTCGTTGGTGAAGAAGACATCGCCTTCCTCCATCGTCTCCACCGGATATTTCTTCAAAAAGTGCCGCACGCTGGCCGCCATCGCGTTGACATGCCCAGGCGTGCCCGTCACCGCCTGCGCCAGCATCCGCCCCTGCACATCATAGACGCCGGCAGAGATATCCCCCGCCTCCCTGGCACTGGTGGAAAAGGCCGTGCGGATCAGCGTCTGCGCCTGCTCCTCAACGACCGCGAGCAGCCGGTTCCACTGGATCTGCCGCTCCAGATTTTCAAGCGCGGGCGGTTGGTTGGGATTGGGGGGCATAGGGCCAGTCTCTGATAGCGGGTTCAACGGTCTCCCCAGACGCTACCATCCTTGCCGCTCCTGCGGTAGGCTTTGTACCGAAACATCAGCACACACCCACCCAAGGAACCACCCCATGCGGCAAATCAAAATCGGCGAGATCACCATCGACGCCGTTATCGAGCGCGACGGCCCCTGGCGCAAGCCCGACGACTTCTTCCCCGCCTTCGATCAGGCCACCTTCGATGCCCACCTGCCCAGCATGGAGCCGGAGGTCTTTGATCCCGTCTCCGGCAAGCTGGTGATGACCTACCAGACCTTTGTCGTGCGCACGCCGCACCACACTATCCTGGTCGACACCTGCACCGGCGAGCACAAAGACCTGCCCGCGCCGTTCGACTTCCCCGGCAAGGAGCGCTGGCGCGAAGGTCTCGTCGCCCTGGGCATTGGGTTGGAGGATGTGGATTATGTCTTTTGCACCCATTTGCATGTGGACCACACCGGCTGGAACACGACGCTGAAGGATGGCCGCTGGGTCCCCACCTTCCCCAACGCCAAATACATCTTCCACAAGGCCGAATACGCCGTGTGGGAGGAGGAGTACAAACAGGGCCGCGACTCCTATGACCGCATCTTCCGCATCAACTGCCTGCCGATTGTTGAGGCCGGGCAGGCGCTGCTGGTGGATGACGATTACGCGCTGGATGATCTGGTGACGCTGACGCCCACGCCCGGCCACTCACCGCACCATTGCTGCGTGAACCTGCACTCCGCGGGCCAGACGGCGGTGGTCACCGGCGACATGATGCACCACCCGATTCAGTGCCGGGAGCCCACCTGGGCCGCCGCACCGGACTGGGACCCGGCCCAAGGCATCGCGTCGCGCCAGACCTTCCTGGCGTCGGTGGCCGATACCGGCACATTGATCCTGCCGATCCACTTCGCCGCCCCCACGGCGGGTGTGGTCACAGCAGACGGACCGGACCGTTTCCACTACAAGTTCAAGCGCGACTAGCCCCCACAAAAATCGTCATTGCGAGCCCGCAGCGCGGGCGTGGCAACCCAGCGGCACCGCCCTAACCCCCTGGATTGCCACGCCCGGATTGCATCCAGCCTCGCAAAGACGGCAGGAGGGTTATTGATCCGCCGCCGCCTTCTCCCGCAAATAGTCCGGTATTCCCGCATCCCTCGGCGCGAGTGTTCCCTTCGCCACCATCGCCTCCGCCACTGCCAGCCCCTTCGCCCACCAACCGGCGCCGGGCTCCATCTCGCCCAGCTTGGCATAGCTGACGATCAAATCCCGCTGCCAGCCCGCATGGCTCGCATCCGACGCGGCCAACCGCTCGGCGATGGCGTGCCTCGCCCGGTAGGACACCAGCGCCCCGGCCAGATCGCCCTGCGCCACCTGCACATCCCCCACCTTGTTGTGGCTGACCGAGAGGTCGCGCTGGGCTTCGGTATTTTGAGGATTGGTAGAAGCGATGGATTTGTCTGCGACAAGAGCCAGATCATAGGCTTCGAGCGCCTGACCCAACTCTCCCATATCGGCCAGGACTTGCCCCATTTCCGTGGCTGCCACCGACTGCTCCCGTTCCGTCCGGGCGGCCTTCTCCCCAGCCTCGGCGGCCTTCAGTGCGCCGGGGAGGTTGCCGGCCTGCCGGTACAGGCGCGCCAGTTCAATGCAGATCCAGAAATCGCCCGGTTGCAGGCGGAAGGCGGCTTCGTAGGCCGTCAGCGCCCGTGTAGTGTCGATGCCGTTGGCCAGTGCGCCCAGCCGCCGCCAGCGCTCCGCCGTCACCGCCGCGCCCTGTTCGGCGTCGTCCTGGAGGATGTTAAAGGCCTCATCCACCCGCCCGGCGCGCAGAGCCTCAGTGGCGCGGTGGGCGGCCTCGCTTGGGTCCGTAACAATGTCGGCGGTGGCGCGGTCGGCTTCAAGTTGGGTTTAAGCGGGTGGCTGGGATTGCTCCCGCAAGGCCGCGAGTTGCGCTTTGATCTCCTGAAATTCGCGTTGTTGCTCGGCGGAGAGGGCTTCGACATCGCTCACCCGCGCGGGATCGGCTTTGGCTCCGACCTCGCCGAACGCTTTTTTCGGTTCCGTGAGGGCCTTGCGCGTAAAGCTCCAGCCGACTGCAATCTTGCGGATCGCCTCCACGCTAGTACCGATGGTGTAGAGCATAACAGGATAGCCGCGAGCGCAGCCACTAACAGCCAAGCCCAAATCGGCAGGTAGTCGAAGATCGTCCAGAAAAGCTCCACGCACTCCGCCCCTTATCGTTTGCGGCAAACAACCTTGCCACCCTCTCGCGACCTCTTAAACCTCTCATAATTGTAGTGCTGCAATGTCCGGTTGATCAAGGCTTGGCGCGCCGTTCCTCACCCCAACACCGGCACAAAAGATTGCAAATACCCCTATTTTGTTCTACTATATCCCTACATTCACCACCGCCCACCAAATGTTCACAAATGCTAAGGAATGTTAAGGTTCAACGCCCACTCCTCCAATGCATTGAAATCACACCCAAAATTTCCCAACACCCTTAACCAACCTTAACATTCCTCAACCGCAGGCGTTAACCCGCCTTAGCCTGCCCCGCTGCCCTGTCATTATCTGCTTGTCCACTTGCACGCCTTTGGTCACACTCGCTGTCAACTTGAGCGCGACCAAGCGCCATTCCGGCCCGACGGAATACAACCAGGCCAAATACAAAAGGACCAGAGGACATGCCCACCACCCCCGACCTCGTCATTCGCAACGGCACCGTGATCGACGGCTCCGGCGGCCCCAGCTACACTGCGGACGTTGCCGTCTCCGCCGGCAAGATCTCCGCCATCGGCCCGAACCTGCCCGAGGGCCGCGAGGAGATTGACGCCAAGGGCAAGCTGGTCACCCCCGGCTTTGTTGACCTGCACACGCACTACGACGCGCAAGTGACCTGGTCCAGCCGCATCAACCCGTCCTCCTGGAACGGCGTCACCACCGTCATGATCGGCAATTGCGGCGTCGGCTTCGCGCCCTGCAAGCCGCACCAGCGCGAAAAGCTGGTGGAGCTGATGGAGGGCGTGGAGGACATCCCCGAAGTCGTCCTGACCGAGGGCCTGCCCTGGAATTGGGAGACGTTCGGCGAGTATCTGGATAGCCTGGACGGCAAACCCTACGACCTCGACGTTGTCACCCAGGTGCCGCATGCCGCCCTGCGCGTCTACGTCATGGGCGACCGCGGCGTTGCCCGCGAGGATGCGACCGCCGAAGACCGGGCGGAGATGGCACGACTCGCCGCGGAGGGTATTAAGGCCGGCGCGCTGGGCTTTTCCACCAGCCGCACCATCAACCACCGCACCGTCGCCGGGGCCTACACCCCAACCCTCGGCGCGGCTGAGGAGGAGTTGGTTGAGATCTCCAAGGCCGTTGGCGAAGTAGGCGAGGGCTGGCTCCAGGTCATCAGCGATTTCGACGATCCCAAGGAGGAAATGGCCACCCTGCGCCGCATGGCACGCGAAAGC
>CALKDI010000375.1 GCA_938084065.1 uncultured Alphaproteobacteria bacterium
TGCCCATTCCTGATCCAGCATGTCGCTTGGATAACGGCCTGTCTTGCGGCTATGCTCAACGCGAGCGGTATCTGTCCAGGGCATCTGATCCTCCATCTCTTCACAAAGACGGTGAATCACAATCCACTGATATCGTTCAACTACTTTTCGGGCAGGCTCTTAGACGAGCGGCTCAGAGTTGGTGTGGATCCACTGGGCGAGCGTTTCGTCGTCAATCGTACCAGATGCCACTCCAATCATGGTTTGGTAAGCGTCTGGCTGGGATGCTGTCAGCAGCTGTCCGTTCACAATCAGAAACGTCAGCAATGCGATCAGCGCTATCCGCTTGTTCCCATCGACAAAGGCGTGGTTCTTGGCCAGCCCCATACCGTAGGCCGCAGCCAGCGCGGCGAGGTCCGGCGGTGGATCGCCATACGAAAACAGTTGCAGCGGTCGTGCCAACACGGACTCCAACAAGCCGTCGTCGCGCAGGCCGTCACCGCCACCATGCTCCGCCAGACTTTCGGCGTGGAGGGCAAGAATGGTTTCTTTCGCCAACCACTCCGGGGCCTCCCGCAGGGTCATTTTGCCAATTCACGCAGCGTATCGCGATACTGGGCCAAGGCCTTCCGACCGGCTTCAATCTGCTTTGACACGTCTTCGTCGTAGGCCGTAAGCAGGAAACCGCCCGGCGCGGCGACCAGATTCAAGTGATCCCCCTTCGCCACATTCAGCCGTGCCAGCACGTCTTTTGGGATGACGATGCCGGTCGATGTGCCGATGGAGGTGAGTTTGACCTTGTGCATGGCGAATACTCTCTTCTTATGAGCATACGAATATAGCGCCAAGCCACCCCCGTTTCAACCAGACCGCCGCCCTTGACCGCTCCAGCCCCACCCCGCAAGCTTGCCGGCGATCAAGGAGACCCAGCCCAATGACCTTCCGTCCTGCCGATGGCTCTGCCTACCACCTGCCGCAGCCCTCCTACGACGCCGACCTGACCCGGGTAGAGCGGGGCACGCCGATGGGGGAGTTGTTGCGGCGCTATTGGCATCCGGTCGGGCTCGCCGGCGACGCGACCGCAAGGCCGAAGCCAGTGCGTATCCTGGGCGAAGACCTGATCCTGTTTCGCGACGGCCAGGGCCGCGCTGGCCTCCTGTATCCGCGCTGCTGCCACCGTGGCACCACACTCTACTATGGCAAAGTCGAGGAGAGCGGGATTCGCTGTTGCTATCACGGCTGGCTGTTTGACGTAGAAGGCCACTGCCTCGACATGCCGGTCGAGCCCGACGGCGGCGGCAATTTCAGGCGCAAGGTGCGCCAGCCCTGGTATCCGGTCGAGGAGCGCTACGGCATCATTTTTGCCTATCTCGGCCCACCAGAGCGCCAACCTCTGTTGCCGCGTTTTCAGGTGCTGGAGGAACTCGGCGAAGGGGAATTTATCGAGGCGGACGATCAGGGCATCGGCACCGGCGGCGGGCCGGTGGCGCCCTGCAATTGGCTGCAGCACTACGAAAACGTCATGGACCCGTTGCACGTGCCGATCCTGCACGATGGCTTCAGCGGCACCCAGTTTGTCGGTGCCATGGGCATCATGCCGGACGTGCGGTTTGAGCCGTTCGACCTCGGCGTTCGCTCGTATCAGGTGCGCAAGCTGGAGGATGGCCGCATGCTCAACCGCATCTCCGAGACCGTGCTACCAAACGTCCGCGTTGTCGCCAGCCCACGCCTCACGCCCGGGCGGTGCGAGAGCATTGGGTGGACCCTGCCTATCGATTCCGAGACCTACACCGTGTTCACCGCAGCTAGAGTGACAGAGGCCGGCGTACTGGGCCGTATCCGCTCGCGCTTCAATGGCCGGTTGTGGTCTGAACTTAATGAGCAGGAGCACCAGGACACGCCTGGCGACTGGGAGGCGCAAGTGGGGCAAGGGCCGATCACTTACCACTCGGAGGAGCATCTTGGTTCCAGCGACCGGGGCATCATCCTGCTGCGCCGCATGCTGCGGGCGGAGGCGGCCAAGGTGGCGGCGGGCGATGATCCGGTGGGCGTGGCGTTCGTGACGGGCGGCGAGTGGGTCGGGTCAGACGCGGGGAATTGGTTCCGGGACGCCAGCTAGAGGCGACTTGGGGTTGCCGTTGGCGGCGGTGGCGCTAGGATCGCGGCTAATCTCGCCCATTTCCAATTTTGCGAAAGCCTGCCTATCATGAAGATCGATCAAGCCGCGCTCGACCTGTTGTTTCTCGAAGCCCGCAGCCATAACGGCTGGGCCGAGGATCAGCCGGAGATTACCGATGCGATGCTGCACCAGCTGTTCGACGTGACCAAGTGGGGGCCGACATCGGCGAATTGCTCGCCGGCTCGATTCGTGTTCGTGCGCTCGGCTGAGGGCAAGGAGAAGCTGCGGCCGGCGCTCTCCAGCGGCAATTTGGAGAAGACTTTGGCGGCCCCAGTTGTCGCGATCGTCGCCTATGACAGTGAGTTCTATGAGAAGCTGCCGCAGCTGTTCCCGCACAGCCCGGACGCCAAGAGCTGGTTCACCAGCAGCGACGCGCTGGCGCACGAGACCGCGTTCCGGAATGGCACGTTACAGGGCGCCTATCTGATCATGGCGGCCCGGGCGATGGGCCTGGATTGCGGGCCGATGAGCGGCTTTGACAATGCCAAGCTGGACGAGGCTTTCTTTGCCGGCACCACCTGGCGCAGCAACTTCCTGGTGAATCTGGGCAAGGGCGACCCGAGCAAGCTGTTCGACCGCCATCCAAAATTTGCCTTCGACGAGGCTTGTCAAATAGCGTAATATCGCAGTCATGCTCGCAGAGGTTCTAAAACCTTAACATTCCTTAGCAAACCTTAGCATTTGGCCTGACCTGTTGTAGAAATACAGGGTGTTAGGCGGCTGAGGTTTGCTAAGGTCAAACGGTGGAACCTTAACCAAACTACACCGCATCTAAGCGATACGATAACGCTTAGAGTCCGTCCGGAAAGATCATGTTGGATTGCATAGCTTTCGTAGCATGAGGCGGATGGAGGATAGTTTGAGGAATGCGAGCGCCTTGCGGTTGAGGCATTCCCAGTCCTTGGCCAACCGTCGGCATCGCCCAAGCCAGGCGAATGTTCGCTCGACCACCCAGCGGCGCGGCAGTACGACGAAGCCCCTGGCCTGGTCCGAGCGTTTGACGATCTCAACGTTCGCCTTTGCGACGACTCGCTTCAGGCCGGCCTGAAACTGCGGACCCTGATAGCCGCCGTCGGCGTAGAGTCTGGCGAGGAAGGGGAACATGCCGAACAGCGTGGCCATCACGAGCACGCCGCCATCGCGATCCTGGATGTCTGCGGCATGTACGATGGCGTGCATCAGCAGGCCCTCCGTGTCGACGAGGATGTGCCGTTTCTTGCCCATGACCTTCTTGCCCGCGTCGTAGCCGTGCGGATCGTGAGCCCCCCTTTTTCCGCGCTCTTTACACTCTGGCTGTCGATCACGGCGGCGGTGGGAGACGCCTCGCGGCCGGCGCGCTCACGGCATTCGACATAGAGGGCATGATGGATCCGGTCGAGCGTGCCGTCCCAACTCCACAGATCGAAATAGTCGTACAAGGTCGAGCGCGGCGGCAGGTCTTTCGGGATCGCCCGCCATTGGCAGCCCGTGCTCAGGATGTACATCAGCCCGTTGGCGATCTCGCGCAGGTTCACCGTACGCTTTCTGCCGCCGCGTTTGGCCGGCGGTATGTGGGGCAGGATCAGCGCCCATTCCTCGTCGGTTAGGTCGCTCGGATAGCGCAGGCGGCTGCGGTTGTAACGGGCACGATTGTCGGCTCTCCACATCGGCGGCTCTCCATAAAAACAGGCCGCCTCCTTTGAATCACAAACGATTCATCCGTTTCAACATCTTTTCGGACAGACACTTAGATTTTTTAGAACATAACAGAAACATTTCTAGCGATCAAGCCATCAATCCGGCCTATGCAATTTTTGCGCATCTCCCCCGCCAAAATATTGCATGTTGCACCGCACTATAACGATTATCTCCAGTGGAAATCATGACTCCACTGAAGGAATAGCGCACTTATGGGTACCATTGTAGCCCTTGGCACTCAATCTGCCCGCACCTCCGAAATCGGTTCTATTGTGCATCGCACGCGGATGGCGCTGGCGACATTGGTAAGGCTGATACACCGCCCGAAAGCAGATCAGGAGATCAGCGGCCTCAGCGAAGCCGTGCTGCACGATATCAACATGGATCGTGGAGCAGCGCAGACCGGCACGCCGTTTGCCTCCTGGCAGCCCTGATCGCGAATAGGGGTGCACCTGCGGACAGCACAACTGCAGGCGGCACAACTGTTTGAGCCTGCGGATGAAGCGGCGTAAGCTGGCGGCTCTCTAGCTTGAAATTGCTCTAGCGTTAGAAAGCCGCCGCTTTATGACCCAACATCCGCCAGAGTTGCTCGACCAGCTCGCCGCTCACGATACGCCGACCATTTGTAATGCGCTGGAGGTCCTGGACCCGGCGTTTACGCTCTACAGCTATACCAAACGCTTGCTGCGCTGCTCCCATCCGGAGCGTGCGGCCAGGGTTGGCTACGCCCGAACGGCGGCTATCCGCACCACTCGCCCGCATGGAGAGAGCGCCGCGACGCTGAAAGCACGGCAACTGGCGTATTACGACTACGTCAACGCCGGCGATGCTCCCAAGATCTGTGTGCATCAGGACCTGGATGGCGAGGCTGGTATCGCCGCCTGTTGGGGCGATGTGATGGCGAACCTGCACCATGGCATGGGTTGCGTCGGCGTCGTCACCGATGGGGCCTTCCGCGATATTCCGGGCATGCCTGATGGCATCATGATGCTGGCGCGGGGCGAGAAGCCCAGCCATGGCGAATTGCACATGCTGACCTTCGGCGAGCCGGTGCAGATCGACGGGTTGATGGTGCGCGACGGCGACCTTGTGCACATGGATCGCAACGGTGCAGCGGTGATCCCACACGATCTGGCGGCAAAGCTGCCGGAGGCCATTGCCAAGGTGGTGACCCGCGAGACAGCATTGATCAAGGCTGCCCAGCAGCGCCCGTTCGACTATGCCGCCGTGCGAAAGTTGATGGACGGATGAGCAGCTCACACCCCTTTGATCTGACCGGCCTGACAGCCTTTGTGGCTGGCGCCGGCAGAGGCCTTGGCCGTGGCTGCGCGCTGGCTCTGGCAGCGGCTGGTGCAGAGGTCATCTGTGCCGCGCGGACCGAAAGCGAATTGCTGGACCTGGTTGCAGAGATCGAGAGCGCTGGCGGCAAGGCATCCGCCTGTGTACTGGATGTGACCGACCGGGCAACAGTGCGCCAGGTGATAGCGGGGCTCGACCGGCTGGATATCGTGCTGGCGAACGCTGGCAGCAACCGGCCCAAGCCCTATCTGGAGGTGCCAGACGAGGACCTGGATTTCCTGCTGGATCTCAATCTGGCGGCCATGTT
>CALKDI010000376.1 GCA_938084065.1 uncultured Alphaproteobacteria bacterium
CATCCGAAGAAGCGACAGAGCCAAAGGCTTCGAGGTCTTGCCTCGGCGTTGGGTGGTTGAACGGACCTTTGCTTGGCTTGGCCGCTGCCGCCGATTGGCCAAAGACTGGGAAACGACAATCGAAAGCTCGACCGCTTGGGCGTATGTCGCCAACATTCGCCTCATGACCAGACGCCTGGCAAGGTATTGCTATTGCAACTGAACTTTTGAGTCAGGCTCTTAGCATCACCAAATCGTCGTTCGACGTCGTGATCAACCGGCGGACGGAATGGATCATGCTGAGCGAGGTGCAGTTCTTCGGCGAGGCTGCTCAGACGCCAGGGCCTGCGCCGTTGGCTCTGCTGGCCGCAGGCTTTGTCGGCATTGCCGGGTTTGCGCGGCGTCGTAAGGGCTAAACGAATGCCGTGTCCGATGTGCCATCGGACACGGCATAATTTCTCAGCCGCCCAGCATCCGCCGCAGCATCTCGATATCCTCTTGCATGCCGCGGTCGGCGGATTGTAGCTCATCGACCTTGCGCACGGCGTGCATGACTGTGGTGTGATCGCGGCCACCGAACTTGCGGCCGATCTCTGGCAGGGAGCGGGTGGTCAACTGCTTGGCAAGGTACATGGCAATTTGCCGAGGCCGAGCCACCGCCCGCGCGCGACGGGGCGAGGACATGTCGGCTAGGCGGATGTTGTAGTGCTCTGCCACCCGCCGTTGGATGTCGTCGATGGTCACGCGACGGTCGTTGGCGCGCAGCACGTCGCGCAGCAACTCCTGAGTGGCCTCGATCGTCAACTCGCGCCCAACCAGCTCTGCGTGGGCTACCAGGCGGTTTAGGGCGCCTTCCAGCTCGCGTACGCTGGATGAGATGCGGTGTGCCAGGAACTCCATTACGGACTTCGGCAGGGCCAGGCCCAACTGATCGGCCTTAGCCTCCAGGATGGACAGGCGCAGCTCATAGTCAGTTGGGTGCAGGTCGGCGACCAGACCCCAGCCCAGGCGTGAGCGCAGCCGCTCCTCCAGGCCTTCCAGGTCGGATGGAGACTTGTCCGCACTGATCACAACCTGCCGGCCTTGATCCACCAGCGCGTTAAACGTGTGGAAGAATTCCTCCTGGGTCGACTCGCGACCGCAGATGAATTGCACGTCATCCACCATCAACACATCGACGGAGCGGAACTGCTCCTTAAACGCCATCGTATCGCGAAACCGCACGGCGCGGATGAACTGATACATGAAGGTTTCGGCGGAGATATAGAGCACCCGGCGCTGCGGATTGCGCTGGCGAATTTGCCAGGCGATGGCGTGCATCAAATGGGTCTTGCCCATGCCGACCGGGCCATAGAGGAACAGCGGATTAAACGCCACCTCATCGGCATCAGCCACCCGGCGACAGGCGGCGTGGGCGAACTGATTCGGCTTACCGACGACAAAGTTGTCGAAGGTCAATCGTTGATCTAGCGACCCGCCAACGCTGGAAATCCACTCATCGGTGGGCGCGGCGACGTCAATGCCGTCTGGCCGGTCGTCAGAGGGGGTCGGGCCCAGATTTAACGGCTCGCCGTTGGTGAGAGGCTCGGGGGTGTCTGTGGGGGCTGGCTGTTTTGCCTGCGCCGGGCGAGCCTCGACGCCAGACGAGACAACCACGTTGACCAACAGAACATCCTCGGCGCTCCAAAGCGCGCGCAGGCGGTCGCCATACAAGGCGTTGACGCGGTCCCGCATGAAGCGGGTTGGTACGCCAATCGTGACAGAATCATCGTCGATATAGCTCAGCATCATTGGCTTGAGCCAGCTGCGAAAAACGCCGTCGCCGAACTCGGCCCGCAACTTGCCGCGGATGCGTTGCCATTGCGTGGTGCGTGTGTCGTAAACTTCAGGTGTCGCCATCAGAATAACCCCCTATCTGCTGAAGCGTGCGGACGACAGGCCTGCACCAACCCAACCACCATGGCGTTTGCCATCGGGCCCGGCAATACCTTCGAACCCGGCGGCAACGTTGATTGGTGTTTCGTAGCCTGCCTCTGCCGCCAATCTGGCTGCGGCCAGGGATCGAACGCCAGACCGGCACAAAAAGTACAACTTACCGTTTTGTGGAATCTGTGTTGCTGCCAATTCTTCCAAAAACGCCGCGTTGACTCGCATGTCTGGCGGGAGTTGCCAGGAGATGAAATGCAACTTTGACGATAGAGCGCCCAAATCCGGCGCGCCAACTTGTGACCATTCGATGTCTGTGCGTACGTCGATAATGTATGCGTTGTCGTCGCTGTTGACCGCGTCCCAGGCCTCTTGCGCAGAACGCTCCAAAATCTCTTGCTGTCCAGTCATTCCCAAATTCCTCTCCCAATCGATTGCTAAGATCGACCAATAAAACATCAGCATGCGCGGCGAACCTTTGCGCAAACTAACTACCCAATGTTAACCCTTAAAATGCGCACGGCATTCACTGTTTGCCTTAAGAAGTCGGTTTTTCTGGAACTTCTTTGATACCTAGGCAGTATTGACTCTTTATCACCATTACATCTCGGCTCTTGTTATAGATTATTGAGCCAGCTGAATCCGGTAATCAGAATGTAACCACTGACAGGGGTTCGGCACAACGGACAAAACAGCTTTTGACCGCAAAAAATTTCCTTGACCTAGGCGATCAATAGGAACAGCCACGAGTTGTGGACGAATGCGAACAGATTTTTAAAAGCACAACTTTTAATGCGCACAAACAGCAATTGCCGGCGCGGTTCACCCGAACGCCGGCAATCTATCAGCCCAAAAAACGGGGAGGATCGTTAGCCGATCGCCCGAATTCTGCGGTGCATACGCGAAATCTTGCGTGCAACCGTATTTTTGTGAACGATACCCTTGTTCACGCCGCTCATCAGGATCGGCTGAGCAATCTTGAAAGCTTCGCGGGCTGCATCGGCATCACCCGAGGCAATCGCGGTTTCCACCTTTTTCACATAAGTCCGATACTGGGTCACACGTGAACGATTGACGGCGGTACGACGCGCTGTCTGGCGCACGCGCTTGCGTGCTTGCGGAGAATTGGCCATGGCTGTCCCTTGCCGCCGGTTAATAGGAGATCGCGGCTTATAGGGGGTTGCGCCCCCAAGGTCAAGCGAC
>CALKDI010000377.1 GCA_938084065.1 uncultured Alphaproteobacteria bacterium
CTGCCATTGCGTGGCAAGGTAGTAGCGTTCCTGCTCCGGCGTTACCGCTTCGACCGAGTATGGATCGAACGGGGCTTCCGAGACTGTGTGGGGCAAGTTTGACGGTTCGCGGTGATTTGGCTCCGTCATTGCTCCGTCCCTCCACCCAGACGAATCCGTGGGTCGAGCGCCGCCAGCGCCAGGTCGGAGATGAGCACGCCGACGACGGTTAGAGAAGCCAGGAACATCAGGAACGAACCGGCAAGGTACATATCCTGAGCCTGCAACGCCTCAATCAGCATCGGTCCCGTAGTTGGCAATGACAAGACAAGCGACACGATTGCGGCACCTGAAACAACCTGCGGAAGAAGGTTGCCGATGTCGGCGATAAACGGATTCAATGCCATCCGTAAGGGATATTTGGTCAGCAGCCTGATCGGACTCAAGCCTTTGGCTCGGGCTGTCACAACGTATTGTTTTTGCAGCTCATCCAATAAGTTAGCGCGTAGTCTTCGAATCATCCCAGCTGTGCCAGACGTGCCGATGACGACAACCGGAACCCACAGGTGCTCCAATATGCTGAGGAATTTTTCCGTGGACATAGGCTGATCCAGATATTCTGGGTCCATCAGTCCGCCGATAGATGTGCCGAAATACACTTTGCCCAGGTAGAGCAGGACCAGTGCCAATAGAAAGTTCGGTGTTGCCAACCCCAGGAACCCAATCAGGGTCATCCCGTGATCACCCCAGCTATACTGGTTGGTCGCCGAATAAATTCCGATCGGAAACGCTACAATCCAGGTGAAAATGATCGTGGAAAATGACAGCAAAAAACTAAGGTAGAGGCGATCACCGACCACCTGATCGACGGGCAGATCATAGGCGAATGAGTAACCGAAATCGCCAATCAACATGCCACCGGCCCAGATCATATATTGCTCCCAATACGGCTTATCCAGCCCGTATTGTTGCCGCAAGAACTCAATCTTACCGGGGTCGACAGCTTCGCCCTGCGCCTCAAGCTCGGCGATATAGGTCGTGAGGTAGTCGCCTGGCGGAAGCTGGATGATGATGAACACCAGCACACTGATCGCAAACAGCGTTGGGATCATCACAAGGATGCGGCGTGCGAGATAGCTCAGCATGGTTGAACCCGAATGCAGCGTAAGGAGGGCATACAGATCATTGCAATCATGGTTTCAGCCAAAATCGGTCGGGTCGGTAACATCCAAAATGGGCACCAGGGTCCCAATTGTAGAAACCCTCATTCGGCAAATTTTGAAGTCGCGTAGTGGCTACTACCGGCTGTAACACGCCCGAGGCAAGGCCGATGGTGTAAACTTGGTCCGTCCAGATATCCAACATTTGCTGCCAAACCGCCCGACGGCCATCATCTTCACGCTCGTCGCGCCATTGATTGCGCAAGTCAAACAGCTTTTGGGGCAATTCCATATCAATCGGCTCGCCAGATTTCCCTTTGGTCTCGAAATACTGCCCCCATCGCGACCACTGCAGCTGCAGCTGGCTGGTTGGCGCCAGTTCGGCGGGCGACATGTCTGACGTTGCCAAACCATTTTCCAGACCAAACCAGATCGCCATCTGCGTTTTGCCAGCAAACACACGGTTGCGCAAAACTTCACGCTGGATCGGCTTCGAGTAGATCTTGACGCCAAGGTCTAGCCACGAATCGTGCACCAACTCCAAAGCGTCGGTTTGTTCAGTGCTCTCGCCAGCAGTTTCAACAATGAACTCCAGTCGACGCCCGTCTGGGAGCAAGCGAACACCATCGCTATCGCGCTTCAAACCCATATCGTCCAGCAGGGAACCGGCTTGCTCCAGATCGAACTGGGTCCAGCGGTGCTCGCGCTCCTTGTTGTAAAGCGGGCTAGCTGGCAGCAGACCGTTGCCGCTTTCGAGAGCGAAACCATAATAGATCACTTGGTTAATCTCGTGCCGATTGACGGCCAGCGACAGCGCCCGTCGGAATCGCACATCCCGAAACAATGTGCGCCAACCGGGATCTTCGTGGTTCATGTTGGGATAGATGGCCAGCTCAGCACCTTTGCCAGTGCGCCACAGCCGCGTCTTAAACCCGTTGCGTTCCTCATTTTGCTTGAGGAATGACACATTCGCAAAACGCAGGTAACGCGCCTGTAGATCGCTTTCGCCGCTGCCAGTTTTGGCCGGGATCAGGCCGGAAGAGGCAAGCGTCATCACCACCTCGTCAATATAGGGCAGCTGACGGCCGTTCTCATCGACGCGGTGGTAATAGGGGTTGCGCTTGAAAACGAACCGCTCCGCTGGCGCCTTGGTGGTATTTCGCCAAGGGTCCAACGTCGGCAATTTGGGATTGTCGTTCTTGTACGCGTTATCTTTGCGATTGTGGAGCGACGCCCAGTTTCGACGCTTTGACTCTGTAACCAGCATTTCCAGTTTAGCCGGGTCTGCATAGCGCGGGTGGAATTGCTTTAGATAATGTTTCGGCGCGAATATCATCATAGGCCGGGCGCCCGCTAACACGGGAATAAATGACGGGTTTGGCTTAGACCAGGTATACCGAATGGTGTAGTCATCCAGAAATTCTACAGATGGCAATTGGCCATCCACCACCATGGCAATAGGTGGCCCCGATGGCGAAAGCTCGGGATTGTTTGCCATATCCTCCCACCAATAACGGAAATCATCTGACGTTAGAGGATGCCCGTCTGACCAGCGGTGCCCCGGTCGGAGATAAAAGGTGAATATACGCCCCTCTTGCACTGTGTATTTCTCTAAAATATCCGGTTCTAGTTCCAGCGCATGATTGTAGCCAATGAGCCGAGCATATCCGTACACCACCATCTGCCGAACATCTTTTGACTTTGCCATCAAAATATTCAGTGCGCCGCCATGTTGGCCAGCCTCTGTGCCAGGGTCAGGAAAAGTTTCGACCTTTGGCACAGTTGGCAGCCGCTCAGCGATCGGCGGCAATGTGTTGGCTTTTACGGCATCAGCCAAAGTTGGCGTTTCGACATAGCCACCGGCAGCCGTGACGCTGAGCCAAACGAGAAATAGCCCTAGAACGCGGATCATGCTCTGCTGTACCTCAGGCTGCTACGGCGCTGCGGGCGCGGCGCACAAAATGGCCGGGCGCAATTTCTTCCAACACTGCGCCTCCATCAGCATCCTCATAGGGCGCGGGCCAGGCACCAGGGTTTGAGGCACGCTCGTCCATCACCCGGTTGAAATCTAATGGGTGATCCAGGCTGGGCTCTGGAACCGCCGTCAACAATGCCTGGGTATAGGGATGCATCGGCGCACGGAACAATTCCTCCCGCGGGGCCAGTTCGACCAAACGGCCTGCACACATCACTGCAATGCGATCTGCCATGTAATCCACCACAGCCAGATTGTGGGAGATGAACAGATATGTCAGCCCCAGTTCCCGCTGTAGGTCTTTCAAAAGATTAAGAATTTGCGCTTGCACCGATACATCGAGTGCTGAGACAGGCTCATCGCAAATCAACACCTGCGGGCGCAGCGCCAGGGCGCGTGCGATGCCGATGCGCTGACGTTGACCGCCAGAGAAGCTGTGCGGGTAACGATTGAGGAAGCGCGGGTCCAGGCCAACACGCTGCATCAACTCCATCACAAACGCACGTCGTTCGGTTGCGTTGCCAATCTTGTGGATCACCAGTGGCTCGCTAACGATATCGAACACGGTCATCCGCGGGTTCAGCGCACTGAACGGGTCTTGGAAGATGTACTGCATCTGCCGCCGCATCCGCATCATGTCGCCACGATCAGCCCGCCATACATCCATCGGGCCTACTTCTGTCCGAAGGGTGACGCTGCCCGTGTCCGGCTTGACAGCGCGCATGATCATTTTGGATGTGGTGGACTTGCCGCAACCGCTTTCGCCGACAAGGCCTAAGCATTCGCCCGGTGCGACGGTGAATGACAGATCATGCACAGCCAGCACACGCTCTGGTGATGGTCCACTTAACAGGCCACGCTTGCGTTGCCCGAACGCCTTGGAAAGATTATTGACCGATAGGATAGGTTCGGCCCCGGCCAGCGGTTCGCGCGGCACCAATAACGTGCCGCTGCCAGCCTCAACTTCGCGCAATGGAACAAGTCGTTCACCGGGCGCCATGTGAAAACGCGGTACAGCGTGCAGCAGGGCTTTTAGGTATGGATGGCTTGGATTGCGGAATATTTCCTCGACAGGCCCCGCCTCCATTAGCTTGCCGTGATAGAGCACGACCACCTCATCTGCAACGTTGGCGACTACGCCCAGGTCGTGGGTGATCATCAGCACGGCCATGTGAAAATGCTGCTGTAAATCGCGCAGCAGTTTCAGGATCTGCGCTTGGATTGTAACGTCGAGCGCTGTCGTCGGCTCGTCGGCGATTAGCAGGGCAGGGCGGCACACTAGTGCCATAGCGATCATGGCCCGCTGCCGCAGACCGCCGGAAAGCTCAAAAGGATAGCTATCGACTGTATGCTCTGGGGTGGGAAAACCAACAAGCCCAAGCATCTCGATAGTCTGCGTCCGCGCCTCCGCTTTTGAGATTTTGCGGTGGAGCTCCAACGCCTCGCTAATCTGATTGCCGATGGTATGAACAGGCGAAAGTGACGTCATCGGCTCTTGAAAGATAATCGCTATGCGTCCGCCGCGTATATCGCGCAATTCCCGGCTGTTGGGCGCTATCTGGGCAATATCAATTACTCTGCCATCAGCTTCGGGATCGGCAAATTTGATGGAGCCGCTGGCAATAGTCGCAACTTTCGGCAAAATCCCCATGATCGCCTGGGCGGTCACAGACTTGCCGGAACCACTCTCACCGACCAATGCGACGGTGCGACCGGCTGGAACCCGAAAGCTCAAGCCATCGACGGCCCGGACAGTGCCGCCTGCTAGGCGAAAGTCGATGCAGAGATTTTGAACCTCAAGCAGGTGGCTCACGCAGTATCCTCCCTGGTCGGTACGGTCTTGTTCATTGACGCCAAATTTTCTTTACCAATAGGCGTAACCACCAGATCGTGTCGAGTGATTGCGGTCACCACGTGGCGGATCAAGCCATCGAAATCTTCCAGGTTTGAATCGACCTTCAATTTTTGCCCCTTGCCCGACAGCCTGAGTTGCATCCAGCCCTTATCCTTTTCACGCCGGGTGGAAAAGTAGCGCATGTCGACCTCAGCTATTTCATCCCACCGCAGTGCCTTTCCCCACAGCCCAGTGATCCAAATGCCTTGTTCATCCGCAGCCACGATACTTTTGTGACGTAAGAATGTGGTAAACCCGAACGAGCCAAACAGGAAAGCCAGGGCGAGAACGATGGTCAAAACAATCACGTTGCCACCGATTGCGTTTGGCAGCGGCAGCATGGTCAGGGCAAAGCCTGCTGCTGCCCGAGCGTAGTCTGGCCATAAGTTCCTTAGCGGGTAGTGAAAACGGGCTTCGGGTACACTCATCAATCGTCCGATGCGGCGGTTAGAGGGCAGGGATGACCCAGTGACAGGACGGGTGGTTTTTTGTAGCGGCGAACAGGTCTGCGAGGAAGTCCCATGCCTCGATATTCATAACGTTGTGATGGGATAGGACACCGGTCGGCTCTGTATTGTCCGCATGACCGCTTCGCTTTGCTGCCAAATGCGTACAAATATCAGCAACACATGCCGATGGACCTCGAAATATGGGGTTTGGCCGCCAAAACATGAGGTCGACGTGGGTATTGATCTGCGAAACGCCTGGAGCAGCGCTAAGCTGTTGCCGCGGTTTAAAGGTGGAAAGGCCTCTGAAGCCGGATTTCGCCAAATGCGGCAGGAAAGACGGATCAATGCGGTTCCAGGGCGGCACCAGGGCCGGTTGAAACTGCGGGCCAAACAGCGATCGAAGCCGAGCCCCCCCAGTGACCAGATCACAAAGCGACTGCGGCGAAGCAAGCGTGAGTTCCTGTTTCTTCGCGGGCGGTCGTGCGGTGTTATAGTGCCGGATCCCATGCTGCCAGATCCGAACCAATGGTAACCGTGCTGTTCTCTCCGCCAAAGCTGCGGTCGCACCGAATGGCACCACAGCCAGAACCACCGGCACGCTGCTATGCCGGGTCAGGTCTAGCAGTGGCTGCAGGGCCGGCGTAGGCGCAACCGCGTCGTCGTCGCGCCACCAAAAATCGGCCCGGCGTTCGGTCCATGCATCAAGTTCCTGGAGGAGAGGCGCGAAATCACTCATGCGGGCAGGGCGGCCTTCAGCAATCGCACTGTCTCCGCCGCTCCATTCGTGGCTAGCTGACCGACTGGAATTGCCGGCGCTGCCAGGGCCTGGTCTATTCCCTTTGCCAATGTCTCCGCCGACAGCGATTGCTCATCGACCACGTGCAACACGCCGCGTTCAGCAAGGCGACGGGCACGCAACGTCTGCTCACTTTCCAATCCGCCAGCATAGGGCACTACGACGCCTGGAATGCCCGCTGCAAGCACATCCATGATGGTGTTGTACCCAGCCTGGCTTACCGACAGGCGCCCACGAGCCAACAAGCCTGGAAAGTCATTCCGCGCTGGCTCTACTATAGTGTTTGCGTCAGCGAGGCCGCGCAAATCGGCGATCACTGTGTCGCCAATTCCAGCGCCGCACAGCACCCGCCAAGCCAGATCGCGAGCTCTGCTGATTGGTTTTGCGGCCAATGCAGCCCGCAGCAATGGCTCACTGACTGCCCCACCGCCGGCAGAGACGATGACTTCGCCTTTCCCATCCAGACCAGCAGCCTCGATGGGTTCTTCAACCACATAACCGGTATAGGCAAGGCGGTCGCCCAATCGCTCCTTGTGTGGGAAGGTCTCTTCAAAAGGGACGAGGCTAGGGTCGCCATGCACCAGCACGCGGTCAAACAGACGTTCAGTCCGCTCCAGCATTTCCAGCAGGCGCTCCGGCTTGGGCGGCTCAACCAGAATATCGCGCACGGAGCAGGCAATGTAAGCGCGGCGCTGGCGCATTGTTGTCAGAAATGGCTCCAACTCGAACGCCAATTGGCGACGTCCGAACGGAAAGAGCTCAGTCAGAACGATATCTGGCCGAATAGAGTCAGCTGCTGCCATCAACGCGGCAAGACGTTTGGTGCGCCATTCATCGGTGATGGGTTGCTCATCCTCGGTGTGCAGCACTTTGAAATACACATCCACCGCGCGGACCGGTGACAATTGCACCAGTTTTGCGCCGCCAAGACGCAATCCCGGAACCGGAAAACCGCCAGAGACCACGGTGACATCAAAGCCACCGGCAGCCAGCGCCCGTGCCAGTGTGCTCGTCCGCTTCAAATGGCCAATGCCAAGCAGATGCTGCACCCAGAACAGCACTTTTGGCGTCATGGGACGGGTGTTCCCAGCGGCAAATTTTCTTCGCGAATTTCTAGCGATCCATCGGCATTAACCCAGAAAATATGAGCCGCCGGTCGTTGTAACTTCACCGGTGATTTGCCGAGGAAATCCCAACCGGTCGCCAAGGCCATCGCCACCCGGATTACGCCCCGATGGGTTACTGCTACAGTCGCTTTGCCACCGGACGCAATGTCATTGATAAATGCTTGTAGGCGCACAGAGACATCGCGCGGGCTCTCGCCACCTGGCGGGCGAAAGTCCCAGCCGCGGCCCTCCATCTCGGTCATGACGGTGCCTAGGGTGCCGCGAAGATCGGCTAAGCGCGAGCCTTGCCATTCGCCCCAACTGGTTTCCATCAACCGATCATCTGACTGCACCACGCGGCCTGCCAAATGCCGTGCGGTATCACGGCATCGCTGTAGCGGGCTGGTTCGCCATTCGGCGGTTAGCAGCGGGGCAGGGGCCTCCCAACTCTGTAGAGCAGCACGACCGGCTAGGCTCAAAGGGGTATCGGTCTGGCCTTGGATACGACCAGCTTCATTCCAAGTGGTAGGTGCGTGCCGGATTAGGCTGAGTAGCGGCATGTTGCCTCCAACAGAATATCATTGAGTTGCCGAGCGGCACTTGCCAACGAGTGATGTCGCAAAACCCGCTGCCGTGCAGCTAGGCCCATCGCCTCACGGTCCTTGGTATGAGCCAGCAGCGTCGAAACTGCTGCGGCAAAGGCCACTGTATCCCCCGGTGGTGGCAGTAGGCCGGTTTCGCCGTCGCTTACCACAGCCGGGACGCCATCCGTACAACCGGCGACAACCGGCAGTCCGGCAGCTTGCGCTTCCAGCAACGCCATGCCGAACGCCTCCCGCACAGCGGGCCAAACCATTAGATCCGCCGCCTGATAAATCGAAGCCAGTTGATTTTCTGAGACCGTTCCTAGCCAGGAAACGCGGCTTGCTAATGACTCAAATGCGGCGTGAACTTCACTAGAGGCCGTCCCATCGCCAGCTACCAACAATTGCCAAGATTTGTCGGCGATCGTCGACAGGGCAACGGCCAATTCCCGATAGGACGCCAACTTGTCTCCAGGGCGCATCATACCGACAGCCAAAAGCCAGGGAGTATTTATTGGCAGGCCGTACTTCTCCGCCAGCCCAGCTCGGTCGATCGACGCGGATTGATAGGGTGTTGCGTCGAGGAATGGACGTAACAGGGTCACGCGATCACCCGCAAGGGGCTCCAAACACGCGCAGTCATTGGGATTCAAGCATATGACGGTTGTGGCAGCCCGCACCGCAGTCTCTACAGCCCGATGCCCCAGGTCCCAGGCACCTCCTGCCCGTTTCGGCGCATAACTGGCCTCAACAACGACATATGGAATGCCAAGCGCGGCGCTCATTATTGGCCCAATCCAATCAGGCGCTTTGTAGTAAAGGTGATATGTCAACCAAACGTCCGGCTTTTCCCCACTTCGTGCGTAGCGCCCGAGCAAGCGCGCCGCCAAACGCTGACCGAGGTCGGCGATCTTGGCCTGCCGCAACAGGTTGCCGCTCGCGTCACGGGTTCGAAGACGGCTGGCAAGCGTTATGTCATGGCCAGCAAGCTGCAGCGCTTGGACCAGCAGTTTGGCAATACGGCGGTCACCGGATGGATTGGGATGATCCGGCGGTTTGAGAGGCGCGTAGAAGGCTATCCGCATTGCCGGTCCCGCGCCTATTCAGCCGCTTGAGGTTGAGGGGCGGCCTTGGGCAATCCAAATTTGGCGGCCAGCCGTGCGATCCCACCGTCGAAAGAGAATCTCTGACCAAGTCGATTTGCGCCAGCGCTGCCAAAGCGTTGCCGGTCTTGCGGCGACCCAATCAGTCGTTTCAGACCGTCACTCAGAGCCTGCGCGTTCCCTGGCGGGGCCAAAACACCGGTCTCGCCGTTGGATATCAGCTCAGGGATTCCCGCAACGTCACTAGCCAAACAGGCCAGCCCTTGGCTTTGCGCCTCCATCAGCACGTTCGGGAGGCCGTCCCTATCACCATCAGCAGCGATCTTGCTGGCCAGCACAAACAAATCCGCGTCGCGATAAGCGTCAATTACAGCCTGCTGTGCCTGAGACCCCTGCCAGGTGACGCGGTCGCCTATGCCCAGGTCAATGGCTTGCTGCTTCAATGCACTCGCCAAGGCCCCGCCGCCAATATGGACAAACTCCCATGCCAAATCCGCTGGCAGCAGAGCAAGCGCCGCCAACAGGTCTTCATAGCCTTTTTTGGCAACTGCCCGGCCAACCGAAAGGATGCGAACTGGCTTTGCTGGATCGCTGCCATCTCGCTCTCCCCGGTGCAAAAGCGGCGCTGGGAAACGGTCCAGGTCCAGGCCGTGGTACAGCAACTCAACCCGGTCCGGCGTGGGCGCCAAGTCTTGTAGGTGACGTGCACCAAATTCTGTGCAAGTCACCGCCCACGCGCAATCAGCCAGCTTCTCTCGCTTTTCCCATTCAGGCGAGGTCCAAATATCCTTGGCATGCGCCGACACACTCCAGGGCAAACCCCTCAGCATGGCCGCATAACGGGTAACGGAGGCTGGTGTGTGCAGGAAGTGGGCATGCAGATGACCAATGCCAGCAGGCAGTTCCGATGCCAGTACTAAGGCTTGCCCAAACCTTCGCACCCGGTTCGGCGTACGGTCTCGCCAGAGGTCGCGGAGCCATTGGCGGAAAACAGCACGATAGCCGGTATGGCCTCGCAGCTTCCACCACGCGCGTAATACTCGCAGTGGCTCCTGATACAGGTATTCCGGCAGGTAAAGCACCGGCGCTTGGATCGCCTCGTGCATGGAGTGGCGTTTTTTGTCGGTTGGATGGCGCAGCGAAATGATGTGCTGCTTCAGTCCAGCTTGTTCAAGGCCCAGAATTTCCTGGGCGATGAACGTTTCCGATAGTCGTGGGTAGCCTTTCAGAACCACCGCGACAGAAATGGGCGCGGTGTGATCGTCCATCCTAGCTGCCTCCAGCCTCGACAAACCGTATCGGCGGCTTGCGGGCACTTCCCAAGGTCTTTCCGGCGAGGCGCTTTACATTATCCTGACCATCCAACAGGCCAGGCACCACCACATCTGACGGGCGACTCTGTTGCGGTAGTTGGCGGATAGCGGTTGCCATCACCCGCGCCAGGCGTCCGTCGTCAGGATCAAGCATCCGCACGAGCCCTAATTCCTGAGCGCGGGCTGCCCGGATAGATTGCTCCATGCGAGGCCGGGTGCGCGGCACGATGATCGCTGGCTTGTCAAACGACAGGATCTCGCAGAACGTATTGTATCCGCCCATGGCAATAACACCCGTAGCACCGGCGGTGATGGTCTCCATCTGATTATAGAAGGTGATAGCTTCGACATTCGGTAGCAATTCGATTCGCTGGCGAAACGCCTGTTGCTGATCGGCTTGCATAAAGGGGCCGAAGACAACCAGTGCTCTATAAGGCAAACCCGGATCGCTTTCGTAGGCGCGCACGACCCAATCCACCAGGTCGTCACCATCGCCACCGCCGCCTGGAGTTACCAAGATATAGGGATCACTCCCCACCAGAGCATGGGCGGTTTCTGGCGTCGTGCTGACGTGGCGGCGCAGGTATCCAGTGTAAACCATCTTGCGACGAACAGAGTCCGGCAGATCAATCCCTTCGAGGGGGTCGCAAATCTGCGGCAGACCATAAACCCAAATTTCGTCGTACAGATCGCGCAGCGCGGCAGGTGCTCGTTTCCGTTTCCATTCAGGCTGCAGCGCATCCGGATCATCCATCACATCGCGCAAGCCGAGGACAATGCGGGCGCCACGTTCGCGCAGCAGTTCAAGCGTCGCTCGAACTTCACCGCGTAAGCCAAGCGGTTCTTTATCCACAAGGAACAGGTCTGGGTCAAAAATTCGCGCAGCTTCGCGAATGACAGCCGCCCGCAATTCCAATGTCTTTTCCGGTGCAATATCCAGCGCGTGCGAGGTATACTCGCCATTCGACAATTTGATCATGCCTGGAATGCGGATGAAATCCACACGAGGCCGGAAGTCAAAACTTCCTATAATTGGTGATCCGGAAAGGATCAGTACCGATAGATCGTCATAGGCCTCGACCAAAGCATGGGCGATTTCCCGGCAACGGCGCAGGTGACCTAGCCCGAAACTATCGTGGCTATAGATCAGCAGCCGTGAGCCGCCACTCTTTGTTGTCAGCGTTTCTGACATACGCTGCTCCCTGCACTTGTCGGTGGCGCTTACTGAACCGTTTGAATGTCTGTCGCTTCCGCCACGCTACACGCGTGCTAGCATATAGCGTGATACGCCGAAAGCCGAAGCTGCGTCACGTGATTGTTTACGCCGTGCTAATCATGTAGGTTGGTCGCGTCATGCCGCCTCTGGGCTAGCCAATCGGGACCCTTATGAAACAGACACTGTTCGGCTATATTTTTGCCTTCAGTAAACGTCAGCAGATTATTCTGGTGATATTAACGTTTGCGGCATTCCCTTTTATTTACCTTCAGGCTGAATTGCCGAAGATGATCGTCAATGGCGCCATTAATGGGAAGCCATCTAATTTCCCGATAGAGTTCAATGGTTTTGAATTTGAGCACGTAGAATACCTATTTACTTTGTGTGGTTTGTTTTTGACGCTTGTTTTTATTAACGGCGGCATGAAATATATGCTGAACGTGATGAAGGGGCGGCTTGGGGAGCGGATGCTCCGGCGGCTTCGGTACATCCTGTACGAGCGTATTTTGCGCTTTCCTTTGCCGCATTTTCGCCGTGTTAGTCAGGGTGAAATCATTCCGATGATTACCCAGGAAGTTGAACCTCTGGGTGGCTTCTTTGGCGATTCGATTGCGACTCCGCTATACCAAGGCGGAATTTTGATCACGCTTCTGGTTTTTATCCTGATGCAAGATCCGCTTCTGGGGTTGGCTGCGGTAGCATTGTTTCCGCTGCAGGGCGCGCTGATCCCAGGCCTTCAGAAAAAGGTGAATTTGCTTGCAAAAGAGCGCGTCAGAAACGTTCGTTTGATGGCAGACCACTTAGGGGAGAGCATTGGGGGTATCTCGGAAATACACACCAATGATGGCAGCCAATATCAATTATCCCGCTTCGCAGGCCGGCTCGGTATTATTTACGAGATTAGGTATGAGATTTTCCGCAGAAAATTTTTCATAAAATTCTTCAACAATTTTCTCGCACAATTCACGCCATTTATCTTTTATTCGCTGGGTGGTTACCTCGCTATCAAAGGTGACTTGAGCGTCGGTGCATTGATTGCCGTTATCAGTGCACATAAGGATATGAATGCGCCTTGGAAAGAGTTGCTCGCGTACTACCAGCAACGCGAAGATGCGCGGATCAAGTATGACACCGTTATTCAGCAATTTGATCCGCCCGGCATGCTGGACGAGGCAATTCAAACTGGCGATGGCACACCTCCGACACCATTTTCGCCGGATAGCGTGATATCCTTCCGCAACACCGGGTTGGCGGATGATGACGGTACCGTCTACCTGCAGAGCATATCAGCCTCATTTGCTATGAGCGAGCGGGTTGCCTTCATCGGCCCTAGTGGTGGCGGCAAGGAGGAAATTGCAGCCTTGCTGGTTCGGTTGGCTGTGCCAACATCGGGCCGTGTTCATATTGGCAATGATGACGTCGCACAAATTCCAGAAACGCGCCTGGGCCGCCGCATTGGTTATGTCAGCGCGCAGCCCTATCTTTTTGCCAATAGTCTGCGTGAGAACCTGTTGATGGCTCTGCGATATCGCCCATCAGCCGATGTGGACGAAAGTCGTCGGGCCTGGATCCTGGAGGCCGAAACGGCTGGAAACAGTGTGTACGATCCAACCGGCAATTGGATTGACTACGAGGCTGTCGGACTTGAAGAGTCGGAAGATGCGTTGAACGCGCGGATTCGGCAGGTGCTGCAACAGGCACAGCTCGCGGACGACATTTACGAATTCGGGCTGCGCGGCCGGATCAATCCAGACGACCAACCTGAATTGGCAAAACGCCTGCTGTCAGCACGAACGGCACTGCGAGAGCATATAGAGGCGACAGGCGAAACTGGCTTGGTCGAGCCGTTCGATCCAGATCACTACAATCTGAATGCCAGCGTTGCGGAAAATTTGCTGTTCGGTACACCGGTTGGTAACACGTTTGATCTTGAGCACCTGGGCGAGCATCCCTACGTTTTAGAGACCTTAGACCGTGTCGGCTTAACCGACGAGTTCGTTCAAATCGGCCGGCAAGTGGCTGAAACAATGGTGGAATTGTTTGCCGATATAGATCCTGGACACGAGCTGATGGAGCAATTCAGCTTTATCGCCGCCGAGGACCTGCCAGAGTTTCAAGCCCTGCTGGGGCGGTTGGATCGCGGCGGCCCAGCCGGCGGTACAATAAGCGCGGAAGACCGAGGCCAATTGCTGTCTCTGCCCTTCAGGTTGATTCCCGCTCGGCATCGTTTGGGGCTGATCGACGACCAGCTCCAGCTGCGTATGCTGGAGGCGCGGCGTTCATTTGCTGAGCATTTGCCAGAAGAGCTAAAAGACGCGGTCGCATTTTTTGACGCTGATCGCTACAACGCAGCCAGCTCTATTCAGGATAATATTCTGTTTGGCAAAATAGCCTTCGGTCGTTCACAGAGTGCAACTCAAGTCCGTACTTTGGTGGGCGAGTTAATAAACAAGTTGAACCTGCGCGATGCTGTTCTAGATATTGGTTTACAATACCAGGTCGGTGTTGCCGGCGGACGGCTATCTGCAGTGCAACGCCAGAAGGCAGCGTTTGCGCGCGCTTTGATCAAGCAGCCGGATCTGCTGGTGATTAACCAAGCCTTTTCCGTCTTTGATGAGGCATCGCGGACCGCGGTATTCGACGGCGTGGTGAACGGGGCGACGAATATGGGGATTGTAGCCGTGCTGGATCATCCAGAGCAGGCTAGCGCAATGGATCGGGTGTTTACGGTCGATAATGGCCGGATAGAGGACGAAAGCGTCGGCGGTGCTGTGGCCGCCGAGGCGGCAGAGTAATAAACAAGAGGCTAGGGAAAGACGATGTCACTGACCGAAGAAGTTGAAGTTCTCCGCCGGTTGCCACTGTTCCACAGGATTGAGCCGCGCCGGTTAAAATTGCTGGCTTTCACGAGCGAGCGAACCACGTTCAAACCGGGTGATGTCGTCATGCAGCAAGGCGATCCTGGAGATTCAGCCTACATCGTATTGGCGGGGGAGGCTGACGTTTACGTCTCTACGCCGAGCGGTGAATTGAAAGTGGCCACCCTTGGGGTCAATGATATCATTGGAGAAATCGCGATCCTGATCGATATACCGCGCACCGCAACGGTGCGTGCAGTAGGGGAATTGACGACCTTGCAAATATCGAAAGATCACTTCTTCCGATTGATGACAGAAGTGCCGGAAATGGGAATAGAGGTCATGAAAGAGTTGGCTCGCCGACTGGAACGAACAACTGCCGATTTGCGCGAAGCACGCGCGGCTGCAGCATGAGCCGACTGGACAGTTTTATACGACGCATGCAAGCCCAACGGGCCTGCCTTGATACAGCAGCATCCCTTACAAAAGACGTGCCGGGGTCGATTCTGGAACTGGGTCTGGGGAATGGCCGCACGTACGATCACCTGCGTGAACTTATGCCGAACCGTCGGATTTATGTGTTTGAGCGGGAGGTCCGCGCGCACCCTGATTGTACACCAGCCGACGAAGACCTGTTTCTAGGGGATTTTCGCGATACGCTTCCGGGCGCCGCCAAGCGGATAGGCGTTAAAGCAGCCTTGGTCCACGCAGATATTGGAACAGGTGAGGCCGTCAGCACCGCGGCAATTACAAAATTCGTGGCTGAACATTTAGCGCCCATGTTGTCACCTGGCGCAGTGGTCGTTTCAGACCAGCCTATTGATGGGGATGGGTGGGAGACCTTGCCTTTGCCAGAAGGTATCAAACCCGGTCGGTATTTCCTGAAACGCGTCCCAGGCTAAGGCCTACTACAATAGCCGTCTTTGTCGGGCATCCAGCGGTTTGGCTTTTGGCGACCGCTTCGCTGGTTTAGGAGGGGGCGGTGTTGCACCTTCTCCATGGATGGTCGCATATCGCGTTTCACCTGCCTGGAATTGCAGCGTGATATCCAATCCGGGAATGGCTGCCGCCGCATTGGTAATTGGCCCATCGGGCCCACGAACCAATACGAAGCCGCGGTCCAACACCCGTTCATAAGAGTACGAATCCAGCAAAGCCGACGCGTGACCCAACCGTTGCTCGCCGTCGTGCAACAGCCGTTCGATGCCGGACGGCAGGCGGCGTGGCGCATCCACTCGCTGCAAGTTGTGTTCTGCCGTTCGGGTTGTTTGCGATATTGCCCGGTCCAGCGCTCTGCCCTGTGCTGTCAGCGTCTGGCTATGCAGCGCCAAGGTTTCCCGCGGGTGCCGCAATCGCGCCGCCGTCGCCTCAACGGTTTGAGCTGCACTCACCAGCACACTGCGCAGCGACAGCGCCAATCGCTCTGTCTGTTCGTCAAGTCTTTGCGCGGCCTGTTCAACAAGCCCAACCGGCTCTGGCAGACCACGCGCCGCGCTTTGCACACGCAGGCCACGCTCCTCCAACCCGCGCCATGCCGCTGTTCCAATACGCCGGTCCAGATCACCTAGCCGACCGAGCAATTCGCTCAACACCGGCACGGCCATCTCAGCCGCTGCCGTCGGTGTCGGTGCTCGCCTGTCGGATGCATGGTCGATCAAAGTCGTATCGGTTTCATGACCAACCGCCGAAATCAGCGGAATCTGACTCGCCGCGGCGGCCCGCACGACAACTTCTTCATTGAAGGCCCAAAGGTCCTCCAAGCTGCCGCCGCCGCGGGCGACGATTAGCACGTCCGGTCTGGGCAAATAGGGATCGTCCGGAGACAGCGCATTAAAGCCCTGAATCGCTGCCGTAACCTGCTTGGCCGCATTATCACCCTGAACCGCTACCGGCCAGACCAGAACCCGCCGCGGGAACCGGTCGCGTAGCCGATGCAGGATATCCCGAATCACAGAGCCGGTCGGCGACGTCACGACACCGACCACGCCCGGCAGAAAGGGCAGGGGGCGTTTGCGATCTGCCGCGAACAAGCCCTCGGCCGTCAGCATCTTGCGCCGGTCTTCCAACAGCTTTAGCAGCGCGCCTTCGCCGGCCAACTCCATCCGCTCCACCACCATCTGATAGGTGGAGCGGCCGGGGTAAGCGGTCAGTTTGCCGACGGCGATGACCTCCATGCCATCCTGCGGCGCAATGCCAAGACGGCCAGCAGCGCCGCGCCAACAAACAGCATCAAGCACCGCGTCATCGTCTTTCAGGCGGAAATACAGGTGGCCAGAGCCTGCCCGTTTGAAGCCGGTGATCTCGCCACGCACCCTGACCCGGCCAAATTCACCTTCCAACACGCCTTTGATAGCCCGCGCCAACTCACCCACCGAAAATTCCGGCTGGTTCGTCGCAACGGGCATGGCGGCATCAAGGCCGAGCGGATCGGGCGGAGGGCTGTTGGTACTCATCGCGGCGGATGCTACAAGACGGGCACTCATAGTGACAGGCCCAATCTGGAGAGTCCTGGTTTGAATTTCCTCGTTATCGGCGGTGGTGGCCGCGAGCATGCCCTGTGTTGGGCGATGGCAGCCTCGCCTTTGTGCGATACCCTGTATTGCGCACCTGGCAATGCCGGTATCGCGCGGGAGGCCACATGCCTGCCTGACCTCAGCGTAGACAATCTGGACGGCATCGTCGCATTTTCGCAGGAGAACGCGATCGACCTTGTCGTCGTCGGTCCAGAGGTCCCGCTATGCGCTGGCTTAGTTGATCGTCTGGAAGCAGCGGGAATCAAGGCGTTCGGTCCCAGAGCCGCCGCCGCGCAGATTGAGGGCTCCAAAGGGTTCATGAAGGACCTGTGCGCCAAATACGGCGTGCCGACGGCCAAATATCGCCGCTTCCGCGACCCCGTCCTGGCCAGATCCTACGTGGCTCAGCAAACCGGGCGCGTTGTTGTGAAGGCCGATGGTTTGGCCGCTGGCAAAGGCGTGCTAATGCCGGAAACCAAAACCGAAGCAATCGCAGCAATCGAACAAGCCATGATCAAGGGCGCGTTCGGCAAAGCCGGGGCGGAGATTGTGGTTGAGGAGTTTATGGAGGGCGAGGAAGCCAGCTTCTTCGTTTTGGTTGACGGCAACATCGCAGTGCCCTTTGGCACCGCATGCGACCACAAGCGTGTTGGCGATGGCGATGTTGGGCCAAACACCGGCGGCATGGGCGCATACTCGCCCGCACCGAAGGTTGACGAAGCCATGCACGACCGCGTCATGGCAGAAATCATCAACCCCGTTGTGCAAGGCATGGCCGCAGAAGGCGCACCTTATAAGGGCATTCTCTACGCCGGCCTGATGCTGACCGCTGAGGGCCCAAAGGTGATTGAATTCAATTGCCGGCTGGGCGATCCAGAGGCGCAGGTTCTGCTGCCGCGGCTGCAATCAGACCTGGTCCCCGCGATGTTTGCTGCGTGCGACGGCGTGCTCGATCAGTTCGACTTGCGTTGGTACGACGAGGCAGCGGTTTGTGTCGTCATGGCCGCGAACGGCTATCCGGGAGCCTATGCCAACGGCACAGAGATCAAAGGCCTCGACAATCTGGCTGATCTGGTGGACGTGCTTCCGTTCCACGCTGGCACCTCCGCCGATGGTGAGCGCATTCTGGCCCAAGGCGGTCGGGTGCTGGGCATCACCGGGCTAGGCGATACCATCAAAGACGCCACCGCCCGCGCCTATGAGGCTGTTGACCGGATCGATTGGCCGGACGGCTTCTGCCGCCGTGATATTGCCGCCAGGGAGTCCTAGGGCCGTGCGGATTGGTATTGTCTCCGACATCCACGGCAACATGGCCGGGTTGTTGCGTGCCGTCGAATTGATGGGAGAGGTCGACGAACTGCTTTGCCTTGGCGATAGCATCTATGATTATCGCTTTTCGAACGAGGTCGTAGGCTGGCTCCGCGACAACCAGATTCCCACGATCCAGGGCAACCATGAATGGGTTTTCCTGGGGCCACAGGGTGTTCGCGCCCGCAATGCCGAGTGGGTGGATCAGGAGCTGGTCGGTTGGTTGGAAACCCAGCCGCTGCGGCTGGAGTTGGAACGGCACGGCCATCGTATCCTGATGGTGCACTCCACACCGTGGGAGCCGCAGGGCGAATATGTTTTGCCCGGCTCAAATGACCTGAAACGCTTTGGTGAGGCTGACGCGGACATCGTGCTCTACGGCCATACCCATCAACAGGTGGCGGAGCGTGTCGGCGATGTGCTGGTGGTTAACCCAGGATCGGCAGGCGACGCGCGGGATTCCCGCAATGGCCGTCAACTATCGTGCGCGTTGTTGGATTTGGCGGCCGGCGAGACGCGGCTGATCGATTATACGGTCTAAGTAGTAGTGCTGAGGATCAGCGCGGTGTTCATTGTGCCACGCTGACCTTCAGAGCTGTCGTTAGCCTTTGCGGCGCGCAAAAGCCGCTAGGCCAGAGCTATCTGTAACGGCTTGCAAACATCCGTGGTTCGACCTGCAAAAATCGGGTGATTTCTGTCCAGATTAATTGCGACTATCCGTGTGGTACAACTCACATTAAATGCGAATGAACCCACATTAGTTGCAACCAGCCTGCAAACATCGGCGTTGGCTCACATTAATTGCGACTATCGGTGCGAGGGTCTGTGTCTGGGAAACGCTCGTTTGGCAGACACCTCCACACTACACGACTCTCATTTTTTGCGGTTTCAAAGCGTTCCAGCAGGCAAGTGCGTTTTCGGGGTTGTTTCTGAGC
>CALKDI010000378.1 GCA_938084065.1 uncultured Alphaproteobacteria bacterium
GCGACAGCGTCGCCGCCCATGTCTCCGAATTGATGAGTCCCGCCGGATGAGTGATCCCGCTGAAGCCTTGCCTGACGTCGCCTCCCTCTCGTTCGAGCAAGCGTTGTCCGAACTGGAAACTATCGTCAGCCGCCTGGAACAGGGTAAGTCCAGCCTCGACAACGCCATTAGCGCCTATGAACGCGGCGCGGCCCTGAAACGCCATTGCGAGGCGAAATTGCGTGAGGCGCGGGAAAAGGTCGAGAAAATCACCCTCGACGCCTCCGGCCAACCGACCGGCGCAGAACCGCTGGCCGACTAGCCAAACGAAAATCCATGACCGACTTCCAAGAAGACCTCTCCGCCATTGCCGCGGCAGTAGACCCGCTGATTGCGGACCTGTTGCCGACCGGCACCGGCCCCGAACGCCGCCTGTTCGATGCCATGCGCTATGCTGCGCTCAGCCCTGGCAAGCGGCTGCGGCCATACCTGGTGGTCTCCAGCGCTCGCATGTTTGGCGTTCCAGATACGCAATCCTTGCGCGTCGCAGCGGCGGTAGAGCTAGTCCACGCTTATTCGCTGATCCATGACGACCTGCCGGCAATGGACGACGACGACCTCCGCCGCGGCCGCCCCACTGTCCACAAAGCCTATGATGAGGCGACAGCAATCCTGGCCGGTGACGCACTGCTGCCGCTGGCGTTCGAGATCCTGTCGGTGGAGCAAACCCACCCAAACGCTGCTGTTCGCTGTGCGCTGGTCACCGGGATGGCCAAAGCCATCGGCCCGGCTGGTATGGTCGGCGGTCAAATGCTGGACCTGCAACCGCCATCGTCCAGCACCTATGGCGATGTGGTCCGCATGGAGCGGCTGAAAACCGGCGCGCTGTTTGCCTACGCCTGCGAGGCCGGCGCCATTTTGGGTGAGGCAAATACAGCGGCCATGGCGGCGCTCTATGCCTATGCTATGGACATGGGTTTGGCCTTTCAAATCATTGATGATTTGCTGGATCATGACGGCGATGAGGCTGTTTTGGGCAAACGGGTCGGCAAAGATACCGATGCCGGCAAGGCCACGGCGGTAACAACCCTGGGGCCCGACGCCGCGCGTGCACAAGCACACTTGCTGATTGACCAGGCACTGGCGCATATTGGCGACTTCGATTCAAACGCACAGCCGCTGCGCGATGCCGCGGTATTTGTGGTTGAGCGACGCGCCTGATCCGAGCAGGGCGCACGCCACCGCACCAGCACGCGGTCGATCACCTAGGCGAGGAGCTGCCAGTGTCCATCCCCAACAGCAAAAGTCCGCTGCTCGATCAAGTCACGGTTCCATCCGATCTCCGCGACCTTGATGAGACAAAATTGCGGCAATTGGCGGATGAGCTACGCAGTGATACCATCGACAGTGTCTCCGTTACCGGCGGCCATTTGGGTGCGAGCCTGGGCGTGGTAGAGCTAACCACCGCCCTGCACTATGTCTTTGACACCCCCCATGATCGCCTGATCTGGGACGTGGGCCACCAGTGCTATCCCCACAAAATTCTAACCGGACGCCGCGCCCGCATGCACACGTTGCGCCAGGGCGGTGGCCTTTCTGGCTTCACCAAACGCAGCGAGAGCGAGTTCGACCCGTTCGGTGCTGCGCACTCCTCCACCTCCATTTCAGCCGGCCTTGGCATGGCGGTTGGCAGTGCCATGCAGGGCCGTCCGCGCAAGGTCATCAGCGTCATTGGCGACGGCGCCATGTCTGCCGGCATGGCCTATGAGGCGATGAACAATGCTGGCAGCATGGATGCACAGCTGATCGTTATCCTGAACGACAATGACATGTCGATTGCGCCGCCGGTCGGCGCCATGAGCGCCTATCTCTCGCGCCTGATCTCATCCCGCCCCTACGCTTCGCTGCGCCACTTGGCCCGCGACATTGCCCGCATCTTTCCTGGCGCTATTGAAAAAGCAGCCCGTCGCGCCGAAAGCATGGCCCGCGGTATTGCCACCGGCGGCACGCTGTTTGAGGAAATGGGCTTCTACTATGTCGGCCCAATCGACGGTCACAATCTGGACCATCTGCTGCCAGTGTTGCGCAATGTGCGCGACAGCGCCGACCAGGGGCCGGTGCTGATCCACGTCGTCACGCAAAAGGGCAAGGGCTATGAACCGGCAGAGGCGGCGGCAGACAAATACCACGGTGTCTCCAAGTTTAATGTCATCACCGGCGTACAGGCCAAAGGCACTCCGAAAGCGCCCAGCTATACCAATGTCTTCGCCGATAGCCTGATTCAGGAGGCCAAGCGCGACAAAACCATTGTCGGCATCACTGCTGCGATGCCATCCGGCACCGGCATGGATGCGTTCGCTAAGGCATTCCCGGAGCGCACGTTCGATGTCGGCATCGCCGAACAGCACGCGGTGACCTTTGCCGCCGGCATGGCGACGGAGGGGATGAAGCCGTTCTGCGCCATCTATTCCACTTTCCTGCAGCGGGCGTTCGACCAAGTCGTGCATGACGTTGCCATCCAAAGCCTGCCGGTACGGTTTGCGATGGATCGCGCAGGCTATGTCGGCGCCGACGGCTCCACCCATTGCGGCGCCTACGACATCGCCTATCTCGGGCCTTTGCCCGGCAT
>CALKDI010000379.1 GCA_938084065.1 uncultured Alphaproteobacteria bacterium
AAGAAGGCAGAGACCGCCGTCGACATCTGCGCTTACGCTGCGCACATGGCCGCTCGTTTGGGCGCGCACATCATCACGGTGAAGCCGCCGACCGCCGAAATCGGCCTGGAGGCTGCTGCCAAGGCCTACGCCGACATCGACACCTCAACGCTGACCAAACGGATTGAGCACGTGGTGCAGTCTTGCTTCAACGGCCGTCGTCTGGTGGTATTCTCCGGCGGTGAGGCCAAAGGCCTGGACGGCATTCTCGGCGAGATTGGCGAGATTGCAGCGGGCGGTGCGACCGGTTCGATCATCGGACGCAACACCTTCCAGCGTCCACGCGACGAGGCAATTGCGATGCTCAATCAGATCATCGACATCTACAAGGGCAAAGGCTGAGGCCTTTCCCACAATCCATCAGTACGAGACGTCGGCGCAGCAATCTCCTCGCAATGACGGTTGAAATATCCGGCAAAGGATTTGCCTCTTGGACGACGACGAGCGCTTCATCTATCTGATCTCGCCAGAGTCGGTTACGCCTCCGGAAGCGCTCGACGCCTTCGCTCAACAGCTGGAGCAGGCCGTAGCCACCGACCAAGTCGTGGCGTTTCAGCTCCGCTTGAAGAACGTCTCCGACGACTGGATTGAGACAGCCACCAAACGCCTGTTACCGCTGTGCCAGGCCAAAGATGTTGCCTTCATCCTGAACGACCGCCCCGACCTAGCCGTCAAACTCGGCTGCGACGGCGCACATGTCTCTGCGGATGAGGACATGCCTTTCGCCAAGGCGCGGGAAATTCTAGGGGATGACTTGATCCTGGGCGCCACCTGCCGCGGCAGTCGCGATCTGGCCTTTGAGGCTGGCGACGAGGGCGCGGACTATGTGGCCTTTGGCGCGTTCTTCCCCAGTACGACGAAATCCGTAAAGGCGACCGTCGGTCTGGACATCCTGGAATGGTGGGACGAAATCGCTGTCCTGCCCTCCGTCGCCATCGGCGGCCTGACCGCAGAGAATTGCGGCCCGGTGTATAAAGCTGGCGCCGACTATATCTGCGTCGTCTCCGCCGTGTGGGATCATCCGGACGGACCGGCAGCGGGAGTGCGGGCTCTGGTAGAGGCCTGCCAAGACTAAATAGGCGATATAGAGCGGCGCTTCGGCGGCCCCTTAAACTGGCGACGCGCTGGCAGAGATGACAGCGCTTTGACCAATACCGCGCGCGTGTCGCGTGGATCAATCACATCATCAATACCGAATCCCTCCGCCGCTTGCGCAGCACCAATGCGAGAGCGGGTTTCGTCGATCAATTCCTGCCGACGGGCGGCTGGGTCCGGCGCGTTCTGGTAGTCGCGGCGGAATGCGACGTCGATGGCGCCCTCCACCGACATGGCGCAGATCTCCGCGGTTGGGAAGGCAAACGCATAATCCGCATCAAAGCTGCGTCCGCCGCCCATGGCGATATAGCCGGAGCCATAGCCTTTGCGCAGCGACAGCGAGATGCGCGGCACCGTTACGTGCGCCATCTCGAATAGCAGACGTCCGCTGCGCCGGGCCAGACCCGTGGCCTCAGCCGCAGAGCCGATGGCAAAGCCGGGCACGTCAATCAATGTGATTAGCGGTAAGCCATAGGCATCCGCCAGCGCCACGAACCG
This sequence comes from uncultured Alphaproteobacteria bacterium, assembly GCA_938084065.1. GTDB lineage: Bacteria > Pseudomonadota > Alphaproteobacteria > Bin95 > Bin95 > JACKII01. The sequence goes on from CALKDI010000379.1 coordinate 1,633, forward strand.
CGCGGCTTTCTCGCAAGCCTTGGCGTCCAGCATGCCGCCCAGATACCGCGGGTTGTTGGCCAACACCGCAACAGGCTTGCCCTCCAGCCGGGCAAAGGCGGTGACGATGTTGCGCGCATAGGTGGGCTTCAGCTCAAACCGGCTGTCGCCGTCGAACACGGCATCAATGACCTTACGCACATCGTATGTTTGCCGCTGGTCGGCAGGCACCAGGTCGATCAGCTGGTCTTGCGCGATACTAGGCGGGATCGGCTCGGCGATGGGTGCGGCTTCGTTGGAGTTTGAAGGTAGGTAGGAGAGAAATTGGCGGATAGCGTCCATCATCTCCGCTTCGGTCTCGACACCCAGGTCGGCGACGCCGTATTTGTCGACCTGGAGCTTGGTACCGCCCAGGTCTTCCTTGCTAATATCCTCGCCAACCCCGGCTTTCACCAGCGCGGGCCCGGCAATGCCCATTTCGGACCGCCCGCGCAACATCACCACGAAGTCGGCCATGCTGGCATAGTTCGATGGCCCGGCGAAACCGGAGCCCAGCACCCCGACTACCATCGGCGTCCAGCCGGAATTCATGCCGAGCAGATGAAACACGCGCGTGCCGGCGGCGAAGTGGCGGGAGTTCTGGCCATCCTGGATGCGGTGGCCGCCGCCCTCCACCAGCATGACCAGCGGCATGCCTGCCTCCGTGGCACGCTCAATCGCGCGGTTGCCCTTGGCGCTGCCTGCCACACCAACAGAGCCGCCATAAACGGTGAAATCGTGGGCGACTAGACTAACGGGCCGGCCATTGACATTGCCAGCCCCGGTGACAATGCCATCGGCCGGTGCCTGCAGGTTTGCATTCCAAGGATTGTCGTGGTGCGGGGCTGCGAGGCCGCCAGTCTCTAAAAAGCTACCGGCGTCCACCAGCGCATCGACTCGCGCCCGGGCGGAGAATTTCCCATCGCGAGCGCGCTTAGCCATGGCTTCGGGGCGTTGCTCGTCATGGGTGGCCGCCTTGATGGTCGCAATTTTTTCAGCGAGATCACGGGCGGTGGGTGTCGGTACGGACATGAGGAGCTACCAAATTGGGGAGACAGATAGCGCCAGTCTAGACGCAGGCTCGCCAATTTGGCGAGACGTCTAGCCCACGACCACCAGCCCCAACAGCGCGGCCAAGGGCGTCATCGCCATGCCGATCAGATACCGCCTAGCAGCCAGCGGCGGCCCGGCCAACGGAATATCATAGAGCACCAGGCGCTGCGCATTCATCATCGACCAGGCATTGAGCAGTGCCAGCATCTGGCCAACGCCAGCGTCAGCACTGAGCAACGCTGCCACCACGGGCAGAATCAACATTGGCCCGGTAGGCATCAACGAGCCGAACACTGCCGCGATCATCGCCCCTTGAAAGCCAGAGTCAGCACCAACCCATCGGCCAATTTCCTCGCTCGGTAGCAATTGCGCGACAAAACCTGCGGAGATAATCGCTGGGATAATGATCGGGATCAGATTGATTGCCTGCTTGGTCGACAGGCGCATTGCCTCCGCCAAAGACCGCTCTGGATGGACTTGCACCACCAGACCCAGAACGATGACCATTCCGATCAGTACTATGGTCGAGACGCTCATAAGCCAGCTATTCCCGCTCAACCCGCGGCCAGCGCGTTTCCGGCCAGAACTGGCGAATCAGCAATCCACCCAAGATCGGCAGCGGCAGGGCCGCCAGGATGCGCAACGTCGCCATATGCTCGCCTAAGAACGAGACCTCCCACACCAGGAAGCGGTTCATTCCCAGTACGCTCCATGAGATAATAAAAGCGACGACAGCACCCACCTCCGCCCCAAACCGCAACAGCATGGCGGCGACCGGGTAGATCACCCAGGGGCCGCCCGGCGTTACCGCACCCGCCAACGTGCCGATGATCAAACCCTTCAAGCCAGCATCCCGCCCCATATGCTTAGCGACCCAGTCGCGCGGCACCAGCACCGTCAGCAGGCCGTACATCAAAACGCCCAGCGCCATTCGCGGCAGGACGTTGACCATCAGGTCCCAGTCTTCGAACAGCACCTGGCGCACCGTCTCCCAACCGTACAGATACCAGCAAAGCGAGCCGGATACGGTCATTAGCGACAGGGCAAAGATCGCCGGTCCGCGGCTACGGCGTTTCGCGGCCGAGGAAGGAGCAGAACTGGTCATAGGGAGTGTCGGTCGGTTGTTATTCCGCCGCCTTGGTCGCTGGCAAGCTGTTCAATACGCCCTCTGTATGCTCCCCCAAAGCCGGCGAGGGGAAGCGGATTTTTGGCCGCTGCCCGTCAAAGGTAATCGGCAATGTCGTGATGCGGAAATCGCGATCTGGGACGGCTTGCACCATGTTGGTGGCCTGGAGTTGCTCTGTCTTGGACAAGGTCGGAATATCGTTCACCGGCGAGCATGGCACGCCGACCGCCTCAATCTTGGCAATCCAGTTATCGCAGGTATCGGTTAGGAACAGTTCCGCGATCATTGGCAACAAGGCATCCCGGTTCTCGAACCGGGCGGCAGGCTGGTTAAAGCGCGCGTCGTCGCACCATTCCGGCTTGCCGATGACCTGCGCAAATTTCAGGAACAGGCGGTTGTTGCCAGCGGCGATGCAGATAGGCCGGTCGGCAGTATTGAACACCTGATACGGCACCAAGTTGGCCGAAGCGGCACCCGTGCGCACTGTCTCCGTGCCAGCATAATTATAAGCGTTAAGCGGGCCGCTGACCCAGTGTACCGCGCTCTCGAACAGAGAGGTGCCAATCACCTTGCCCTTGCCCGTGGTCCGCCGCTCCTCCAACGCAGCCAGCGCGCCGATGACAGCCCACATGCCGGTGGCGGTATCGTTGATCGCCGGTGCGCAGAAGGTCGGCGGATCGTCGGCGCGGCCCGTCAGGGTCATGACGCCGCCATAAGCCTGGGCCAACGGGTCCATGCCCGGATGGCGGTTCAAGGGGCCTTCCTCGCCAAAAGCACTGATCACGCAGTAAATCAGGCGCGGGTTGACGGCCATCAGGTCTTTCGGGCCAAAGCCACCCGCATCCGCAACACCGGGCCGCAGGTTCTGGATGCAGATGTCAGCATCTTTGATCAGGCCGTTCAGCTTGGCCAAATCCTCCGGTGCCTTCAGGTTCAGCACCACGGATTTTTTCGAGCGGTTTGTGGCGTTGAACATTAGCGAAGCGTCTTCGGTCGCCATCGGGCCCCAGAGCCGCGCATCGTCCCCGCCCTCCGGCTTTTCTATCTTGATCACATCGGCGCCAAGGTCGGCCAGGATGACGCCAGACAACGGGCCGGCCAATGCCTGACCAATTTCTACGACTTTGATGCCTTGCAGAGGCAGGTGCGCTTCGCTCATGGGGTGAAGTCCTTATCGATGAATTTGATGGAAAAACTTTAAGCTTTGGTCATGCCAAAAGCCACAACGTCTTAGTTCTTTCCATTGAAAGGCTGAAATTTTCAAACATGTACCCGGCGTCTAAGCCAAAAGGAAATCGGCTACCAACTGATGCGTGCTTTCCGCATCGCGCTCGTTCTGGCCGATGTCAGTGATCGTGAGTTGGCCGCCGGCTCTGCGATAGTTGGCAGCGAACCGCTCCGGCTCATTCGCGTCGATGGGGGAGTCTGGATCGCGGTAGTCGTGCATGAAGTCTGGACGGCTTTGGATCCAGAGTGTTGGCGGCAGGGGTGCTGTCGTCTCGCCGCGTTCCAGGATCAGCATCGGGTTGCCGTCGGTCATGTTGGTGTCGTTCTGCCAGAAACTGGATTGGCGCACTGCGATCTCTGTGTACTGCGATGGGATGGTCCCGGCCTTGGTATGACGCTGCAGGTGGCGCAGCCGCGACAACGGGTTGATGACCGGCCAGGTCATGACGATGCTGCGCACTGTGGCATCCACCGCTGGGGAGCCTGCCGGCAAGGCAATGGCCGCATAGCGCGGATCGTCAGGCCGCATCGCAGCCAACATGGCCAGATGCCCGCCGCTGGATTGGCCAGTCATGCTGACCAAATCCGCGCGTGTGCCAAGGGTCGCCGCGTTGGCCTTTACCCAGCGCACGGCATAGTTGATGTCGACCAGCGCGCTCGGGTAGCCATCGCCGGCCTGGCGGAAGTCGATGGCAATTGCAACGATCCCACGCCGCGCCAACACCTTGTCGCGGGCCTGACATTCCGCCAAATTGCCTTTGCTCCAGGCGCCGCCGTGCAGGTCGATCACGGCTGGGAAGGGGCCAGGGCCATCTGGTCGGTAAATGCGCATCCCAAGCGCATTGTCGCCATGCCTGAGGAATTCATGGTCGTCGACCGTGAAGGTAAATTCTTTGGGCATGGCTGGCTCCTCTTTTAACGGGCCATGAAAGAGAACAGGCTAAGACGTTATGGCGACGACAGGGCCAACACAAGCGCGGCCCTACCCCTCCGGATTGATGGGCTTGTTCTGCGTCCAGTCAAAGGTGCCACGGTCGCGCTCGTCCACGGTTTGCTTCCAGCCCATAGCCTCAGTGCGAGTCTTGTAATTCATGCCCTCTGGCGAGTGGCGGGAGATGCCATCGAATATCGTAGCCAGGCGCTGAGTTTGCGCCATGCCCGTCGCCTCAATCGCCTGGTTGATGACCATTTTCTGCATGGCGAGCTGGTTGATCGGGACTGTCGCCATGCGCGCGGCCATCGCCTCAACGGCGGCGTCTAGCTCCGCATCCGGCACGGATTTGAGGATCAGGCCCATGGCCTCCGCCTCCCGCCCGTCAATCTTGTCGCCGGTGAACAGCATACGTTTGGCCTTTTCCGCGCCCAGGCGGTAGACCCACATGGCGGTGGTCGGTGTGCCCCAGACGCGGGCGGGCATATAGCCGATCTTGGCTGTCTCCCCCATGAACACCAGATCGCAGCAAAGCGCGATGTCGCTGCCGCCAGCGACGGCAAAACCATGCACCTTGCACACCACCGGCTTCATTGCCCGCCAGAGGCTCATGAAATGTTCGGTGTTCTGCCACATGAATTTGTAGTCTTTGATCGGGTCCCAAGGCATGGCCTGGACCACCTGGTTCTCGCTTGCCCCCTCAGCATAATGGGCCAGGTCATAGCCGGCGCAGAAGGCCTTGCCCGCGCCAGACAGCACCATAACATGCACGTCCGGGTCCGCGTCGGCCTCCGCCACCGCAGCGGCGAGTTCGCGTGGCAGGTCGTCGTCGATGGCGTTCAGAACGTCGGGGCGATTCAGTGTGATACGGCCGATGCGACCGTCTTTTTCATAGAGCACTTTCGACAAAACGCACTCTCCTGTCGCGAATAATCGATCCGATACTAGCGTGATGGGATTTGGAGTGCTCTACTAGGCGTCAATCCGTCCATCGTGATGATATCTGCTAAGGAGGAACTAGCCCATGACCTACGAAACCATTGACGTTCGCCCACTCACCCCCACCGTTGGTGCGGAAATTCACGGCGTCAAGCTGTCGGAGCCGCTGGGCAATCAACAGTTCCAGGAAATTCATGACGCGCTGATGGCGCATCAGGTCGTGTTCTTCCGCGACCAGGATATGACGCTGGAGCAACACAAAGATTTCGGCCGCCGTTTCGGCCCCTTGCACATCCACCCGTCCGCGCCAGGACCGGAAGGGCATCCGGAAGTGCTGAAAATCCATGCCGACGCCAACTCCAAGCAGGTCGCCGGTCATCGCTGGCATTCGGACGTGAGTTGTGACCCAGAGCCGCCAATGGGCTCCATCCTGCACCTGAACACCGTGCCGCCGAACGGGGGCGACACGTTGTTCGCCAGCTCCCTTGCTGCGTATGAGGCGTTGAGTGCGCCCATGCAGAAATTTCTGGGTGAGTTGACCGCACGCCATGACGGGTCGCCGAACTACAACCGCCGCGCCCGGATCGATGGTAAGGCCGGCGACAAGCAGTATCCGTTCGCCGACCACCCGGTGATCCGCACCCATCCCGTGACCGGCAGAAAAGGCATCTATGTCAGCCCGGTCTTCACCCAATACATTAACGACGTCCCGGAGGCGGAAAGCAAAGCTATCCTGGATTTCCTCTATGCCCACACCAAGCAGGAGCGCTTTGTTTGCCGCTTTTCCTGGGAGAAAAACTCCGTCGCGTTCTGGGATAATCGGGCCGTGCAGCATTTGGCCATGTGGGATTACTTCCCGCAGGTGCGCAGCGGCTTCCGCGTGACGGTGGCGGGCGACAAGCCATTTTGAGCCGAACGCCCCGGCATTCCACTGAGTACCGGGGAATTTCCTTGATCACAGCATTTGCTGGCTGCGATGGTACGACCAATCACATAAGGACTCCCCGCATGAGACACCTCATTATCGCCGCCGTCAGCGTTCTTCTGTTCGCCGGAAGCGCCGCCGCAGAGATGGTCAAACTGGCCAGCCCGCACAGCGTGGCCGTGACGATGGATAGGCTGGAAGCCGCGGTCAAAGGGGCCGGTGCCAACGTCTTCGCCCGCATCGACCACCAGGCCGCAGCCGCCAGCATCGATGTCGCGATCCCCGCATCGACGGTGATGTTCTTCGGCAGTCCGAAAATCGGTGCGCCGATCATGCTAGACGGGATCACCATCGGCCTGGACTTGCCTTTGCGCGCACTGGCCTACCAGGACGGCGACAAGGTCTGGCTGGTCTACCACAACCCAACCGACATGGCGGCTCAGCACGGCATTCCGGCAGATCACCCGGTGCTGCAGAAGATCAAAGGCGCGCTCGGCAAGCTGACGGGCAAAGCTATCGCGCCTTAATTACGGAGCGGATTGTTTGGCTTCCGCTTTGATACCGCCCCGCTTAATCAAAGCGAATGCTTGCTCTTCTTATAGTCTGTACAAACGCCCCAGGGGAATCGCATTTGAGATTTTTCGCTAGCCTAAGGTATGCAAATCGATTCAGTAGGTAGGCCTCCTGTTTTCGAAGAGGCTCGCCGATGTGTTGGTTTGAAGAAGCGTTTGCGGGATTGCCGGACCCGCGCACGGG
>CALKDI010000380.1 GCA_938084065.1 uncultured Alphaproteobacteria bacterium
GAAGGAGACGCCGCCGGCGCGTATATCATGGCCGAAAATCGCACCCAATTGGTCATCCCGCACACGCCCAATATAGCCGCCCTTGCCACCAAGCGCCGCGACACCGGCAATCGTATTGGCCGCGGATCCGCCGGACACCTCCATAGCAGGCCCCATCTTTGCATAGATCGCCTCTGCCTGGGCCTCGTCAATCAGCGTCATCACGCCTTTGTCGAGGCCATTTGCGGCAATAAACGCGTCGTCAACATGGGCTAGCACATCAACAATCGCGTTGCCGATACCAACGACATCCAGGCTGGCAGCACTCATCGGGTATTCCTAACAGTGGCGTAATGGGAGATAGGCTTGCGTCACCACCGTACAAGACACCATGTACCCACCTCAACGTGACGGGATGACAGCAGGTCTCGTTGTGCCGCAAACGTGATGCGCTACCCTGCGCGTCCCCTCATTAAATTGGCAAAGGCGCCATGGTAAAAGATATTCTCCGCGTCATCGGCCAATTGGATGACAAACGCTTGCTGCGCCCCGTGCTGCTTGGGCTGCTGCTATCCGCTTTGGTGCTGGCCGCAGTGGTTGCGGGTAGCTATTGGCTATTGGCGGATATGCTGCCGACCGCCGACGGTTGGATTGGCCGCCAACTGGCAGCCATCGGCTTGCTGGAGTTGATCGGCTCATTCGCAGCCGGTTGGTTGGCGCTATTGCTGTTCCCTGCCGTCGCACTGATGGTTCAGAGCCTGTTCGTCGACAGTGTCGCCGACGCCGTTGAGGCTAAGCACTATCCAAATACTCCGCCGGCCCGCGCGGTTCCGATTGCGGAGAGTGTGTTGGCGGCGGTCAAGCTGGCGACGCTGGTGATCGGCATCAACCTGCTGCTGCTGCCGGTATACCTGATTCTGATGCTGATTCCACCGACCGGGCTGATCTTGTACTTCGTCGTGAACGGCTATCTGGTCGGGCGTGAGTATTTTGAAACCGTCGGCCTGCGCCGCCTCACCCTGCCAGAGGCCAAACTGACCCGTCGACAAAATCGCAGCGTGATCTGGCTGGATGGCATCCTTTTGATGCTGTTTTTCAGTGTGCCGGTATTGAACCTAGCCGGGCCAATACTAGGAACCGCCTACATGGTCCACCGCTTTCACCGCATTTGGTGAGCTGAGAACAACGGCATTGAGTATGAACTGTTGCCCAAAACTTGCACCACTACCGACCCAAATAAGCTTTGTCGTGACTGTAGGTGCCTACCCCAAATTCTTCGCCCTTCGACAGGCTCAGGGTGAAGAATTTGGGGAGCGGCCAGCATCGATCCCTCTATCAAGTTTCACCCCGAGTGCCGGCGAAGCCGGTGTATCGAGGGGCGCCTGAGGGCTATAACGCTGCGCTACTCCACAACCTTGGCATCGAATCCACAGAGGTCGGCCACGATGCACTTCACACAATCCGGCTTGCGCGCTTTGCAGACATAGCGACCGTGCAGAATCAGCCAATGGTGCGCATGCCGCTTGAAATAGTCGGGGATCACGGCCTCTAACCCTTTCTCGACGGCCAGCGGCGTCTTACCAGGAGCCATTCCGGTGCGGTTCGCAACCCGGAACAAGTGCGTATCCACCGCGATGGTCGGCTCGCCCCAATAGTTGTTCAGCACCACATTCGCCGTCTTGCGTCCAACCCCCGGCAGGCTTTCCAGCGCCTCCCGGCTGCGCGGCACCTCTCCGCCGAATTCCGCGATCAGCTTTTCCGCCATCGCGATCACGTTTTTGGCTTTGGAGTTGAACAGGCCGATGGTACGGATGTGGGCCTTCAGCCCCTCCTCACCCAGTTCCAACATCTGCGCCGGCGTCGAGACCTTCGCGAACAACGCCCGCGTCGCCTTGTTCACGCCAACATCCGTCGCCTGCGCAGACAGCGCCACTGCGACCAACAGCGTGTAAACATTGGTGAATTCTAACTCTGTCAGCGGTTCAGGTGTCTTATCCCGCAATCGGGAAAAGAATGTTTCGATCTGAACAGGAGTCATTTGGGCAACATCACCGTTACGCGCAGGGCACCGCAGACTAGTCGATTGTGTTGCCGTTTGCCGAACTTTTCCATTTGCACTGGCTGCTGGATGCAGTAATACGCATTCCATGACACAGGTAATGCGACGACGACCGGGACTTAAACGCCTCTCCAAATAATCGGGGGCTGCGCTCGTGCGCCTGCACGGAAGCCAGCCTTCGACCCGCGTTTTGTCTTCTCAGGTTCGTCGAAAGCTCGCTGTCATGGTTGCCATTCTCCCCCCCACTACCGCCCAAGCGCCTGTAGTGGAGCAATTGCTGGATCACGGCTTCGGTCCCAATCGGCAGAATAAGACCAGCTATCGGTTCCGCGATGGCGTTGCGCCCATCCAATCCCTCGCGCGGGTCGCGGTGTCTGGCGAGGCTGTGGTCGGCACGATTCAATACTGGCCCATGCGGTTGGGTCGCGAATCCGTGCTGTTGCTTGGGCCGCTGGCTGTATGGATTGGCTGGGCCAACCAGGGCATCGGCGGTGCTTTGATGGCGACCTCGCTTTCTGCCGCACTGACGGAGGGCTGGCAGCATGTGTTCCTGGTGGGCGACTTGGCCTACTACACCCGCTTTGGCTTTGAGCCCTCTAGCCCCTGGGGTGTGACGATGGCGGACGAGCAACAGCATCGGCTGCTAGGCAGGTGTTTGGGTGACGCCCCGCCGCCGCAACCGGGAGAGCTTCAACCGATGCGGGCCAACAGCGCCGCCACGGCTTCAGCACCCGCTCCCGCCTCAGTCACAACATCAGCATTCTTCAAATAGGTCAGAAGGTTTTGGCGGGCGAGGCCTTCGTCCGCCAAATCAACGCGCGCTGACCAGGGGCTGAGTGTGTGAACCATAATGGCCTGTTCGGATCGTTCCGCCTGCAATTCTGAAGCCAGGATAGCCTGGCGCGTTGGCTCCACATTCGGTGCTAGTCCGGTCCATTCAACCTTCAATCGCTGACGCAGTCGGCGCAGCGGCACAATAGCGGCTGCATGCCAACCAGCCACCGCCTGTGCGACGGCCTCGAAGTCTCCAGGAGCCAAGCATCGCCCTCTATTTGCCGACCACAAACACAGCAGCACGGTGTTCACATTCGCCCCCCATCGGTCCTGCCAATCCAGCAAGATCGCAGCCACACCGTCCCGCGCGTACATATCGCCAGCGTATAGCCAAAATTCATCCTCAAGTGTTTTGCTGTCACTCACGGTATTGCATCGACTCCCAGGGTTGTGGCGCGCTAGAATTTTCGGACACAGTGCCAAAGAATGCACTGCAGTTGGAAACGCGGCTATTGTCACTCTATCATGGAGACCACATGCCAGACGACATCGTAACCGACAAAGCGGACCCAAAGCTGGAGCTTTTCCGCTCTGAACATCGCGATCTGGACTATGCCATCGCGACGCTAACAGAGCGGGCACCATATGATCAGGTGCAAGTGCAGCGGCTAAAAAAGCGCAAGCTTTGGATCCGGGACCAGATTGAGCGCTTGGAAATGGCTGAAATGCCAGACTTGATCGCCTAGCGCCCGACCTGTACGAACCGCTTCTGAGTTTCCGATCCGGGCCAACATGCGCCCGCTAGGGTGAATATTGTTGTCTGAATCGCTAGAAACCAACCCAGCGACGCTTGTCGGCATCGTCATGGGCAGCCAATCCGATTGGCCTACCATGCGCTTGGCAGCAGAAATGCTGGACGCGCTGCAGGTGCCATACGAGGCCCGCATTGTTTCGGCCCACCGCACGCCGGACCGCATGGTCGAGTACGCGAAGTCGGCCAAGGGCCGTGGCCTGAGGGTGATCATCGCCGGTGCCGGTGGTGCTGCCCATCTGCCAGGCATGGTCGCCGCCATGACCTCCCTCCCCGTTCTGGGCGTACCGGTGCAGAGCCGCGCCCTCAGCGGATGGGACAGCCTGCTGTCCATCGTCCAAATGCCAAAAGGCATCCCCGTTGGCACTTTGGCTATAGGCGACGCCGGTGCCGCCAACGCGGGCCTGTTGGCCGCTGCGATGCTGGCCACCACTGACCCAGATCTTTCGACCCGGCTGGAGGCATTGCGGCAGGCCCAGACAGACGCTGTCGCCGAAACGCCGACCGACTCATGATCCCTCCTGGCGCCACGATCGGCATTCTCGGTGGCGGACAACTGGGCCGGATGACCGCCCTCGCCGCCGCCCGCCTCGGCTATCGCGTGCATGTTTTCGCGCCGGAACTCGACAACCCGACAGAGCAGGTATGCGCCGCCGCTACACACGCGGCCTATGACGATATCCCGGCGCTCCAGGCATTTGCCGCCGCCTGCGATGTGGTCACCTATGAGTTCGAGAATGTGCCGGTCTTTGCGGCGGAAACCATCGCAGCTACCACCCCGGTGCGACCAAGCCCCAACTGGCTGCACGTCGCCCAGGATCGTCGTCGCGAAAAAGCCTTCGTCCAGGCCGCTGGCGCTGCGACAGCGCCATACAAAGCCATCGAGACCGAATCCGATCTCACCCAGCCCGGCCTCTCCTTCCCCGGCATCCTGAAGACCGCGCAAAGCGGCTATGACGGCAAAGGCCAGTTGCG
>CALKDI010000381.1 GCA_938084065.1 uncultured Alphaproteobacteria bacterium
GGCCGCGCCGCCGCAATTCGCAGCGCCGAACACGCCCTGCCCGGCCTAAAGCCCGGAAAATCCCTCCGCTTTGCGATGCTCCCTCAGGGCGAAGATCCGGATACGCTGGTCCGCAAACGCGGCACCGAAGCTATCGAAGCCGTGGTCGAGGCTGCAACGCCTCTGTCGGAATTGCTGTGGCAAGTGGAATGGGAGCGCAACACCCCCACCTCTCCCGAACGCAGGGCCGCATTTCACCGGGCTATCTTCGAGCAAATTCGACGGATCGAAGATGAAACCGTCCGAAATTATTACGACCAAGATATCCGCGCCCGCTTGCGAAACGCCTTCGAAACAGCCCTCCCACCTTATGGCGAACGCCGCGCCCAAGGTGGATGGACGCGCCGTAACGCTCGATCCAGCCCGCCACCTTTACGCCCGAATCACCGACCGAATCACGGGAACCTAGCGCTGCAACGCCAACGAATCATTCTAGGGTTATTGGTGCTATTCCCCGCATTGGCTGACGAAATGGCCGAGAGCCTAGCTGCAATTCCCCTCGGCGACATGGCACTTGACAGTGTGCGCAACCAAATTTTAAGCGTATTTGTGACCCATAGTGATCTTGACGCTGAGGCCTTCACGACACAGTTAAGGGACAGTGTTGCATCAGCTCCAGGGTCAGCGCGCGACGACTTAAGCGCATTAGAGGCGGTATTGGCGGCTGGACGCGCAACATTGTCGATGCGGATCGGAAATGGCGATAATGCAATTGAAGAAGCGCGCAACGCGGTGATGGAATTGCTGCAGTCCTTGGAAAGCGATAAAGTACAAGCACATGTGCGCCAACAGGCGACGATGTTGGATGATGAAACCGGCGGCCTGGATCGCCTGACGCAACTGGTAGCCGCAGAACGGCAGCGGCTCACAGACGGTCAGACCTAAGGGTGTTGGAAATTTGAAAAAAGCAGGACAGAAACCTATGGCGGCCAAAACTGCAGAAACCGGCGATGCAAAAACCACATCGCGCGACGACGCGCCCGAAACATTGGTCGTTGACGATAGCGCAAAGATTAAGGCGCTCGTCAAACGCGGCAAGGAACGCGGCTTTGTCACCTATGACGAGCTGAACTCGGCCCTGCCATCGGAGAAAGTGTCCTCCGAGCAAATCGAAGACACCATGGCAATGCTCTCCGAATTGGGCATTAATGTGGTCGAGTCGGAGGAGGCTGAGGAAACCGCCCCCGCCGCTGCTGAGCGTGAGGACGAGCCAAAAACCGCCAGCGGCAATGTCGATGACGACACTGGCCGCACCGATGACCCCGTGCGCATGTACTTGCGCGAAATGGGCTCTGTCGAGCTGCTCAGCCGCCAGGGCGAGATTGCGATCGCCAAGCGGATTGAGGCTGGTCGCATCAAGATGATCACCGCTCTTCAACGCAGCCCGTTATCCATCATGTCTGTGGCCGAATGGAGCCAACGCCTGAAAGACGGCGAGATCATGCTGCGGGAATTCATCGACCTGGAGGCAACTCTGGGCGCAGAGCAAGCGTCTGTCGTTCAGGCTTCTCGCGACGCAGCCCGTGCAAACGGTACTGACAACGACGATAGCGCTGATGATGCGCCAAAAACCAACGGCCACGCCAACGGTGCAAATGGTACCGCCGCTAATGGTGCAAACGGTGCCAACCGAAGTGCAGCACATGCGTCCAATGACGACGCTTCAGATGATGAAAATACGTCAGACTCCTCGACCGACGATGATGATGATGACGATGATGCGGATAACAACCTGTCGCTGGCCGCGATGGAACAAGCCGTATTGCCCGGTGTCACCTCGGCACTAGCTGCAGTCGCAGAATTACAGCCTGGTCTGGTGGCGCTGCAGCAGGCGCGCCTGGCGGAAATGGAAGGCGGCGAGCAGCTCAGTGAAGAGGCCAGCCGCACCTATGCCGATCTGCAAGCTGCCATGGCGGAACGCATGGGCCTTGTGCGTCTGAACAACGCCAAGATCGAACAGTTGATGGACGATCTGTACACACGCAACAAACAGATGGTCGCCCTTGAAGGCCGCATCCTGCGCCTCGCGCTGGACGCTGGCGTTACGCGTGAGACCTTCTTGAAAGATTGGCGTGGTCGCGAGGCGGATCCAAAATGGCTCCGCTCCATCAGCCAGAAAAAAGAATGGAAGGCCTTCTGCAAACAGCACGCAGAAGAAGTCAAAGACCTGCGCAGTGATATCGTCGATATCTGCCACAATGTCGGCCTACCCTTCGACGAGTTCCGCGCGATGGTCTCTGCCGTCCAACAGGGCGAGCGCGAGGCCGGACGCGCGAAAAAGGAAATGGTTGAGGCGAACCTGCGGCTCGTCATTTCCATCGCCAAAAAATACACCAACCGCGGCCTGCAATTCCTCGACCTGATCCAAGAAGGCAATATCGGCCTGATGAAGGCGGTGGATAAGTTTGAATACCGCCGCGGCTATAAATTCTCGACCTACGCCACCTGGTGGATCCGCCAGGCAATCACCCGCTCGATTGCCGATCAGGCGCGTACGATCCGTATCCCCGTGCATATGATCGAGACGATCAACAAGCTGGTCCGCACCTCACGGCAGATGCTCCACGAAATCGGTCGCGAGCCGATGCCGGAAGAGTTGGCAACCAAGCTGCACATGCCGCTGGAAAAAGTGCGCAAAGTTCTGAAGATCGCCAAGGAGCCAATCTCCCTTGAAACGCCGATTGGCGATGAGGAAGACTCACACCTGGGTGATTTCATTGAGGATAAGAACGCCATCCAGCCACTGGACGCCGCCATTCAGGGCAACCTGCGCGAAAGCACTACCCGCGTTCTGGCCTCACTCACCCCCCGTGAGGAGCGCGTGTTGCGCATGCGTTTTGGCATCGGCATGAACACCGACCATACCTTGGAAGAGGTCGGCCAGCAGTTCTCGGTGACACGCGAGCGTATTCGTCAGATCGAAGCCAAGGCCCTGCGCAAGCTGAAACATCCGAGCCGCAGCCGTAAGCTCCGGTCGTTCCTCGACACATAGACCGATGGGAGCCGCCGGCATGCGAACGACCGCAGCCGACGACGCCGTGTTTGTCGAGCCGCTGGCTCCAGCCGTAGGGCTAGAGGTGCGCGGCGTCACGCCAGACGCGTTGGATGACGAGCACACCGCGATGCTGCGCGACCTATGGCAGGTTGGCGGCGCTCTGCTGTTCCGGAACTGTGAACGACCGGCACGCTGCGCTGCTTTGCTAGGCCGTGTTTTGGGCGGAGACATCCTCACCACCGTCTCAGCCACTATCCCCGGCAGTGCGGAATGGGCCATGGTCGGTGCGGATTCCACAAGCCCCCTCCCCCTCGCTTGTGTGGTAGCAACGAAGACCGGCAATTTGCCCGCGCTTACACTGGCAGGAATGGAAGCGGCAATTGATGCGCTTCGCCTCACTGATTCGGATATGCTCAGCGAAGCCAAGCACCTCCATTTCGCACATTCTCTGGATGGCCCAATGTTGCCCGTGCTGCACCAGCATCCGCTGAGCAATGCGACGATCCTGTATCCCCCGCCACGCCGGGCTGCTGGCAAAGACTCCGTCGCATTAGCCTTGGTGCGAATGGCAGAGGAACCTCAGTTTTGCTATCGGCATGTGTGGCAGCCGGGCGACGTTTTGGCGTGGGATCCACGCGCCGTCCGCAGCAAGTGGGACCGTACACCTACCGAAGGTAGCGCTGCGTTCTCCGTCGTCCGGGCCTCTTCGGCCTCTCAATTGCCGGCCAACGCTCCAGAATGGGAAATGCCGCTCTAAACCAGCCCGTCGATCGCTTGGCGCAACTCCGCCCGATGATCCGGGTGGGCGATGGCAATCATGGCTTCGGCCCGCTGGACCAGGGTTTTACCACGCAACTCCGCCATACCATATTCGGTGATGACCACGTCGGCGTCAGCTCTCAGTGTCGTAACCGGCCCCGAGAGCTTCGACACGATCCGAGGGCGCAGGGCCTTGCCAGCAGTTGCGCTCAACGTGATAATCGCGCGGCCCTCTGCCGATTCAAAGCCAGCCCGGTGGAAATTTACCTGTCCGCCAATGGCACCAATATAGCGCCCGCTCACGGCCTCCGACCCGACCTGTCCGGTCAAATCGACCTCCAGTGCGGAGTTGATGGCGTAGAGCTTGCGAAAGTTGCGCAGGGTCTCCGACGAATGGGTGTAGCGACCACGACGCATCAGCAATTGCGTGTTGCGGTGGGCAAAGTCTGACAGACGCTGCGAGCCGTAAAGCGCAGTCGCCACGCTAAAGCCTTGGTCGACCTCCTTGAATTTATTGGAGATCGCGCCGGCCTCCACCAGATCGACATAGCTATCGGCGACGCTGCCGGAATGACAGCCCAGGTCTTTGTGGCCGGCCAAGGCCCTGGCGATGGCATCGGGCGTAGCCCCCACGCCGTACTGCACCGTCGCACCATTCGGCACCAACCGCGCGACTTGCTCCGCAATCGCGTGATCAACCGGCCCTGGCGCACGCGCCTGCCACAGGTCTGGCGGTTGGGTGGACGAGAACACTTCGGTCAAGAAATCGCTGGAGATCTCGCTATCACCATGGGTCCATGGCATAGCGGCGTTTTCCTCCGCCAACACCACCCGCGCGCACTCCATCGCATCGCGCAAATGGTCGAGCGACAGGCCTAGCGAGCGCCTGCGCGCCTCATCGGCCGGCGTGACCGTGCAGAATACCACGTCCGGCACCAGCAGGCCGTCGTGAAACAGGCGGGCGTAGTCGCCGAAATGGGCTGGCACGATGTCCAGCTTTTTGGCGTCGAACAGCTTGGCGTTAACGCCAAAGCCATCCATCGAGAGGTAATCGACACCAGCGCTGGTCAGCCGGTCCGCACCAGGATCGAGTGGAAAGCTGTTAAGAAAGCGCACGCCCCCCAACGACTCTGCCTGCTCAATCAGCGCTTTGACTAGGCTTTGCGGCGCAGCACCCAACTGGGCACAAAACACCAGATCACCGGGCTTTATGTGGGGGGAGAGGTCGATACTCATTCAGACTTGCCTTCGTAGGCTTCCAACATGTCCAGCAGCATTTGCGGCAGCGGTGCGCTCTGGTGGGTTTCCTGGTTGGTGTAGACCCAGACCACCTCGCCCGTCGTGCGCAAGTCTTCTTCCCCAGCCGGGTGAATTTCTAAGGTGAAGGTCAGGCTTGAGCGGCCAATACGACCGGGCCGCACGAACACCTCAATATCCTCGCGCTTGCCGATGGGCTGCTTCCATTCCACCACGCCGCGGACGGCGTGATAGTCATGGCCAGTGCGCTCCACCTCGCCCTCATAATCCAAGCCGACGGCGATGATATACTCGGTAATGGCGGTATCGAAATAGGTCAGATAATGGGCGTTGAAGACGATTGCCTGGTTGTCGACCTCGGAATACCGCACGCGGAAGGGCCAGGAAAAACGAAAATCACTGCGGGCCATTGGGAGTCTCTCAGAAAGGCGGGAAGAATCAGATTGGCAGGCACCAGAGCGCCAGTTGCGGCGTAGCGCCGGCGCGCATACCGTGGAGAATGTTGGACGTGTTGAACACCACACCGCTCGGCCCAGGCTCAAACCAGGGGCCGAGATCCTGACGCCACTCGCCAGGGGTCAACGCCAGGTAAAGTTCTTCCGGCGGATGGCGATGATCGGGGTATTCGGTATGGGGGCCCACCAGAGAAATGCCGACGCGCACGTCGCTCCGCACCTCCAGCACCCCTGGCCGATCTTCTGGGCCTATAATGGTGGCCAGCGCGTGGCGATCAGCGAAGTCTTCGCAGGTGGGCGTCAGGCCTTCGCGCACATACCAGGTAATCTGCGGCGAGACCTTCGCCAGGGCCTCAGCAACAGATGCAGCCGAACCACCAGCCGCTGCGCCATCAGCCAATGCTTGAGCGAGCATAGCAGGCACAACCGGCGGCGGCTCTGGCGGTTTGGCATCCGGGCTTGGCCCGGCAGAGCCAGCCAGAGCACCGCGAACCTGCGCCAATGCTTCAGGCCCGCCCGGCCAAGTATCGGCGCGGGCGGCGATGCCCTCCAGCAAATGGTCGAGCAAGGCTTGCAAGGCGGGATCACGGGTTGCAAAATCACTGGCAGTCATAGCGGCTGGCTCCATAGCAGCGGAGGATTAGAACGCCAGCTTAGGCGGGTTTGTAGCCCCAGACCACCTTGGTCATGCCAGGGATCAGCACTTCCACCTGAATATTGGTGAAGCCCGAACCCTCCATCACGCCGGAAACCCAGCTTGGCGTGATCGACTTAGCAGCAGGCGTAAACGCCAGATGCTGCAACTGCCACAACGCCGCCAGATGCGGGCCGGAGCGGTCGTCTTCCACCATAAAGTCATGCACGACAAACAGGCCGCCGGGCTTGATCACGTCGAACGCATGCCGCGCCAGTTCCGGGATCGCATCGCCAGGCACGCCGTTGAACAGATAGCTCATCAGCACCGCACCGACGTCGGTCGGCCACTCGGTCTCCAGAGCGTTGCCGCCCATGAAGCTGATGCGGTCGGCCAGACCAACCTCGGCGACTTTTTGTTCGCCCAGTTTGATGACGTTGGGGAAATCGAGGATAGTCGATCGCAGGTTCTTGTTCGCTTCACAAAGGCGAATGGAAAGGCCACCGGTGCCGCCCGCCACATCCAACAGGTGATCAACTCCAGAGAAATCGATCATCCGCGCCAGCGAACGCCCCGGCCCGAGCGAACCCGCATGCTGCGATTCGCTGTAGAGGCGCGCCTCTTCCTCGTTTTCCATCCACTTGGCGTAGCTGTCGACATCGTCTGGCGACATCTCGTCGGTGACGACGCCTTCTAGCTGCTGCATAAACGGGTACATCTGGCGGTCAATCTGCAGGCGCAAATAGTCGCCGAAATCATAGCGCGCGCCCTGCACCAAGAATGCATCCGCACCTGGCGAGTTGGAGTACTCGTCGCCTTCGCGCGTCACCAGGCCAATGGCGTTGAGCGCCGTCATGATCGTGGTCATGCGGTTCTCTGGCACACCCGCGTCTGCCGCCAAGGCAGTGGCACTCTTGGATTTTCCCGAGAGGTTCGTAAAAACATTCATATGTAAAGCGACGAACAAGGCCTTAGAGGCCATAAACCCAAATGCAATATTCGAAATCTGTTCAGCTTCGGTGATTGGCTCCACCGTTAGGTCCTTTCGGTTGTTACAGCGCCGGACGAAGCACAACTCCATCGCCGAGCCCGCGGCTCAGCACTCTGGTCAGTTGTGTTGTCCGTTGGCTCGTGGGGTCTTAGCATGGCAATGCGTTAAGGTCGACCCGCGGCCGGTTTCCGATACACTAAGGATCAAATTTCGTGAGAGCCCTCATCTGCCAAGCCTTCGGACCGCCAGAAGATCTCCAGCTTGGCGAATTGCCCGCCCCCACGCCTGCTAAAGGTGAAGTGCTGATCGACGTCGCAGCCGCCGGTGTATCATTCGCGGATACGCTGATGATCCGCGACATGCACCAGAACAAGCATGCTCTGCCATTCGCAGCCGGCATGGAGGTGGCAGGCCGTGTCACTGCCCTCGGCGAAGGGGTCGATGGCTTGAGCGTCGGCGACCGCGTCGTAGCTCTGGTCTATGACGGCGGCTATGCGGAACAGGCGGTGGCACCGGCGCTGGAGACGTTCCGCATTCCCGACGGTATGGACTATGCCACCGCCGCCGCCATGTGCGGCGCTTACCTCACCAGCCACGGCGCGCTGGTCTGGCAGGGTGCGGTCCAGCCAGGCGAAACCGTGCTCGTTCTAGGTGCTGCCGGCGGTGTTGGCTTAGCCGCGGTCGAGGTTGCCAAGGCCCTGGGTGCCACCGTCATCGCCGCCGCGTCCAGCGCCGAAAAGCTAGCGGTCGCTGCTTCGCATGGCGCAGACCATTGCATCAACTACAGCGAGGCTGACCTGCGAGCAGAGGCGTTGGCACTGACCGGCGGCAATGGCGTCAATGTCGTCTACGACCCGGTCGCAGGCGACCTGTATGAGCCATCTTTCCGCTCACTCGATTGGGGTGGGCGGTATCTGACTATTGGCTATGCCGGCGGTGCGATCCCAAAAATTCCAGCGAACCAGTTGCTGGTGAAGAACCGGGCCGCTCTGGGGTTTGCCCTGTTCTACTATCGCAAACGCCGGCCCGACCTGTTAGCGAAGTCGGCGGCCCAGCTGATGGACTGGTACTCCACGGGCAAAATCCGCCCGCTTATTGCCGAGCGGTATAGCCTCGCCGATGGACCGAAGGCGCTGCGTCGCATCATGGATCGTCAGGCCGCCGGGCGGTTGGTGCTGGACATCGCAGAGGCGTGACATCGCAGAGGTGTGATGGTGACATTTCAGCAGCGCTTCCTAATTAGATAGCTGGTCCGCACCCAATCGGAGAGTAACGATCGATGCGCACCCTAATTTCCAGCATCCTAGCGGCGCTGTGCGTTGCCTTTGGCCTATCGAGCGCCGGCCATGCCGAGCATGCCGGCGGCTGGGGCGACAGGGATCGTCAGACGCAATCCCCTCCCCCGCAAACCCACAACAAGCCCGGATGGACGGAGCCACGTCGCGATGATCCCCGCCGACCGGACTGGTCCAACCCAGACAACAGCCGCCCGGACGGCGAGGACCACCGGTCAGACTATGTCGATAATCTGACTGAATTTGTTCCGCTGCAATTGCGCGGCGGGTCGGCAGCCAACGTCGATCACGTCTACCTCAACGTCGGCGGACGCGTGCTATCGGCCAGCGCCAAACCCGGCGTGATGCGCAACGACCAAAACCGCTTGGACTGGAGCGGCTTGCCCGGTGTCGGACAATTGGCCGAGCACCGCTATCGCCGCAGCGATTTCGATCCCTCTCGCGAAATCGGCGAGGCATACTTTGACCGCGGTGTCGTCTGGCTCGACCTGTCAGATGAACCACGTCACAGCACCTATAGGGAAATCGTTTTCACGAACCAGGATTTTGCCTATCGCATGGCCGCACAGCCAGCCTTTAACCGCGATATTGATATCCCAGCCCGCCCGCCAGGGCGCGAGATCGGCAAGGTTTTTCTTAGCGACCATGGCCAGCTATTGGTGCTGGTTCGCCCGTTCATCGTCACCGACTCACTCTTTTAGCTCAGCCAATTAAGGCTTACCCCAATCGCATGACGCTCATGCGGATCTGGTCCTTTTCCTAAGCGTGTTTTACGGTGGTCCAACGGCAGCACTGCCCCCCGTCGATAAGCACTCTGAAGGATCCTCCCATGCCCCACCGCACCAGTCTCATCACGGGCGGCGCCAGTGGTATCGGTCGCGCAACAGCGCTGCGGCTGGCCGCAGCCGGCGACACCATCATCGTTGCTGACTTGAACGCCGATGGCGGTACTGAAACCGTCCGCCGGATCGAAGCTGCAGGTGGAACCGCCAGGTTTGAGCACCTGGATGTGGCGGATGAGACCAGCGTCACAGCACTAACAACCAAGGCTGGCCCGATCCGCAACCTGATCAACTGCGCCGGCATCCTGCAAAACGCCAACCGCGTTGAGGACATGGATCTGGCCGAGCACGACCGTGTCTGGGCCGTCAACTACCGTGGCACCTATCTGTGCTGCCGCGCGTGGGGCGGAATTATTGCCGAAGCCGGTGGCGGCAGCATAGTCAATATCGGCTCCATCGCCGGCAAACGCATGTTCCCCGTACCGGCCTATTCCCCCAGCAAAATGGCGATCCACGGCTTAACCGAGGAACTCGCCGCAGATCTTGGCCCGCGCGGTGTCCGCGTGAACGCCGTCGCCCCCGGATTTGTGCTGACCGAAGCGCTGCAGGCCCGCATTGACGCTGGTGAACGGGACACCTCCATCATGGAATCTCAAACGCCGCTCGGCCGTCTGATGCGGCCAGAGGATATCGCCGAAGGCGTGCACTTCCTTTGTTCCGACGCCGCTGCCATGATCACGGGCATCGTCCTGCCCATTGACGGCGGCTGGTTGGCCGGCGTCACCTATTATTCCTACGCTGGCCTGAAGAAAAACTAGGGAGATCACGCATCATGAAAGCCGCAGTCATGCGCGAGGCGCACGTGCCGCTCGTTATCGAAGACGTCCACATCGATGATCCCGGCCCCCGCGAAATCTTAATCAAGACCGCCGCGTGCGGTGTTTGCCATTCGGACCTGCACTTCATTGAAGGCCTCTACCCAACCCAAATGCCTATCGTCTTGGGCCATGAGGCCGCTGGCGTTGTCGAAAAAGTCGGCAGCTTGGTAGACTATGTGAAGCCCGGCGATCACGTCATCACGTGCCTCAGCGCGTTCTGCGGCACGTGCGAGTATTGCATCACCGGCCACCTATCCTTGTGTACCCGCATTGGCTTGAACCGGCACGCCAGCGAGGCGCCCCGCCTTGGCACGGCTGCAGAGCCCATCCATCAATTCGCCAACCTCTCCGCCTTCGCTGAGAAGATGCTGATTCACGAGAACGCCGTGGTGAAGGTCGATCACGACATGCCGATGGACCGTGCCGCCCTGATCGGCTGCGGCGTTACCACCGGCGTCGGCGCGGTTCAGAACACAGCGCGCATCCATGCCGGCGAGACCGTGGCCGTGATCGGCTGCGGTGGCGTCGGCCTCTCAGCGGTCAACGGCGCCTTTATCGCCGGCGCATCGAAAATCATCGCCATCGACCTGTCCGGCACCAAGCTGAACCTGGCGAAGGAATTCGGCGCCACCCACGTCATCAATCCGAATGACGGTGACGTTGCCAAGCAGGTGCGCAACCTGACCGATGGTGAGGGCGTGCATCATGCGTTTGAGGCTATTGGCCTAAAACAGACTGCCGAAGATGCCTTCCGTATGATCCGCCCTGGTGGCACGGCCACAATCGTTGGCATGATCCCGGTCGGCACCAAGGTGGAACTACACGGCCCGGAATTCCTGCGCGAGAAAAAGATGCAGGGCTCGAATATGGGCTCGAACCGCTTCCGCATCGACATGCCACGTTATGTGGAATTCTACAAACAGGGCCGCCTGAAGCTGGATGAGATGATCAGCCAGCGCATCAGCCTCTCCGACGTGAACGAGGCCTTTGTAGAGATGAAACGCGGCGATATTGCCCGCAGTGTCATCGTCTTCGACTGAGGCAAGCCCAAACCCTCCAAGCCCCGATCGGTAAGGTGTAACGCGCAGCCACGATCGCGGGCGGGTGTAGGGGTCGGCAGTGAAACGACCGTGGCTGCGGCGTCACAAGAAGGACATTACGGGCAAGGCGCTAAACTCTGGTTGAAACGATAGATGGAATTTTTCGGTAATTTGATTAGCATTTCGGGAAACCGACGAAATCGGTGAGTTCCCGGCTTTTCCACCCGTACTGTGCTGACCAATGTTCAAGGATCAATCCCATGCCCTTCACCATCCAATCGTTCGACGCACCGCTGGGCGCAGAGGTCATCGGTTTCAATTTCAAACGCGACGCATCGCCAGAAACCGCTGAGCAACTGAAGCAAGCCTGGCTTGACCGGGTGGTGCTATGCTTCCGCGATCAAGATCTACAACCCGCAGATTTCGTCCGCCTGGCCGGCCTTTTTGGCAGCCCAACACCGCAGCCCCTGCAGCGTGAGGAATACAAGGTCGACGGCCACCCGGAAATTCGTGTCCTCTCCAACCGGCACACGGATACGCTGGGCGACAATCGCCCCTTACGCATTGGCGGCAGCTGGCATTCCGATCACTCGCACCAGCAGACGCCACCGCGCGGCACCATGCTCTATGCCCTCGAACTACCAAGCCACGGCGGCGACACCAGCTTTACGAACCAGCATGCAGCCTACAATGCTCTGTCTCTGGAACAGCAAGAACGCGCCAAGGCAATCCAGGTACACCACGTCTATAACAGCCCGTTCGCCCCGCGAAAAATGCAAACATTGAGCGCGGAAGAGGCGCAATACGCAGCGCCTCAAGCCATCCACCCCCTCGCCCGCCCGCACCCAGTTGATGGCCGACGAGCGCTATACCTGAACCCAATCCGCACGGCCCACATCGATGGCATGGATGACGCGGCGGCGCAGGAATTGTTGGGAGAGATGCTAGCACACTCAATCCAGCCACAATTCCGCTATAGCCACGAATGGCGCCGCGGGGATGTACTAATATGGGACAACCCCCAGGCGCTGCACATGGTTTCCCATGACTATCCAGCAGACGAACACCGTCTGATGCACAGGACACTTGTACAAATCAATTGATCAGCAGCCGAATTACAGTAATCGCAATAGGGCTAAATTGTCATCAACGAAGTAAATCCCATGAGTTACAAAATTGAAACAATCGAAGGCATCGGCCCCACTTATGGTGCAAAGCTGATCGAAGCCGGCATCAAGACCACTGACGACCTGTAGGACGCAGGTGCTTCTCCTGCAGGCCGCAAGGCTTTGGCAGAGAAGTCAGGCCTCACAACCACCCAGATCCTGAAGTGGGCGAATATGGCCGACCTGATGCGCATCAAAGGCGTCGGCGAAGAGTGTTCGGAGTTGTTGGAAGCGGCGGGCGTCGACACGGTCAAAGAATTGCGCAACCGCAACGCCGCCAACCTCACTGCTAAAATGGAAGAGGTCGACGAGACCAAAAAGCTGGTCCGTCAGGTTCCAGCCCTCGGCCACGTCGAGAACTGGGTCGCTCAGGCCAAAGAAATGGACCCGAAGCTCACCTACTAGAGCAGGCTCCTATTGTTGCAGGGACCTCAACGGGGCCCTGCAACAACCTTTGCGTCATGCAGCTTGGCGATCTCGCCGTCAGCCATATCCAATACGCCTAAGAGAATTTCATCGGTGTGCTGGCCAAGGCGTGGAGCGGGCTTCGGCTCCAGCCGCTGTAGAGCCTCGACGTCAAACGGCGATCCTGGCATCGAGAATGCGCCAATACCGGGCTGCTCAATCATCGAAAACATTGGATGTGACGCCGCATCAGCGGCCATATCAGAGAAGCTCTTATAAGGTCCCCAGAGCGAGCCGCTCTTATCCAGGCCCTCAGCTACCTCGGCAAAATTGCGGGTGCTGATCCAGCCCTCCAGCGCCGCTCTCAATGCGTGCCGCGCCTTATAGCGGTCGGCCTCATCCATCAGGTTGACGCCCTCTGCCGCCTCAATCGCGGCTACTTGATCTGCACCGATGAGTTCGCTAAGCGCCGTCACATGCCGGCCCGTGAACATGCAGATCATGACATAGCGGCCATCGGCGCAACGGAACTCCCGCCCAAACGTGCCGTAAATGTGGTTGCCATAGCGCTCCCGCTCGTCTCCGGTCACAGCGGCCTCCGCCACATAGCCCAGCGCCGCGGTGGCCGCCAAAGCCACATCGAACAGTGACAGCCGCAGCCAAGAACCGGCGCCCGTGCGCAGCCGCCGGCGCTCTGCCGCTAGCAGGCCGGTAGAGATGGAGAGTGCCGCGGCGATATCCCAGGCCGGCAACACGTTGTTCACTGGCCCGTCATGCCCTTCCGGCCCTGTCACCATCGGAAAGCCCATGGCGGCGTTGACGGTATAGTCAACCTGGGCCTGGCCATCGCGTGTGCCGGTCAAACTGACAACGATGACGTCCTCGCGCAGCTTCGCCAGACTCTCGTAGGAGTTCCAGCCGCGCATCGGCAGGTTGGTGATGAATAGCCCGGCATCATCGCCCGGTGCCGTGATCAGGCGCTGCAGGATCTCCCGGCCCTCTGGCTTGCGGACGTCTACCGCCAGCGAGCGCTTGCCTTTGTTCAGGCTGGCCCAATACAGGCTCTCGCCATCGGCTGTCACCGGCCAGCGCTTGCCGTCGAGTGCTCCACCGATGTCGTCGAACCGGATAACATCTGCACCCAACTGCGCCAGGGTCATACCGCCCATTGGTGCCGCAACGAAGGCCGAGCCCTCGACAATTCTCATGCCGGCGAGAAGATCGTACATGGCAAAGCACCTTATATGCTAAAGGTTGGATACAGACGAAATGATGGCGCGAACTCAGCGTGCCGCAGAAAGCATCGTGAGAGGCCCTCCATGTCAAGTCCCCGCATTGCCCTGCTCGGTTTCATGCTGGAGGCAAACCAGTTTGCACCAGTGACAACCGGCGACGATTTCCGCGAATCCTGCTACTTTGTCGGACAGGAAATCTTGGTTGACGCAGCCAAACCAGCGCCGCGGGTGCCGGCGGAAATCTGCGGCTTTATTCAAGATATGGATGCCGCAGGCGACTGGCAGCCAGTTCCGATCCTGGTCACCAATGTCGAACCAGGCGGACCTGCCGCTGCTGACTTTGTCGCAGAGACCCTAGATAAGATGCGCCAGATGCTGGCGGATGCCGGCCCACTGGATGCGGTCTATCTTTGCAATCATGGCGCGATGACCGCCACTGATTCGACAGACCCCGACGGTGCCTATTACGCCATGGCTCGATCTGTCGTTGGCCCGGATGTCCCGATTGTTGCAACGGTTGACCTACACGCCAATATTTCCGACCGCATGGTTGAGTCCGTCGAGGCGATTATCAGCTATCGCACCAACCCGCACGTGGATCAGGCAGCGCGCGCGGCGGAGGCCGCCCAGCTTACCCGTTGGCTGTTGGCCGGCGGCCGCCTCTCCAAGACTTTCATCCGCATGCCCATCGTTGCACCAAGCGTGCGCCTGCTGACCGCTGCCGGCCCCTACGCCGACCTCATCAACCGCGGCCAAGCGGAAAAAGCGGCTGGCGTGCGGGTGGTCTCGGTCGTCGGCGGCTTTGCCTGGGGCGACACGCCGGAGAACGGCCTGGCCATCCTCACCTATGGCGAGCCGGGCGCGGAGGTCGATGCGGAGGCGCTGGCCCGTACACTGGCAATGCAATCCTGGGCCCAGCGCGAACGCTTCAACGTCACCCTCACCTCGCTGGATGAAGGGGTAGCGCAAGCCAAATCCCGCGGTGAAGACGCGAGCCTGCCCGCGCTCTGTATCGCAGACGTCGCCGACAATCCGGGTGGTGGCGGACGCGGCAACACAACCGATGTTCTGGAAAGCTTGATTGCCGCCAATGTTCAAGGCGCCCTCCTCGGCCTGTTTGTCGACCCGGCTGTGGCAGCACAGTGTCACGCCGCCGGCATCGGCGCTAAAATCGACGTCGTCTTCAATCAAGCCAACGCCGATAAGCACGGTCGCGCAGTACCGGCATCCATAGAGGTCGTTAGCCTGTCCGATGGCGTCGTGGTCGGTCGTCGCGGCATCCGTGCAGGCTCAACAGTCGACCTGGGGCCTAGTGCCTGTGTTCGGCTTGGCGGACTAACCATCGTCGTTGTGTCACGCCGCATTCAGGGCGCAGACCCAGCTTTCTACGAGGCATTCGGGCTCGATATCGCCTCGTTCCGAACCGTGGTGCTAAAAAGCCGTGGTCATTTCCGTGCTGGCTTCGACATCTTCTTCGAGAATGAGCAGATCATAGAGGTCGACGCGCTTGGCCTGACCAACCCCATGCTGTCACGCTTTCCCTTTGCGCGGCTGCCCCGTCCGGTCTACCCGCTCGATCCTAACACCACCTGGCAATGCCCGTCATGATTGAGGCAAGCTTGCCCTGATTGTGTAAAGGACGCTTTACATAACACCGAGCCAGAATCCCTCGCACCGCCAATACATCCGCACTCAAATATCACTAAGGCATGGCTGAATCCGGCTTTTTCACGAAAGACCTACAGTTTGGCATGGTATTTGCAGGGTCAAGAACCTAACGGACGGAGCGAAGTCCGGAGAGAGCAAAAATGGGCAGACATACTGCTCGTGTAGCGAGGCTCAACCGTCCGCTGCCATACGACAATGGCGCTGCCTTCACGGGCAGCGCCATTGTTGCGTTTGGAGCCGCGTTCAGGCCCCTGGTTTCAATCGGACAGTCCGTTCGGTTTCAGCCGCAATCTGTGCCTCACCAAAGCTCATCGGTACATATTCATCGCGCACCCACAGCGGGAACAGGTCCTGATAATGCGGGCTCTCCGGGTTGCCGGATTGGCCCGTTGAGTTGATCGTCACGCACGCATCCCAATCGCCGACATCGCAGACCATCCGCCAGGTCACGCCCAGCGTTAGACGGCCATCCTGCAGCCGGTAGTTGTTATTATTGATCGTGTAGCCAGAACCACCCTTCGGCTGTGGCCCAACGCTCCATTCCTGGCACCGCGCCTCGTCCAGCAGATCGGAGAGATCATGCGGGTGATAGGCATGGTGGAAATCACCCCAACGCCATGTCGCTGGATCAGAACCGAAGCGGGCGTGGGTGCCTTCCCATGCGGCAGCCAGAGTTTCGGCCAACATCGCATCCCGGTCGCCGAGCCGAGGATCTCCCGCGGTCAGCAGGTCGACCACCAGCGCCAGATCGGAGATAGCTGCATAGGCCTGCAATCCAGCGGGCGAGGCCCTTTCCAGCACCGCTGGCGCCAGATGCCGCTGGAACCAGGTCTCGAACAAAGCTGCAGCGCCACTATCCGCATCGAGGCTTAGGTTCCAGCCCTGCAGCATCGTCTTCGCAGGAGAGCGGGGCACTGCCGAGAGCAACGGCAAAATCCGTTCCGCCTGATTGGAATGATAGCTGGTCTGCAAGGCGCGGACATCGTCCAGCGAATGCCTGGGTTTAGCGTCCAGCGCCGCAGCAATAGTGCGATAGCGCGAGGCATCGGTCCACTCAAAGCCAGGCGTGTTATCCTCGCCCAGCCATTCCGGCGTCAGATTGTATTGGTTGGCTGTCGCAACCCAGCCCGAATCCGGGTCCTTGACCCGCGGCGTCGTTAACGGATCGTGCAGGCGTGCCCACTCATAGCGTCCATCGCCCGGCACCGGCAGCGTGCCGTCCCAGCCAGGACGCTCCGGGATAAAGCCGGCGGTGAAGCGAGCAATTTTGCCGCTGGTCTCCGCCACGATGTGGTTGGAGGCCGGCGCGCCCCAGCCTTTCAGAGCGTTCTCATAATCGCCAATCGTCTTGGCCTGGAGAAAGTTCAGGCTGGCGAGATATGCGGCGGTGCCCGGCTCGGTCCAAACCGTGCGGACGCCATAGGCGCGGTTCGCCGCCCGGTCCACGTGCAGCACCGGCCCGTGGCGGGTGAAACGCAGTTCGATCTCGCGCGCCGCCTCGCCCTTGACGGCCAGGGTTTGGCGTTCGATCCGCATATCCTCCCAGCCGCCCTGATAGCGGTACTGGTCCGGGTTCTGCGGGTTCAGGTCGTAGACGTAGAGGTCTTCCTGGTCGACGAACCAGATGGTCAGGCCGAAGGCGATATCGTCGTTGTGGCCGAAGGAGACGCCTGGCACCGCCGGCTCGCCCGCGCCGATGACGTTGAGGCCGGGGGCCTGCAGGTGCACCATGTAGCGCAGGCCCGGCAGTTGGTGAGCCCTGTGCGGATCGCTCGCCAGGATGGCGCGGCCCGTGGTGGTGCGCTCCGGCGTCAGCGCCCAGGCGTTGGACCCGATCAGTTCGGATGAAGTGGCGTCCGCCTGGGTGGTATCCTTGCCAAAGCTCACCGGCTCAGTCGCGCGCAGGTAAGTTTGATAGACGGCTGCCGGGATTTCATGCGGCTCAAAACCATCGGGAATTTTCAGCGGCCGATCCGGCTCCCGTGCCTTGCGCAGACCATCCGCCTCCGGCCCGTATTTGGCCAGCACGCCCGAACGCCGGATCTCATTATCCACATTGTTGACCCGCGCATGACTACGGATACGCACCACATCCACCGCCTGCCAGCGCGCGGGCTTTGTGCCGACAACCGCGAATTCCGGCGGCAATTCATGCTCACCCGCGTCGATGCCATCAAGATAGGCGTTAATGCCTGCCACAAAGGCCTCGGTCCATTCCTTGGCATTGGACCCATAACACCGCCACTCCGCGTCGATCTCGCCGCGATACAGGAACAAACGCGCGGCCCGGTCCTTCTCCACATACGCCGCCCCAAAATCAGCAGAGAGCAGGCCCAGCCCCCGCTTGCGCCAGAGATCAATCTGCCATAGCCGGTCGCGGGCAGCGTTCCATCCCTGGGCGAAAAAGGCGTCCGGCTGGTTCTCCGCCTTGATATGGGCGATGCCCCAGCGGTCTATACGGATATCTACAGCGGCGGATAGGCCTTGGGTTTGATAAGCAGTGTCGGCGGGCATGAGGCATTCTCTTTGGCTCGGCGGAATTTCCGCGATACTCGCCCGCCAAGCACCTAGTGCGCAACCACAGTTGCCGCCCTCCGCAAATTCGGGCCATGATGCACCCACGTTCGCCCCTCGCCCAAAGAGCAATCCCAGCCATGTCTGACTTCCATCGCTTTGAACTCGGCCCCACCGTGCTGCAATCCGGCCTGACCGTGCCGAACCCGGTGCTGGCCTATCAGACCTATGGCCGGCTGAACGCGGACAAGAGCAACGCCATTGTCTACCCAACAAGCTATAGCGCGCAGCACTACGACATTGAGTGGCTGGTCAAGCCCGGCGGTATTCTGGATCCGGACACGCACTTCATCGTCATCCCGAACATGTTCGGCAGCGGGCTATCCACCTCGCCTTCGAACATTGAGCCGCCGCACAGCAAGGCGCGCTATCCGCTCTTCACACTCCACGACAATGTCCATGCACAGCGCCGGTTGATGACAGAGGTCTTTGGCATCGACCGCATTGCCTTGGTCTATGGGTGGAGCATGGGTGCGCAGCAAGCCATGCATTGGGGCGCGCTGTTTCCGGACAAGGTGGAACGCATCCTCGCCATCTGCGGCTCCGCCAAAACCGCGCCGCACAACAAGGTGTTTCTGGAGGGCGTGAAGGCCACCCTCACCGCCGACCCTGCCTGGAATGGCACCCACTTCACGATCAAGCCTGAGACCGGCCTGCGAGCTATGGGTCGGGTCTATGCCGGTTGGGGCATGAGCCAGGAGTTCTACCGCGAAGAGGTCTGGAGCACGATCGGCTTTTCCTCGCTGGAGGATTATCTGCTGCGTGCATGGGAGTGGAACTTCCTGCGCCGCGACGCCGACAACCTGCTGGCCATGCTCTGGTCCTGGATGAATGGCGATATCAGCGCTAACGATCTCTACCAGGGCGATTTGGCAAAAGCGCTGAGAGCAATCCAGGCAAAGACCATCCTGATGCCGTCCGAAACCGACCTCTATTTCCGCGTGGAGGATAATCGCCGTGAGGTAGAACAGATGCCCAACGCTGAGCTGCGCCCCATGCTCTCCATCTGGGGTCACCGCGCCGGCAACCCGAGCGAAAACCCAGAAGACGAAGCCTTCATCCGTCAAGCGGTTCAGGACCTGCTGGCGTCGTGAACTCGTCGTCTGAGCCGCACCTCCCGCCCGACACAACCCGCTTCACCCTGAGCCTGTCGAAGGGTGGAAACACGCGGGACGCTGTTTGTTGCTCCAAGGTCTCCCACACACTCCTCCCCGGGCTTGATCCGGGGTCCACGCCGGAGAGCCAACCACAAAGCGCGAGTTCTTTAGGGAGTTCTCAGGCATGGATCCCAAATCAAGTTTGGGAAGGAGGTAGGCTATGGCGGACGGGTGGCTGTGTTAATGGAGGTAATTGGCGGGTAGGAGTGCCGGAGTGACCGAACTCAGCCCACTCCGCACGTGGCTCGCCATTCTGTGTATCGGCATCGGCACATCGGTCGTACCGCTCGACTCGGCAGTCAACATCGCCTTCCCGGACATCACCCGCTCGTTCGGCATTGAGATCCAGCAGATCCAGTGGGTCGTCATCGCCTACGTCCTCACCCACACCAGCCTGATGCTGTTCTGTGGACGCATCGGTGACCGCATCGGCCGGCGGTTGGTGTTCTCCGCCGGCTTAGTATGGAGCACCGGCGCCTTCATCGCCCTCACCCTCGCACCGACGTTTGAATTGCTGCTGGCGGCTCGCGTTGCCCAGGGTATCGGCGCGGCACTAGTCGGAGCGTGTGGCCCTGCCCTGATCACCAGCCTCGCCAGCGAGGATCGGCGCGCGCGCATGCTAGGGCTTTACATGCTGATGTTTGGCATTGGCATGGCGCTAGGACCATCGGTCGGCGGCGTCATGATTGAGTGGGTCGGCTGGCCCGGCGTCTACGGCATGCGGGTGCCGCTCTGCCTAATCGCACTGACGCTGGTCTGGAGCCTGCCAGGCCGCACGGCAGAACAACGCCAAGCTGCCAAAACCACGGAGATGAATGTCGCCGGCGCGCTAATGCTAGCTGCAGCGATGGCTGCACTGCTGTTCACCGTCAACCGCCTGCAAGTCGCCGGCAGCAACCCCTGGATACCAGCCAGCCTCGCGGTAATGACGGCTCTGCTGGTGGCCGTTCTACTACGCCATGAGAGCCGCTCGTCAGCACCGATCTTGCCGCTCTATCTGTTCCGGCGCCCGGCATTCTCCAGCGTCGTCGTCGCCAATATGGCGGTAGCGTTCTCCGGCTTTTCGGTCATGCTGATCGTGCCGTACTTTCTCGCCCGCATGACCACATTGGAGGTAACTGTAGCCGGCTTGGTGCTAGCGTGCTCACCATTCGGCACTGCTGTTGTGAGCACCGTTGCTGGCCGCCTGATTGAGCGCCTCGGCGCCCGCCGGACAGCCGCAATGGCCGCCGCATCTACCGCGTTAGGCCTTGTTGGCGTCGGACTTTGGCCGGCATTTCCCGACATCGTCTTCATGATCGTGCCGCTATTCCTGGCCGGTGCCGGCATGGGCCTGTTTCAAATCTCCAGCATGGATGTCATCACCGGCACGATGCGCCTAGAGGAACGCGGCGTGGCCGGCAGCCTCGCCCAGGTCAGCCGCACCGTCGGCGTGATGTGTGCCGCCAGCCTCATCAGCCTGGCCTTCGCCACCCTCGGCGGCGGTGGCAGCGCAACAGATTCAACGTTCCTGGAGGCGTTCGGCATTGTATTTCTGACCGTCGCCGTGCTTCCAGCCCTCACCGCGCTGTTCATGGGCATTCGTGGCCGGCAACACTCGAAATCTTAAGAATTTTGTGCTAATATTTGCACTATGTCTCCGATGAGGCATTGCGATGCGAGTACAGTTGCATATCAACACTGATCGGTGAGGTGGCACATGGCTGGGTATAATCCACGTTTCTTACACGATGACATTGAATTGCCTCTGCCAAGCCTCTCACCACGGGTCGCTGGCGATGTACTGTCCCTGAACAGCCTGCGCGATCAGCAAGTGGCCGACTATCCGCACTATTCGCTGGTGATGCACCGCGAACAGCGCACCGCTGCCTATGTCGCGCTCAACATTGATCAAAAGACATTGCGCGTCACCAAACGCCGTGACGTATGGCGGATCGACAGCCGCATCGGCGGAGAATTCCAGCTCGACAACGATTACTACGCCAACAACCCCTGGGACCGAGGCCATCTTGCGCGCCGCACCAGTGCCGCCTGGGGCGATGGGCGGGAGGCGCAGATCGCATCCGACGAGACCTTCTACTTCTCCAACTCCGCGCTTCAACACGCAAATTTTAATCAGGATGAGTGGTTAGCGCTGGAAGATTGGACCGCAGCCCTAACACTCGCCAGCAACGAT
>CALKDI010000382.1 GCA_938084065.1 uncultured Alphaproteobacteria bacterium
ACCACTGATTGACGCTCCGCGACAATCACCAGCGACAAACCTCTTGCCCCTGATAGATCAACCATCCACATTCCATCCGTCGCGGCCAAGGATTCTCATCTTGTTTGTCGCGCTGCTCTCACCCTGATTGACGCGCTACAGTCATTTGCTTCGATCAAACGCGGTGACATGATTTTGCTCATTGGCAAATCCATCCAAATGGGTCGGTGGGGCAAGTTTCTGTTATCTCGTAACGGCCCGCACGCGCTCCCGCCACAACGCGTAGAGGCCGCCAGTGATGACCAGACCGCCGCCGGCGAAGGTCCAGGCGTCGGGGATATGATCGAACACCAGCCAACCGACAATGACGGCCCACAATGGCAGCCCATAGTTGAACGGTTGTAGGGCGGAGGCCGGGGCGTTCTCATAGGCTTTGACCAGCAGAATGTGGCCTAATGTGCCCATCACGCCAACGCCGGCGAGCAGTAGCCATTGCTCGGAATTGGGCGGTTGCCAGACCAGCAGGCCGGCGACCGTATAGATGACGAGGCCGACCGTGGCGGTGTATAGCACCGTGGTCTCGGAGCGGTCATAGGCGGATACTTGGCGCAGCAACACCTGATAGGTCGCCCAGCCGAGTGTGGCGAGCACGGGTAACAGCGCCACCCAGCCAAAGACGCCGGTGCCGGGGCGGACGATGATCAGGACGCCGACAAAGCCGATGGCAACGGCGGTCTTGCGGTGCGGGCCAATTTTCTCGCCCAGGAACAAGGTCGCCATCACCATGACCAATAGCGGGGCGGCAGCGGCGATGGCATGCACGTCGGCCAGGTGCATATAGACGAAGGCGTGGATGAACAGCGCCATCTCGGCCATCAAAATGGCGGAGCGGACGATTTGCACGAAGGGGCGTTTGGACCGAAACGCGGCTTTCAAGCCGATGCTGCGGTGAGCCATCCAGGCGGCGACGCAGAAAAACATCCAGTAGCGCACAGCCAGGATCTGACCCACGGCCAAGTCCTGCACCAGCAGCTTGGACAGCGCGTCCATCGTGCCGATGATGACCATGGTTCCGCACAGCAGGCCGATGGCGCGCATGATGTTGTTCTGCATGGAGCAGGATTGCCTTGTGGCCGGCGCGTTGGGGAGGACAGGAGAGAGACGAGGGTGGTGGCAGGTCTATAGCATCGGCGTCGAGGCGTCACCATTGCGTCAGCCGTGCCCCTCCTAACCCCTCCCTGGACTTGATCCAGGGGCTATGCCTGAGGGGCTGTCGCAAAATCCGGGCTTTGTGGGGAAGGCTCAGGCATGGATCCCAAATCAAGTTTGGGATGGGGAGATGCTTTGTGTCCCTTGGCGGAACGAACAACGGCCCCGGTTAGAACGAGAGCTTGGAGTTTAAGGTGGCAGCCTTACACAACCCCGTCTGCACGCAATTTCGCGATATCCAGGCCTAGCGCGCCCAGAACTTCGTCGGTGTGTTGGCCCAGGGTTGGTGGCTGGCTTTGGGCGGCGGTGACGTCGCCGTTGGCTTTGAAGCCCAGGGTTGGGATTGCAACTTGGCGGTCGAGGCCAGGCAGGCCTGTGGGGTGCATCAGGCCGCGGGCGGCGATTTGGCCTTCGCTCAGGACCTCATGCATTTTGCGGACGCGGGTGGCGGGGACGCGGGCTCTATCCAGGATATCCTCCCACTCAGCCGCGGTTTTTTCGGTGAACTTGGCGGAGAATTCGGCGCGCAATGCGTCGGTATTGTCCTTGCGCGGTTGTCCGGGCGCGAAGCGTGGGTCTTCCAGCAGGTGGGGCAGATCCAGAGCGTTGCAAAGGCGGGTGAACTGCGCCTGGTTGTTGGCGGCTAGGCCGAGATGACCGTCAGCAGTCTGATATGTGCCGGATGAGGGCGAGCGGCTGAACGCCTCCGCGCCCGTCGGCGGCGGGGAGTTGCCGGTGGCCATGGTCGAGACGGCGAGGGAGGCCATCAGCAGCATGGCGGTATCGAGCATGGCGACGTCAACGCGCTGGCCTTTGCCGGTGCGCTCGCGCTCCAGCAGGGCGGCGCTGACGGCGAAGGCGCCCATCAGGCCGGTGGCGTAATCTACGTATGGGCTGCCGACTTTTAGCGGCACGGTCTCTGGCGTGCCGGTTGTGTGCATGATGCCGACCATGCCTTGGATGATGTGGTCATAGGCCGGGCGGTGGCCGATTGGGCCGTCTTGGCCGTAGGCGCTCATGGAGGCGTAGACTAGGCCGGGATTGATCGCGGACAGGTCGTCATAGCCGATGCCGAGTCGGGCGGCGGTGCCGGGGCTATAGTTCTCAACGAAGATATCAGCGCCTTCGACCAGTTGCTTCAGGATGGCGAGGCCCTCTGCGCTTTTTAGGTCGAGGGTGATTGATTTTTTGCCGGCGTTCTGGGTGATGAACGAGAAGGGTAGGCCGGCAGCAGACAGTTCGGCGTCATTGCCGCCCTGGCGAGCCCAATCGCCCTCACCGGGCTTCTCAATCTTGATGACCTCGGCACCCATGAGCGCCAGTTGGTAGGTGCAATAGGGGCCTGCCAAGACCTGGGTGGTCTCGATCACGCGTTTGCCGAGGAGGGGCTGGAACATTGGGGATTCCGTTTGGTCGCGGTTGGGTGGCGCGGGCGCCGCAACCCCAACCTTCAGCCAGAGGTGCGAGACGCAGTCGAGCCTCGAAGGCGGCGTGCAACGGGCTGGCTGGCCCTTCGAGGGTGCTGCGGGCCACCTCAGGGTGAAGGGGGAGGTTGGGGCAGAGGGGGCGCGCGATGCCTTTAGCCTTTCCTCCTCGCGAAGTCCGAGGAGGAAAGGACTCTTGGTGTTCAGCCGACCTACTTGGCTTCGTAGCCGGAGGCTTCGATCATGGCTTTGTTCGCCGCGGTCGATTCCTCGATGAACTTCACCGCGCCTTCGGTGCCGACAAAGTTGACTGGCATCATGATCTTTTTGGAGATCTTGGCCATGTCTTTCGAAGCCGCTGCAACCTTCATCGCGGCCGCCAGCCTGTCGATGATTGCCCTGTCAATGCCTTTCGGGAAGGCCACGACGGTTGGCGCATCGCCATTCAGGCCATAACCGAGTTCCATCAGGCTTGGCACATCGGCGAAATGCGCCTGACGCTTGGAGGTCACGACCGCCAGCGTCTTGAACTTGCCAGGATAGCGCGAGTGGATGCCACCGGAATAGGCCGCATCGACCTGGTTGCCGAGCACGAGTTGCACCATGCCTGCGCCACCTTTGGTTGGGATATAGTCGACCGTCAGGCCTTCTTTCTCGGAAATCAATTCCATGATGATGCGAGCGAACGGGCTGAGCGCTGCGTATTTCAAGCCGGGGTTGGCTTTGGCGTGGGCGAGAAAACCCTTCCAATCGTCGAATGGTGCGCTGGCCGGAGCGACGAGGGCTGGTTGGAACTCGGTCACCAGGGCCGCGTAGTCGAAGTCATCCTTGCTGTAGCCGATGTCCTTTTTCAGGAACGGGTTCAGCGTCAGGCCGGTGGAGGCGCCGAAGAAGAACACTTTGCCGTCTGGTTTCTGTTCTTTGAACCAGTTCAAGGATGCAGCTTGGCCGCCACCGGGCTTGTTCAGCACCTTGACCGGAACACCCAGTTCCTTGCCGAGTTCCTTGGCCAGCACGCGGCCCTTGGTGTCGGTGCCGCCGCCGGCCTTGTAGCCGATCAGCATGGTAATCGGGCCCTCCGGCCATTCCGCCTGCGCGGGCAGGGCGGAAAGTGCAACAGCAGCGACCGCACTGGCGGCGACGCCAAGGGTTTTCAGGAATTTCATGGGGTAGTCTCCCTATTTTTGCGACCTAGGTGGCCGACTCGGTTGAAATC
This sequence comes from uncultured Alphaproteobacteria bacterium, assembly GCA_938084065.1. Taxonomy (GTDB): domain Bacteria; phylum Pseudomonadota; class Alphaproteobacteria; order Bin95; family Bin95; genus JACKII01. The sequence continues at coordinate 3,829 of CALKDI010000382.1, forward strand.
TTCTTCCGGCGCAGGATGGCGAGAACGCCGACGATGGTCAGCACCCAGAATACAATGGCGACCGGATGGTCAAGCATTGCCTCCGGCGTGCCTTTGAGGAGGCCGATGGACTGGCGCAGGGCCAGTTCGAATCCATCGCCAATGACGAAGCCGATCAGGAATGTCACGAAGCCGAAATCATACTTGCGGGCGAAAAAGCCGATGACGGCAAAGATCGCCATGATGTAGAGGCCGAACATGCCGCCGCCCTGCAAATACGAACCGAGGCAGCACAAAAACACCACGGTCGATAGCACCAACGATGGCGAAAGCTTGATGATGCGAGCAAACATGTTCTGGCCGAAATAGCCAATGAACAGCAGGATCAAGGAGGCTGCCAGCATGGAGGCGTAAATGCCCTGCATCAGCTCTGCCTGCTCCAGGAACATCAGCGGGCCGGGGGTTACGCCTTGGATGACGAAGGCACCGATAAGGATGGCGGCGATGACGCTGCCAGGAATGCCTAGGGCGAATAGCGGGACAAAGCTGGCCGGAACGACCGCGTTGTCAGCGCTTTCGGTGGCGGCGACGCCCTCGATCGCGCCATCACGTTCGAAACTGTCCGGATCTTTGGATGCCCGCCGCGCCATACCATAGGACAGGAACGAGCCGGTGCTGGCGCCTAATCCTGGCAATACGCCGATGAATATGCCGATCCCTGTGCCCCGGATGATGGCTTTGAACGACTTTTTCCAGTCTTCCCAGGTGACATAGGCATCTTCGGGCTTGCCCGAGCCTCGCAACAGGTCGGTCTCGGCCTCCAGGCGGCGGCGGTCTCCGATCTGCACCATCATTTCTGACATGGCCAGCATGCCGATGGCGACCGGGATCAGCGGCAATCCCTCGTACAGGTCGAAGGAGCCGAAAGTGAAACGCTCGGTTGAGGTTTCGATCTCCGTGCCGACGGTCGAGCAGAGAATGCCGAACAGGCCGGCGATCAGGCCTTTGACGAGGGATTTGCCGGAGAGAGCGGCGATGAACGTGAGCGAGAAGGCGAGGATTGCGACCAGTTCAATTGGGCCGATGCCGAGCGCGTAGTCTGCCAGTGACTGGGCAGAAAGGATCAACACGCAGGTGGAGACGAAGTCGCCGATGACGCTCGCATAGAGGCCCATTTTGAGCGCTTTTTGGGCCTTGCCGGCGCGGGCGAGTGGGTATCCAGCCATGGCGGTGGGCGCTGAAGACGGCTCACCCGGCGTGTTCATCAGGATGGCGGAGACGGCGCTGCCGGCGGTTGAGCCTTTGGAGATGCCGATTAGGAAGGCGATGGCGGCTAGGGGCTCGATATAGAAGGTGATCGGGATCGCGACAGCCGTTGCCGTGCCTTTGCCAAGGCCCGGAAGCGCGCCGACTAGATAGCCGATGGCGACGCCCATGAAGATGAAGGCGACGTTGTAGAAGGTAAGGGCGGCTCCAAAGCCGGCGACCAGTTCGTCCATCATAGGATTGCCGTCCCCAAAAATTCGTAGAACAGCAGATAGACGATGACCACCAGCGCTGCCGGCAGTGCCAGCAGCAAGTGCCAGCGCCGTTCATCCATGTAGAGCATGGTTGCAAGCGTGACGAACAGGCCGGCCACGATCGGATGAATGTACTGGAACAGGGCTGCACCGGCGAGAATGATCACGACCACCGCAACCATTGCCCGCCATTCGCTGGCCTTAGGTGGTTTGGCGTCCGGCGTCTTGCCGCGTAGAGCATTGAGGGTGAGCACCGCTGCCAGGAGCGTGATGCCAAGGGCGCAGATCTGCGGCAGCATATCCGGCGGTACAGCGGCACCTGTATCCTGCTCGGTCTGTGCTGGAATAATGAAGAACAGCAGCGCAAGGCCGCTGACCATCAACACTACGCCGGCTATGAGGTCGGCCTTGGGCATATTTTCGTCTGTGATCCCTGATCCTGTGTGGTCTCTATACGACCTTCGGGCAAGACCCTAGCGACGGCTGCTCACAATGCCAACCCCGCCGCCCGCATTCAGGTCGGAAAGAGTTGCCATATTCTCTCCAATTGCTGGTCTGAGGGTAAAGACACGTCTGCCCCAATACCTTGACAGGAATGTGGTTGCTACCTATCTGACGGGCAGGTTGAGACGCCCGCCGCTCGCCAGGGTTTTGCCCTGATGGTGAATATCTCCCAGCCGTATGCCTGCTGCGCACACGCAATGATCTGTCCTTTCCCTTTGCGGTCGGACGGCAAGGCGAGCCCCGTTCCTTGTGACCGCGAGAACCGGACGGGATGTCACCATGACCTTACCTATTCAAACCAAAGATCAGGTTCAAACCAAAGATCAGGCCAAGGCTTTGGCCGTAGCACTTCGGGCAAAGCTCGCCGTGGCAGGTCAGCATCCGGCGTTTCTTGTGGTGCTCGCCTTACACCGTGAGATACCCACCGTCGGAGACCAGAGTATGCCCTGTTACGTACCTGGCCAGATCACTGGCCAGGAAAACTGCGGGGCCGGCGATATCCTCTGGGGTGCCATAACGGCCCATGGGGATATGCGTGAGCAATTGTGCGAGGCGCTCCGGGCTCTGGATCAGCTTCTCGCTGACCGGTGTGCGGATTACGCCGGGGCCGATGGCGTTCACGCGGATCCCGTGCGGCGCAAGTTCGTTCGCCAGCGCCACGGTGAAGCCCTTCACAGCATGCTTTGACGTCGTGTAGGCGACACAGTTGCGAAGGTGCACAAAGCTCTGGATGGAGCCGATGGAAATGATCCGGCCTTTGGTAACCTTCAACTGGTCCAAAAACGCGTAGGTAGAGTTAAAGACGCCGTTGACATTGATGCCGATGGTGTCGTCCCAGTCGTTCAGGGCGTTCTCTGTGTCCAGCGTCGCGCGGCGGACGATGCCCGCGTTGTTCACCAGGATGGAGAGGTTGCCGACTTCGGCTTTGACCTTGGCGGCCAGCGCGTTGCAGGCGGCGCGGTCGGTGACGTCCAGCGCCTCGGCCCTGGCTGCGTTGCCGCCGATCATGGCGACAGTCTCTGCCGCGCCGGCGAGGTTGATGTCGGCAGCGATGATGGTTGCGCCGTGCTCGGCAAAGGCTAGGGCGATGCCACGGCCAATGCCGCTGCCGCCGCCGGTGATGAGGGCGATGTGGCCGTCAAGAAGTCCGGTCATGATTGGGGGGCCTCTATGGGAGTTAGGCGGGCAGCGCCTCGCGCAGGAGGCGGCCAAAGGTGATCATTTGCGGGCTGGTGCCCTGGTAGGTCTCGATGGCGGCCAGGATGTGCTCGGTTGGCGCGTCGGGGGGAGGTGGTGGCGCGGGCGGTAGCACGGCCAGGAATTCCGGCACGGCGGTGGCGATGCGGCGGCGCAGGTCGTGGCACTCCGCAGTCACAGCGGGGTCGATGAAGACGGGGCCGAGTTGGGTTGCGGCGTGGGCCAGGTAAGCCGGCCAGTGGGCCAGTTGGCGATAGAGACCGGGAATGAAGGTCTCGCCATCCATGTCGGTCGCGAGTTGCAGCAGTAGGTCTCGGATGTCTGTAGAAACGGCATCCAGGCCCAGGGTTTCCGGTGGGTTGGGGAAGCGGTGTTGCGGCTGCCATTCGCTAGCAGGCGGGAGGCGGGTGCCGCTGGGATCAGTGCCGTGCAGCAACGCACGGACGGCGCCGCCGAGGGCCATGTTGAGGGGTGCTACGGTCTCAAATGAGCGGCAGACGGTGCGGATCGTCTCCTGCGCCTCTGCGTCAACGCCCAGCACACGCAGGGCTGCGGGCGAGAGTTTTGGGAGCGGTTGCAGGTCAACCTCAGCCGCCAAACCCCAGGCACGCTCGGGCAGCAGGCCATTGGCGAAGGCGGGCCGCACGGCATCCCACGCCCATTCCAGCATACCAGGAATGGTGGCCAGGTGGCGTTGCAGGGAGGAGACGTAGGGAACGCCGTAGAAATGCCGGATCTCGGCATAGATCTCGGCGATGCGTCCGGTGGCGTCGGCCTCCGATAATTCGGTAAATGCGCTCAAAAGGGTGGCACCTCGCCGGGCCGCGGGTCGATGGGCAGGAGTTTGGCGAGGCCGGTCATTTCCTCGAACACGGCGGCGATGGCCAGCAGGCCGGCCTCATCCTGGGGCGGGCCCACCAATTGCAGGCCGATGGGCCGGCCAAAGTCGTCGAAGCCCACCGGCACGCTGATCGCCGGGCAGGCGGTCATCGAGATGGCCGAGGTGGTCAGCGAGCCGGCGATGTAGTTCTCGATCTGCACGCCATCGACGGTATCGACATAGCGCAGGTCGACATCGAACGGCGGCACGTTCACCACCGGGCAGGCAAGGAAGTCGTAGGTCTCAAAGAATGCCAGAACGCGCCGGTAGAACGCGCCGCGCTCGCGCTCGGCCCAGGCCAGTTGTTCCGGGGTTTGCGCCAGGCCTTTTTCGGTGTTCCAGATGATGTCGGCTTTGAGTTGGTCGCGGTGGTGCGCCATCTCTTTGTGCCGGTTCACCACGAAGAACTGTGCTCGCAGAATTTGGAATACCTCGGCGATGGTGCCGAGCGCGGGGAAGGCCTCCTCGACGATACAGCCCATATCCTGGAACTTGTAGGCGGCGGCCTCCGTGATCTCCCGCACCGCGCGGGCGACGGGGACGGAGCTACCATAATCTACCGTGAAGCCGATGCGCTTGCCGGCCAGGCCGCCGCGGCCACGGGCGAGCGCCGCCATGGTCGTGTCGAAAAAGCTGCGGGCCGGCGGATGGATGGTCAGCGGGTCGCGGTTGTCGCGGCCGGTGATGGCATCCAGCATCAGGGCGATATCTGGAACGTCGCGCGCCATCGGTCCCTCAACGGAGGAGGGCGAGAACAGGTTGCCAACCGTGCCGCGCGTCACGCGTCCGGGTGAGGGCCGGAGACCGACAACGGAGCAGAAACTGCCAGGTTTGCGCAAGCTGCCGCCATGGTCGGAGCCATGCGCCAGCCAAATCTCGCCGGTTGCCAGGGCTACAGCAGAGCCGCCGGAGGAGCCGCCGCAGGTCAGCGAGGTGTTCCAGGGATTGCGGGTCTTGCCGAACACCTCGTTGAAGGTGGAGCCGCCTGCCGCGAATTCCGGCGTGTTCGACTTGGCGAGGACGAGGCCGCCATTGGCCTCCAGCCGCTCAATCATCGGGTGTGAGAAGTCCGGCACGTTGTCGGCGTAGATGGGCGAGGCGTAGGTGGTGCGGACGCCCTCCACCTCCATCATGTCCTTGATAGCCACTGGCAGACCGGCCAGCCAGCCGCGTCCGCCTTCGGGGCGGAGCGGCAGGGCCTTTGCCTTTTCGCGGGCGCGGTCGGGGCATAGGGTGGGCAGGGCGTTGACCGCTGGCTCAACCTGTTCGATGCGGGCGAGGGCGGCGTCGATCAACTCCAGTGGAGAGACCTCGCCCACCTCCAGTAATTGCACCACCTCCCGGGCGGGCAGACGGGTTAAGGAGAGATCGGCGCTCATGAGCCGAACCGCTGGCGCAGGAAGCCGGTGAGCGCGGCGAACTCCGCCCGCCCTGCTGGGCCGCCGTCGCGTAGGCGCAGGAAGCCGTGGATGAAGCGGGCGGCGCAGCGATAGGTCACCGGCACGCCGGCAGCCTTCAGGCGCTGGGCATAGTCGAAGCCGTCATTGTAGAGCGGATCGTACTCTGCCGTGACCACATAGGTTGGTGGCAGGCGGGATAGGTCTGTGGCGCAGGCGGGGGTCGCGTAGGGGTCCTTGGATGGCTGCTTCGCCAGATACCACTCCCAATACTGCTTCATGCTGGCGGTGGTGAGGCCGGGCGGATTGGCGTTGTAGCTGAACGAGGGGGCGGATGTGTCGTCTGTCAGACAGGGGTAGATCAGCACCTGCGCGGCGATGGTCGGCCCGCCGCGATCTCGTGCGGCAAGGCACACAGCGGCAGTCAGGCAGCCGCCAGCGCTGTCACCGCTGACGGCAATGCGGGCTGGGTCGATGCCAAGGGCGGCGGCGTTCTCGGCAATGTGGGCGACGACGCCGTAGCAGTCATCGAACAATTCCGGGTGCTTGTGCTCGGGTGCCAGGCGATAGTCGACGCTGACGCAGACGGCTTTTGAGTCGACCGCCAGGCCCCAGCCGGTGCTGTCGCTGGTCTCTGGTGAGCCCTTCATGAAGCCGCCGCCGTGAATATAGACGACGCAGGGCGCGCGCTCCGGCAGGCCGTTGGAGCGATAGATGCGGACGGGCACGGGTTGGCCGTCAAGGCGCGGCATGGTCGTGTCCTGCACATCCAAGCCATCGGGGCGAGGCGGCTTAACTGCGGCTGCGGCGGCGTCGAAGACCGCGCGCATCTCCTCCAGCGTCGTGGCGGGGGCCTGCACGGCGCGGGCATCGATCAGGGGCTGCATTTCCGGGTGAGTGTCGTAGCGGCCAAGCATGGTGGGGCTCCAGAAGCGGTGTCGTGTTTGTGGCAAGGATAGGCATAAGGGAGCGGGAAACGCTATACTGGAGGCAGCAGAAATTCTATCGCCCGCAAGGACCACTGCCATGTCCCCTTTGTCCGCCGCCGATCCTACCCTTGCTGAGGCATTTGAACTGGTCGGTGCGCCGGCTGCTTTCCTGGCCGATCCCTATCCCACCTACAGGGCATTGCGCGAGCATGCGCCGGTGAAGCGGTTGGCGGATGGCTCTGTGTTTCTGACCCGGTATGCGGACTGCATGATGGTCTACAAGGACCCGGGGCGGTTTCTCTCCGACAAACGGCAGGCGTTTCGGCCGGTGTTTGGCGATGGCTCGTCATTGTTGGAGCACCACACCACCAGTCTGGTGTTCAACGACCCGCCTTTGCACACGCGCGTGCGGAGGCTGTTAGCGCCGGCTTTTACGCCACGGGCGTTGCCGGTGTTGCGCCCGCGGGTGGAGGCGTTTGTCGATCATCTGCTGGACGAGGCGGAGGCCAAAGGTGAGTTTGATCTGATCGGCGACCTGGCCAGTGCGCTGCCGGTGCAACTCATCGGCGACATGCTGGGCGTGCCGGTGGAGGAGCGGGGGCCTCTGCGCGACTGGTCGCTGGCGATTTTGGGCGCGCTGGAGCCGCGACCCTCGGCGGAGGTGCTGGCGGTGGGTAATGCGGCGGTGGCGGACTTTAAGGACTTTCTGCGTGACCTGATTGACAGGCGGAAAGCCGGCGTTTTACCCAGCGTGGAGGGTGAAATTCTCTCCAAGCTGATGGCGGAGACGGCGAGTGGCGACCGGCTCGATATCCTGGAATTGCTGCATAATTGCATCTTCCTGCTGAATGCCGGCCACGAGACCACCACCAACCTGATTGGTAATGGAGTGGAGGCTCTATTTCGGTATCCCGACGCCTTTGCGCAGTTGCGCGATGATCCGGGCCTGATTGATAGCGCGGTGGAGGAGCTACTGCGCTTTGAGAGCTCTAACCAACTGGGCAACAGGCAGGCAGCGGTGGATTGCGAGATTGGCGGCGTGGCCGTGAATGCCGGCACCTATATCCACATCGGTATCGGGGCTGCCAATCGCGACCCGGCGGAGTTTGATGAGCCCGAGCGGCTGGACATCACCCGCAAACCAAACCGCCACGTGGCCTTTGCTACCGGCATCCATGTTTGTGCCGGAGCGGCTCTGGCGCGGATGGAGGGGCAGGTGGCGCTTGGCAAGCTGGTGCGGCGCTTCCCGGAGTTGCGGCTGGCAGGCGAGCCGGTGCGAGGCGGGCGAGCGCGGTTTCGCGGGTTTTTGCAACTGCCGGTGGCTGTTCGATAGTATGTGCCAGCGAATCTGGCGGTAGTCTCAGTCTATGATACGATTTTTGCACACCGCTGACTGGCAGATCGGCCGCAGTTTTGCCTCCGTCCCTGGCGATGCAGCGGCCTTGTTGCGGCGCGCGCGCATTGAGGCGGTCGACCGATTGGCGGAGGCGGCGCGGTCGCATGACTGTCCATTCGTTTTGGTCGCCGGTGATGTGTTTGACGCCGAAGGTCTTGCCGAGGTCACGCTGCGGGCGCCGCTGGAGCGAATGGCGCGGGCGAAGGACCTCACCTGGTATTTGTTGCCTGGCAACCATGATCCGGACCGTCCGGAAGGGGTATGGGATCGGCTCAGCCGTATCGGCCTGCCGGATAATGTCAAAGCGATGCGGGCCGCAGAGCCTGTGGCGATGGGGGAGGATGCGGTGCTGTTGCCGGCGCCGCTCGCCGCCCGCGATCATGGTGACGACCCTACCGCTTGGATGGATGGCGCTGCGACGACGGAGGGCTTGGTCCGTGTGGGTCTGGCGCATGGCAGTATTCGGGATTTTGGCGGCGGCGAGGCGGCTGTGTTGGAGCGGGAGGCTTTGGCGCCAGACCGGGCGGCGGAGGCTGGCCTCAGCTATCTGGCGTTAGGCGATTGGCATCGGGTGCAGCAGATTACGCCGAACACTTGGTATGCCGGCACGCCGGAGCCTGACCGCTTCTATGGCGCCGGCGAGCCGGATGGTGGTGAGGCGCTGGTGGTTACCATTGCCGGGCCAAGCGCGCCGGCGGAGGTGCAACGGGTGCGGACTGCGACCTATACCTGGGCCAGTCTGGACGAGACGATTGGGGAGGCGTCGGACATTGCGGTTATCGCTAACCGCATAGCTGCTCTGGCTGACGATCCGGCACGGCTGTATCTGCGGCTGACCTTGCGCGGGAGGGTGGCGCTCGATCTGCGGGAGCAGGCGGATGTGGAGCTGAACCGCCGGCTGCAGGGCGCGCTGTTTGCGTTGGACCTGGACGATTCTGACCTGCTGCCGGAGCCCACCGCCGACGACCTCGACGCTATCGACCGGCCGGGCGGCGTGCTGCGTCTGGCGGCAGAGCGGCTGCAGGCGATGGCGGAGGCAGCCAGTGCTAATCCTGCCGGTGCAGATCCTGCCGCTGCGGCTACGGCGCGTCGGGCGCTGGCACGGCTCTACATCGAAGCACGGGCGGCGCAGGCATGAGTCAGTTGGTGATTACCGATCTGGTACTGGAGCGGTTTCGCAAGTTCGATCAACCGCACCGGCTGACCGGGCTGGGGCCGGGCCTGAACCTGTTGTCGGCGCCGAATGAGGCCGGAAAATCCACGTTGAAAATGGCTTTGGATGCGGCGCTGTTCCAACGCCATCGGGTGTCGGGTGAGGGGGTGAAGGGCTACCTCAACCAATGGCATGATGCGCCGCCGGTCGTCCAGGTTGAGTTCGCGCTTGATGGGGCGGCTTACGGCTTCACTAAGCGGTTTTACAAACAGCAGAAAGCAATTTTGCAGCGCCCGGATGGCACCAGCATCGAAGGCGACGCGGCGGAGCGGGAGTTGCAGGCGCTGTTAGGATTTCAGGTGCCGGAGCGGGGGGCCATGAAGCCTGAATTGCTCGGCATCTGGGGGCTGCTTTGGGCCAGCCAGGGCGATACGATCCGGCCTTTAGATGTGAGCGAGGCGGCTCGCACATCGTTGGCGGAATGCCTTGTCTCCGGGGGCGTTGCCGCGGTCTCCGGCGGGCGGCGCGGGCAGGCGGTGCCGGCGAAGGTGCGCGATGCATTAGCCGAGCACCTGACCCGTGGGCGTGGGCAGCCGACCGGGCGCTACAAACAGCTGTTGGATGAGCGGGAGCGGTTGACGGCAGCGTTGTCTGACGCAGAGGCTCTGCAGGTTGAATTGGCGGAGCAGACCCGGGCGCTGCTGGCCAGCCGGCGCGATCTGACGGCGGAAGCCCGTGTCAGCGAGGAGGCCGAGCGGGAGACTATCCGCGGGCTGCAAGGCCGGCTGCGCGAGGCGCACCAGATGGCGGAGCAGGTTGAGAATGCCGGCTTGGCTGTGAAGCTGGCTCAGCAATCGCTGGAGACTGCGCAGCACGCAAGCAAGCGGCGTCAGGAACAGGTGCAGGTCTTGGCTCAGCAAGGCAAAGCGCTGGCTGCAACGTTAGCAGAAGCAGCGGCAGTGGCAGAGCAGGTCACGGCGGCGGCGGCGGCTGGGGAGGCAGCGGAGGCAGCGCTTCTTCTGGCGCAACAGGCGGCAAAGACGGCGAAGGCTGAGGCGGAAGGTCTGGCCAAACAACGGGACCGGCTGGAGCGCCATTCAAGCCTGGTGCGCGAGGTGGATCGCTTGGCTCGAGCGTTGGATGCAGCGCAAGAGGTCGTCACGTTGCGGCGGCAGGCAGAGGCTTTGGCCTGCACGGCGGACGTCCTCA
>CALKDI010000383.1 GCA_938084065.1 uncultured Alphaproteobacteria bacterium
CGCGTGATGAACCTGGACTCGCGGCGCACGATCTATGGCCGCATCTCTGGCTCGGAGGTGGTCGATGTCGGTTCGTAACTTTTTGGTGCTGGCTCTGGTCTTGGCCCTGGGCGCATGCAGCAGCCTGGACCATTTGGGCAAAGAGCCGACCATGTCGCCCGGCGGCGAGTCCCGCACCCGCATCGCTGCGCCGACAGCTTTCGTGGCGCCGCCGAAACCCATCGACCGCCCAGCGACCACCGCCTCGCTCTGGCAGTCCGGCCCCCGCTCTCTGTTCGGCGACCGGCGCGCGCGCACTGTTGGCGACATTCTGACGGTCATGGTGGAAATCGACGACAAGGCGGAAATCGACAACTCCACCAGCCGCAGCCGCACCGCCAACGAAAGCCTGGGCGTGCCCAACCTGTTCGGCCTGGAGCAGCATATCCAACGCATCCTGCCGGGAAAACCCGACCTCTCTACGCTTGTTGCAGCCAACAGCGATTCCAACAGCGGCGGCACCGGATCGGTCAGTCGCGGCGAGACTATCGACCTGAAAGTCGCCGCCACGGTCACGGACATCCTGCCGAACGGCAATCTGGTGATCTATGCCAGCCAGGAGGTACGGGTAAACTTCGAGCTGCGCGATCTGCAGGTCTCCGGCGTGGTGCGGCCCGAAGACATCTCGCGGCAAAACACCATCAGCTACGAGAAAATCGCTGAGGCGCGGGTGGTCTATGGCGGCCGTGGCCAGATCACCGACCTGCAACAACCCCGCCTCGGCCAGCAAGTGCTGGACCGTGTGCTGCCATTCTAATAGCGACCTCTGGAGGAGCCTCCCATGAAGCCCGTCATTATAGCCGTGGTCGGTATTGTAGCCTTGGGCGGCGGTGCCGTTGCCGGCGCATTTCTGGGCGCAGGCGGAGAGCCCCATGGCGAGATGGCCGCAGAGATGGAGCACAAGGAAACCCAACCCGCCAAGCCCATGAATTTCTCCTATGTCAAATTCAACTCACAATTCGTCATTCCGATTCAGGCAGGTGGCCAAGTAATAGCCCTGCTGGTCGCGAACCTGCAATTGGAGGTCGAGGAGGGCAGCACCGAAGACGCGGTCTTGCGCGAACCGCGTATCCGGGACGAATTCCTCAAAATCCTGTTCAATATGGCTGCCGAAGGCGCGTTCACGGAGGACATGTTTGCGCCCGAAATCCAAACTGAACTGCGCGGCCGCCTGTTAACGGCAGCGCGCGATATTCTGGGCGATAAGGTCAACGCGGTGCTGATCAGCGATTTCCTGAAGCAGGACCGCTGATCCTCAAAAGCGCTAAGGCTAGAGCAGCGGCGTGCCGAGACGCTGGCGCGGGGTGCCCAGCACACGCTCGACCGCAACCGCCATGGCCAACGCCCGTTCGTCCGCGCCATTCGGTGTCAGCAATTGCAATCCCACCGGCATGCCGGCCTGATCCAGGCCTGCCGGCACCGTCACGCCGGACATCTCCAGGATATTGCCAACGCTGGTGTTGCGCAGCGATTGCAGGTTGGCGGCCTGATAGGCCTCAACCGATTGCAGGTCTGCAATGCGGGGCGGCGTGATCGGGATTGTTGGGCCGACAATGGCATCAACCTGGTCAAATACAGGGAGAGCCTCCGCCGTCATTTGAGCAATTTGATCCATCCGGGCGATGTACTCAGTCGCTGGGATGGCCTGAATGGCCGAGAAGCGCGAGGAGACGATAGGGTCAACCGCGGCCTTCCATTTGGCCATTTCCGGGCGGTTAATAAAAGCGGCAAACTCGATACCAGCGATGCCGCCGCGGCGGAACAACTCGTGCAGTTCGATCAGGTTTGGCACGTCTACTTTGACGATGCGTGCGCCAGCTTTGGCCAATTCGTCCAAGGCCTGTTTCACTGCCTCACCGACGCCGGGCGAGTTGCCCTCGAACATCCATTCGCACACACCAAGGGTGAACTGGCGCGCCTCTGCACGCTGGCATTCGGCCAGGAATGCCCAGGGATCGGCCACATGTGGGTCGAGTGAGGCAAACACCAGCGCCGCATCCTCCGCCGAGCGGGTTAATACGCCCGCGGTATCGAGTGATGGTGAGAGCGGGGCGATGCCATCCAAAGACCAGCGGCCAAACGTGGTTTTCACGCCGACGGTGCCGGTCCAACTGGCGGGAATCCGTACGCTGCCAGCGGTATCGCTGCCCAACGCCGCAACGGCGGAGCCCTGCCAGAGCGAAACGCCTGCACCCGAAGACGAGCCGCCCGGCGCCCGATGATCCGTCATATCCCAGGGGTTGCGCGGGGTGGCGTGGTGCGGGTTCATGCCAATACCGCCAAACGCCCACTCCACTGTGTGCGTTTTGCCAGGGATCACCGCCATCTGCTGGCGGACAGCCCGAACAACCGGGCCTTCTTTGGCATACATCGGCAGAGGGAAGGGAGAGCCGGCGAATGTCTCATACCCGGCCACCGCATACAGGTCCTTCGCCGACACCGGCAGGCCCTGCAGCACGCCCAGCTCATACCGAGCAGCAAAGGCTGAATCTGCCGCATCCGCTTGCGCCCGGGTGTAGTCGGCGTTTCGGTCGCGGTAGGCGCTCAACGCCGACTCATGCGTCTCTTGGGCGTCGATTACCGCCTCGGCCAGATCACGGGATTTGACAGAGCCAGCCCGCAGATTGGCAGCGAGTTCCGCGATGGAATGGTTTAGCGGAGAGGATGAGGTCATGGGTTTTCCCGTTCGCTTGTGGCTAACACGGCGACGTCAGCCGATGTGAAACCGGCCTGCCGCTGAGAGTTTCAGTCAAATTTCCGACAGCCTATGGACTCGCAGCCCGCAAGTTGCCATCTCATAGCCATTACCTACTGGCAAGCGCGGGATGTGACAAACATTCTGTGCGGATGCCGCAGGGGCTACCATGGCGTGATAGAGCAACGTTGACGATGAAAAGTCCAAACAATAGCGGCGGCTTCCTACAACGGCGGGCCCGACGGTTCCGCCGCAGTTTTTCCACCCGCCTCCGCAATTATTTCCTAGCTGGCGTGTTGGTGACGGCGCCGCTGACGATCACCGTGTGGCTGGCGCTGCAGATCGTGGAATTTTTTGATTCCACCGTTCGCGACCTGATCCCGCAAAGCTACAATCCTGAGCTGCATCTGCCCTTCAGCATCCCCGGCATCGGCCTGGTGATTTTTCTGATCGGCATAACGCTGATCGGGGCGCTGACCGCTGGCTTGTTGGGCCGGTTTTTCATGCGCACCTCAGAGCGGCTGGTGAATTCCATGCCGGTGGTGCGGACGATCTACAATGCTTTGAAACAGATCTTCGAGACGGTCCTGAAAACCAAGACCGATGCGTTCCGGCACGTGGTGCTGATCGAATACCCCCGCCGCGGCATCTGGTGCCTGGGCTTTCTGTCAGGTGAAACCGAAGGCGAGGTCCAGAACCTGACTGATGAGGCGATGCTGAACATCTTTTTGCCAACAACACCGAACCCGACCAGCGGTTTCCTGCTGTTCCTACCAAAACGCGACGTCAACATCTTACAAATGACAGTGGAGGAGGGTATCAAGATGGTGGTGTCCGGAGGCCTGGTCACACCGAACGATCCGCGGTCGCTGGAAGAGCAGGCCCGACCGCAGGTTCACGTCCAGACGTCAATGGAACGAGTGGCGGCCGACGAAGCGTTCTCTACAGACAAACGGTCCCGCAGTCTCACAGATTAAGGGATGTCAGCCCTGCCTTTGTCGACCCATTTTCCGGGATAGGATCGCCACGACACCTACGATCAGAATCGCAATAGGCGCTGGTGCGGGCATCAACACCTCCCCTGTGGATTCAGAGAATGGCTGATCCGTTGCGATGATGATGATGTTGTCCAGATGCAAACGTTTGTCGGCCTCCGCTGCATCGAACAGGAACGACAACTCCGCATCAGTCAGACCGCCAAAGCGTTCGTCATCGACCGCAACTTGCAAAAGATTTGCCGTGTCGGATTGGGTCGCAAAGATAGGCCCGAGGGAGATGCCATTCAAAAGCACATCCAACACGCCGTCGCCATCCAGGAATGTCGCTTCCCACTGAATGATGAAAATGGTGTCCGGTGTGGTCGCCAACTGGGCAGTGATGCTGACCGGAGAACCCGTCGTCAGTTCTGCTGTATGGTTGGTGTCCGGGTCGTTTGGGTTGTCGGCAACTACCGCGAACGTGCCAGCGCCGGCGGATTGCCGGGCCCGGATGGGCCTGTTCCCGGGTCGGTGGGCGGGTTTGTATTGCCCGTTGTCGTCGGAGTAGGAGGTGGCGGGTTTTCATCAAACCAGCCAGCATCGTTTAGCGTCGGGAAAGCAGGGTTTTGGTTGTTGCCGCCGTTGCCCGGAACGACCGCGCGAGGCTGGACCCCTGGCCCGAAATTCTGGCACCCGCCCGGGGCGTGCCAACCCAATGCAATTTGTGGAATTCCATCGTACAAAACGTTTTGCAGATACACCGGCCCAGGGATTTTGTACTGAGCCGCGAACTCCTCCAGTTTCGTTTCTTCGTTGAAAACGATCATCGCCGTCAGACGGCGGACCTCATCAACAAAATCTGCGGAGGTTGTAGGGAAATGGACCGGACCGCTCTCACCTTCTGAAAAATGCTCCGGATAGACGATAGCGCTTTCCGTTGGCAGAACCTCGACCATCCGGCCCTTGTTATCGGATATGACAACTTTTCCGGCCATCACATAGACCAGGGTCGTCCCGTTCGCCAAAACTTTGACAGCAAATTCGGTACCTCGTACACCGATGGTTGCAACGCGGGCTTGCACCTTATAGGCGGAGGATGGCATAACGCCGGCCTTGAACTTCATCAGCCCACGGCCAAGGCTCAAAAATAACTTGCCCTTACCTGGATTTGGATCGAACACAAACTTGTCTAGAATGATCTCCGCATTCGGGCCGATCAAAA
>CALKDI010000384.1 GCA_938084065.1 uncultured Alphaproteobacteria bacterium
TCTCTTGGCAAGATTTGCCGTCGTCGAGCAGCAGGATCGCGTTGGCGCGACGGGCGATACCATGGTCCTCGCGCTGACGCCGCACGCAAGCCTCAAGTTCGAGACGCTCTGCTGAGGAAAGAAAACCGGCGAAGATCATGCTCATAGCTGAATCGTTCTTAACCCGCCTGTCAAGCCATCAAATTCGGGTTCTCAATGACTCCCGGTATAATATAGAAGATAGAGCAGATCCCGATCCAATCGGATCGGGATCTGCTCTAGCCAAAGCACAGGCTTGCAGGCAATCTGCCCGGCGATTCCTTCTCTCGCCTGCAACGGAGGCTCTGCCCCATGACCGCAAAGAACAAATACGCCCTGATCACCGGTGCTGGCTCCGGCATTGGACGCTATAGTGCGTTGGCGCTGTTGAAAGATGGCTGGCACGTCGCGCTGTCTGGCCGACGCGTTGATGCCCTGGACGAGACCGTGGCGATGGCCGGCTCTGATGGCGCGCGCGCTCTCGCGATCCCGAGTGATGTCTCGTCAGCCGAGGGCGTGGCCAAGCTTTTTCAGACATACAAGGCCCAATGGTCCCGGCTCGACATGCTGTTCAACAATGCCGGCATGGGCGCACCGCCAGTACCGATGGAAGATCTGACGGTTGAGCAATGGCAGGCCGTGGTCAACGTCAACCTGACCGGCCCCTTCCTCTGCACGCAGGAGGCGATCCGAATTATGAAGGCGCAGGACCCGAAGGGCGGGCGCATCATCAACAACGGCTCGATCTCCGCCCACGCGCCCAGGCCGTTCTCAGTCGCTTATACGTCGACCAAGCACGCGGTGACGGGCCTGACCAAATCGACCTCGCTAGATGGGCGCGCCAACAACATCGTCGCCTGTCAGATCGATATCGGCAACGCTGAAACGCCGATGACGCAGCGCATGAAAAAAGGCGTGTTGCAGCCCAGCGGTCAATTCGTGGTCGAGCCGGTGATGAATGTTCAAAACGTCGCCGACACCGTCGTGCTGATGTCGAACATGTCATTGGATGCCAATGTGCAGACGGTCACGGTGATGGCGTCACAAATGCCATTCGTCGGCCGCGGCTAACGCAAGGCTCCCCGGTGCACCCGGGGAGCGAACCTGTTACTGCACCATTTTCTTCGGATCAACGGCCCGATCATGCTGCCGCAACTCAAAATGCAGTTGTGGCTCATTGACGGTGCCGGTGGCGCCGATCTCGCCAATCGTTTGGCCCTGTCGCACGGCGTCGCCCCGCTTTACAGCGATGCTGTCGGCATGAGCGTAGGCGCTGGTCCAGCCATCGGCATGCTTGATCAGCACCAGATTGCCAAAACCGGGCAGTCCATCGCCTGCATAGGCAACCGTGCCATTAGCCGTGGCCCGGATTGGGGTGCCGCGTGCTGCCGCAATGTTAATGCCATCATTGTGAAGGCCACCGGATTTCGGGCCAAAGTCCGATAGGATCTTGCCTTCAACTGGCAGCAAGAAGGACGGTGCGGCTTTCACTGCTGGCTTGGTTACCGCGGGCGCGGTCTTGGGCGCTGAAGTAGTTGCTACAGGAGCCGAACTAGGTGCCTGAGCCGGCCGTCTGCGCGGCTGCGGTTGGTTGACGCCCGCTGGAGCCCCCTGTGGTGCTACGCTCGCGACCTGTTCGTTGTTCGTGCCGGCCGGGGGGCCAGTTGAGGGCGCTGGCGTTGTGGTGGTAGCTGCAGGCTGCTTGGCAATAGTGATGCTGGGCCATATCTGCGGCTGAGTATTCTGCTGCGCTGGCACCGGAGCAGCTTGAGGGGCAGAAGCTGGCGTTGTTGGCACAGTCAATAAAGGCGATTGATTGACCACTGGGCGTGCTGCGATCTGATTGCCACTCCTAGGAATGGCCAGGCGTGTTTCGGGCAAAAGTCGATCGGCATTCGTCAGGTCATTTGCAGCGATAATCGCATCGGACGAAACGTTGGTCTGTCGGCTAATGCCCAGCACCGTCTCACCAGGCTGCACCACGTGCACATATTCGTCGGGCAGAACCAGCGTAGAGCCCGCCTGGATTTGGTCGTCGGACAGGCCATTCGCCTTCATCAGGTTTGCGACTGTCACGTTCTTGAGCCGCGCCAACCCGGATAGGGTATCGCCAAGGCAAACGTAGACCGTTCTAGCCCCCGACATGTCTCGATCGCAGGGTTGCTGGGCGGTGGCAGCCTGTTGCGTTCGGCCCGCAGGTCCTACGCGAATATCGCCGCAACCTGATACCGCGATCACGGCTATGCCGGCCAATGCCCAGGCACCAAAATTTAGCCTTGCCATGGTGTTGAACGCCTTTTCAGCCACTATTCCGCCCGAGAGTCCAGCTGCGTCGCATACCACGATTCGGTGTTGCGCCAAGCGTTAGATTGGTTGGCTCTAGGGCCAGAGCGCCTTTAGCGCGGGCATATCCGCCTGGCTGGTCAGGTCACAACCCAATGGCGTTACCGTAATCCAACCTTTTTCAATCAGATCCTCGTCGGTGCCAGGCGTGCTGTAGGCCTGTTCCTTTTCGGTCGAGACCCAGACGAACCCGTCGCCGCGCGGGTCTGTGCCCAGAACCAAGCGCCCGCCCGGCTTGCGGCGGCCTTGGGGTACGACTTTGACGCCAGCAACATCCCCGGACTCTACGTCCGGGAAGTTGACGTTGACGATCACATCCGTCGGCCATTCATTTTTCAGAACTTGCTGCAGGACGGAGACTAAATGGGCCTCCGACGTTTGCCAGCGGGCTTCGTGATGCGGCACCTTATTTTGAGAGAACGCGACGGCGCGAACGCCTAGCAATGCCGCCTCCATCGCAGCGCCGACTGTGCCGGAATAGAGCACGTCGCCGCCAATATTGCCGCCGCGGTTGATGCCTGAGAGCACCAGGTCCGGCGCTTCTGGCATAATATGGCGCAGGGCCAGCAGCGTGGCATCTGTTGGCGTGCCCGAAACGGCCTTGCGACGTGGGCCCAGATCCTGAACCCGCAGCGGCGAATGGATTGTCAGGGCGTGACTGGTCGCGCTCTGCTCATAGCGCGGTGCTACGACCCATAGCTCCCGCACCAGTGGTGCAATGAGTTTCTCGAGTAGGGCAAGGCCAGGGGCCTCTATGCCGTCATCATTGGTCAGTAAGACCCGCGCTTGGCTCAGATCAATCCCTGACACCGATCGCCTCCCTGCCGGCCATATACGGCCGCAAAACCTCTGGCACGACGATGGATCCGTCCGCTTGTTGGTAATTCTCCAGCACGGCCACCAGCGTGCGGCCAACGGCCAGGCCAGAGCCGTTCAGGGTGTGGACGAAGATATTGCCCTTGCCCTCTGCTGGCTTATAGCGGGCATTCATGCGTCGGGCCTGGAAGTCGCCGCAGTTGGAGCACGAGCTGATCTCGCGGTAGGCGTTTTGGCCGGGCAGCCAGACCTCCAGGTCATAGGTCTTGCGCGCGCCAAAGCCTGTGTCGCCTGCGCAGAGCGTCAGCACCCGGTAGGCGAGGCCAAGGCGTTTCAACACTTCTTCCGCCGCCCCGGTCATGCGCTCGTGCTCGGCGGCGGAAGCTTTAGGGGTGGTGATGGATACCAGCTCGACCTTCTCAAATTGATGCTGGCGGATCATGCCCCTCGTGTCGCGACCGGCAGAGCCTGCCTCTGACCGGAAGCAGGCCGTGTGGCCAACAAAGCGGAAGGGCAGGTCTGCCTCCGCCTGGATATCGCCGGCCACCAGATTGGTCATGGCAACCTCGGCTGTGGGAATCAGCCAGAAGCCGTCGTCGGTATGGAAGCTATCTTCGGCAAATTTTGGCAGCTGCCCCGTGCCGTACATGGCGCTGTCGCGCACCAGCAGCGGCGGGTTGGTCTCAGTATACCCATATTCCGTCGTGTGCAGATCCAGCATGAACTGGGCCAGGGCGCGGTGCAGGCGAGCTATCTCGCCCTGCATCACAACGAACCGCGCGCCGGAGAGCTTGGACGCACTCTCGAAATTCATGCCACCTACGCCGTCGCCGAGGGCGACGTGGTCTTTTGGCTCGAACGCGAATTCGGGCGGCTCGCCGACGCGGCGGATTTCGACATTCTCCGCCTCGCTCAGGCCATCCGGGACATCGTCGTCCAGCACATTCGGCAGGGTGGAGAGCAGGGCATCAATTTCAGTTGCAGCCGCGCGCTCGTCAGCTTCAGCGGCGCTGATTTGGTCTTTTAATCCCTCAACCTCTGCCATCAAATCACTGGCATTTTCGCCTTTGGCCTTGGCCTGACCGATCTGCTTGGACAGGTCGCGGCGGCGCGATTGTACCTCCTGAAAGGTAGTCTGCGCGGTGCGGCGGCGTTCATCCAAGGCTAGGATTGAGGCGGAGGCTGGCTCAGCGCCACGGCGAGCCAGTGCGCGATCGAGCGTTTCTGGCTCGGCGCGGATCCAACGCATGTCAAGCATTGATCAATCGTCCTTGTCGGCTTTCTCGTTTTCGGCATCGCGTTCGGCGCGTTTGCGCTCGACCATGCGGGCCATAATGATGGATATCTCGTAAAGCACGAGCCCAGGGATAGCCAAGCCTATCTGGCTGATGATATCCGGCGGGGTCAGAACGGCTGCGCAGACAAAGACAATGACCACCGCATACTTGCGCTTGCGCGCCAGTGTATCAGCACTGACCAAACCGGCGCGAGCGCAGAGGGTGAGAGCGACCGGCATCTGAAAAAACAGGCCGAACGCAAAAATCAACTTCATCACCAAGCTCAGGTATTCGCCAACCTTGGCTTCCAGCTGAATAGGCAGCCCACCCGCGGCGCCTTGTGTCTCGAACGACAGGAAAAATCCCCAAGCCAGCGGGAAGATAAAAAAGTACACCATGGCCCCACCGAGGAAGAACAGGACCGGTGATGCTACCAAATACGGAAGGAACGCACCCTTTTCATTGTTGTAAAGGCCAGGCGCAATGAATTTATACAATTGGTTGGCGATAATAGGGAAGGACAAAAACAGAGCGGCAAAGAAAGAGACTTTAATATATGTAAAAAATGTCTCGGTCAGGCTGGTGTAGATCATTCGGCGGTTGCTATCACCATCAAATTGATCTGCCAACGGCTTTACGAGGAAGCCAAAAATTTCCTCGGAAAACGTGTAGCTGACGAGAAAGCATGCGATCAAAGCAACCAGAGAATACAGCAACCGTTGCCGTAATTCGATCAGATGGTCGATCAATGGCGCGCGTGTCTCTTCCTGCTGCGCCTCTTCGTCATCGCTGGATATGCTGTCGGTCATGAGGACGTTGTCGCCGCGTTTGGTTTTGGCAGAGCATCCGGCCCGGTAGCTGTTTCGGGCGCGCTGGTTTCCGCTGCAGCCAGCGTTTCGTCGGCACCGTCAATCTCGCTAAGGTCGGCCTTAGTCAACTCCGCCTCACTCAGGTCCTTCTCGCTTAGGTCTTCGTCACCCGCTTTTCTGTCAGCGTTCGGGGCGATGCTGCCAATTTTCATGTTGGTTATAGAATCATCGACATCACTGCTCAGGTACTTATCGATTGCCTTTGGATCGGTAACATCCGTGACCGTGCGCTGCAATTCGCGCAAGTCTTCTTGGCGGGCGATATCGTCAATTCCGTCCTGGAACTGCCGCGCCATCCGACGAACCTGGCCGACATACTTGCCGAAGGTTCGCAATGCGCCCGGCAAATCGCGCGGACCGACTACGATCAACGCTACGACGCCGACAACAAGAAGCTCGGTCCAACCGATATCCAACATGGCGTGAGGCTGCCTTTATCCGACCAGCGCTGTTCTGCGCGAAGCCGCTAGCTTTGCGCCGGGTCTTTTTGCTGAGTCGATGTTTGGGCGGTTCCTTGCTCTACCTTACCAGCAGGCTCGCTGCTGGTGGCGGTGGCGGCAGGGCTTTCCTCTTCATCCTTCATGCCGGACTTAAAGCTTTTTATGCCTTTGGCCATGTCGCCCATCAGTCGTGGAATCCGGCCTGCGCCGAACAGCACAACGACAATCAGAACGACAATTAGGATTTGCCAAATGCTGATCCCCATAGGACCGCTCCTTCATTCAATGGTACGTTGGATGGCGATTGTTGCTTATCGCAGAAACAATGGTCTGGGGCAACGCTGCCTGCTGGGTCTTTCGACGCGGCAAGCTTCAAAGCGCGGTGGGAAAGACCATTGCGTGGCCGTCACGAACGGAAACGTTGACCACGTCCCCTTCGGTCAAGCCAAAACTGTCGGCGCTGCGGGCCGTTAAAGGTGCGTCTGTGCCATCAACCGACAATTGATAGAGCGTTGATCGTCCCAGCGGGCGCTTCAGCGCTACCGTACCGCCATTGCAACGGCCACAGCCGGCGGGGCCAAGCTCTACGTGCAACTGGTCGGGGCGGATTAGCACGTCGACCTTGGTGCCGCTGGCCATGTTCGGTGTTTCGATCAAACCAGCAGGGGTCCAGCAAGCGCCATCCTGCACGACCGCATCGAACCGATTGACCTCACCAAAGAAGCTGGCAACGAATGGAGTCTGTGGATTGTGATAAAGCTCTGCCGGCGTTCCGACCTGCTCAATCACTCCATCATGCATCAGGGCAATGCGGTCGGCCATGAACATGGCTTCCTCCGCATCGTGGGTGACCATGATGGCGGTTGTGCCAGCCCGTTTCAGCACCCGCACCGTTTCAGCACGCAAGGTGTTGCGCATGCCGGCATCCAGTCCAGAGAAGGGCTCATCCAGCAGCACCACATTGGGCTCTGGCGCCAAAGCGCGAGCCAGGGCCACCCGCTGTTTTTCACCGCCGGAGAGAAGATCAGGATACTGGTCAGCTTTGTTGGCCAGGCCGACCTCCGCCAGCATAGCCAAAGCCCGCTCCCGTTTGGGGGCGCTGCGCAAATGCCGTAAGCCAAACGCGACGTTTTCCGCCACTGTCAAATGCGGGAACAGGGCAAAGTCCTGAAACATAAAGCCGATGCGGCGCTGTTCCGCTGGAACGAAGGTGCCGGAGCAACTAACCCTCTTACCGCGCAATATAATCGCGCCACTGTCTGGCGTTTCCAAGCCTGCAATCAGGCGTAATGTTGAAGTCTTTCCGCAGCCTGATGGCCCCAAAAGCGCCAGGATTTCGCCTTCCTCAATCGTCAGGTCGATACCATGAACGCCTGCTCGACTCTCAACATTGGCGCTGGGATAGGCGAGACGCACGTCTTGCAGGTCCACCGCGACCGTGCAGGCGTCTGAAGCATTTCCAAGCGTGTCTCTGCTCAACCGGGCCATTGTCGGCACGTACTCCCGTGCGGTTTCGGGCGGTTAGACTTTCGTATCGTCCTATTTACGTAATGCAAATCATTCGCAATTGCAAGTCGATCCACCTGACAAATCCTAGGACTCATCTTCAGCGATTTCAACAGGAACCAGCTGCGATGCGGCGTCGGTAGTCTGGAAGACCTGATCCAGCATAGGCGCCGTTTCCAGCAGGCCGCTGGCACGCAACTCCTCTACCCCCGGCAGGTCGCGCAAATGCGCCAAGCCAAAGGACTCCAAAAACGCCGGCGTGGTCAGCCAGGTGAGGGGCCGTCCTGGTACTTCCTTGCGCGGTCCGGGGCGGACCCAACCGGTTTCGAGCAAGGCCTCTATCGTTGTGCTACCAACCGAAACCCCGCGTATTGCCTCGATTTCTGGACGTGTGACTGGTTGATGGTAGGCGATGATCGCAAGCGTTTCTTCTATCGCGCGGCTCAAGCGGCGTTCTTCATGGCGGGTCAAAGCCAATGCATTGGCCAGGTCGGGTGCCGTTCGGAAATGCCATTTCCCGCCCAGTAGCACCGGCTCCACGCCGCGGCCGGCATAGTCTAGTTGCAACCGCTCGATCACTGCCGACACCTTCACGGACGGCGGCAACCGTTTGGCGATATCCGCCTCACTCACCGGCTCAGCGGCGGCGAAAAGTAGCGCCTCGACCAGCCGGGCCGCCTCCAGAAGATCATCCATCCTGCGGCTCCGGCGGTGATTGGCCCCGCCGAACGGCGAGGAACAGGGGGCCGTAGGTTTCATCCTGGCGCAGACGAATACGTCCGGCCTTGGCCATCTCCAAGCTAGCAACGAAGGACGCCGCAATTGCTGAGCGGCGCTGAATGCCGGGTTGCAACCCTGTAGGCAAGAAACTCGCCAGCTCCTCCCAGCCTGGCAGCGACCCAACCAATCGCTCCAGTCGGGCTAGGGCATCGTCCACGGATGTTAGCAGACCCGGATCGACGGTCAGCGTTGGCGGTGGAGTGCGCTTGGCGGCGATTGCGCCATAGGCGCGTAGCAGGCTGGTAAAATCGGCGATCCACGTAACATTGCGATGGGTTGCCAGGCCCTCCGGTGCGCCGCGCCTGTGCCAATCCCGGCCAAGGCGGGGCAGGGCGGTTAGCATTTGGCTGACCCGCTGGATCGCTTCTAACCGGCGTATTTGCTCTGCTAGCGCCTCTGCCATCTCGCCGGCGCTTGGGCCATCAGCGGACGGGTCGTCCCGCGGCAGCAGCAGGCGCGATTTCAGGTAGGCGAGCCACGCGGCCATGACCAAATACTCTGCTGCGACCTCTAGCCGAGCGGACTTAGCCTGCGAAATGAACTTGAGATACTGATCCGCCAAATCGGAGATGGAGAGGACCGTCAGGTCGATCTTGCGATCGCGCGCCAGAGACAACAGCAGGTCGATAGGGCCTTCATAGCCCGCCAGATCAACCTGCCATTCTTCCTCGTCCGCTTCGTACAACAGCAACAGGCCTCCCGATCAGGCGAAAACCGTCAGGATTACGCGCAACAGATTGCCAACGACATATTCGATCACGTGCCAGACAAAATTCAGATCCATACCGAACTCCCGGCCCAACATCGGCAGCAGGAAGATCAAGCCCAGAACGATAAAGAAGCCCATCGGCTCGATTCGAGCCAGCGGCATGGCCAGCGACCGCGGCAACAGGCCAACGGCGATACGGCCACCATCCAGCGGAGGGATTGGGATCATGTTGAACGTGGCCAGGATCAGGTTGATGATGATCGACTTCTCGATCACCAATGCCGTCCAATTTGCAGCGGATGCAGGCAACACGAACAGAAGATTGATCAGGAATGCCGAGGCACACGCCAGGATGATATTGATCGCAGGCCCGGCAGCAGCGACCAGAACCATATCCCGCCGCGGGTTTCTCAACCGCCCGAAAGCAACTGGTACCGGCTTTGCATAGCCAAAGAGGAATGGCGAACCGAAGGCCAGTAGCATGCCCGGAATGACCAATGTTCCCATCGGATCGATATGCTTAATCGGGTTAAACGTCACCCGGCCCATGCGGTAGGCGGTGTCGTCCCCCAATTTCCATGCAGCCCAACCGTGCGCCGCCTCATGAAAGGTGATGGCGATCAGGACTGGCAGCGCCCAGATCGAAAACAGGTAAATGGTGTGCGACAGATCCATTCTGGGTCCTTAATTAGGCGATCGCCATGAGCCGGCCGAGGGCCGCGGCGCCTGCAACTGCGTCGAACGGTTCTGCTTTGGGATGTGGGATGCGTTGCCAGCGAGCGAAAGCGCTATCGCCCAGTGGCGGTGTTGCCGCGACGACAGCGCTCATTTCGTCCATTTGGCCATTGCAGTGGAGGACGGCATCGCAACCAGCCGCCAGGGAGCGAGTGGCCCGCTCACCCAAAGGACCACCGAGCGCCGCCATCGATAGGTCGTCCGAGAACAAAAATCCGTCAAAACCGATTTGTTTGCGAATGACGTCCTCGACGATTTTAAACGACCACGTCGCCGGTACACCGGGATCGATTTCTGAATAATCAATATGCGCGGTCATGCCGAGCGGGATGTCGCGCAAGGCATGGAATGGCGCAAAATCGATAGCAGCCAGCACCTCAGATGCGGCCTCAACGGTTGGCAGCGCAAAATGGCTATCGACCTGAGCCCGTCCATGACCTGGAATGTGTTTGGCCACGGGCAGAACACCACCCGCCAGCAATCCATCAGCCATCGCCCTGCCTAGCAAAGCGACGCGGTTCGGGTCTGACCCATAAGACCGATCGCCGATCACTTCGGTTTTGACGCCGGGCGCCAGCACGTCCAGCGTTGGCGCACAGGCAACGTTGATGCCCAGTCCTTCACAGTCATGCGCAATCAAGCGACCGGTAAGCCACGCCGCCTCGACGGCCTGGTCGTCAGGCAAGTTGGAGATCTCAGCCGCAGCGGGGAGGGCGTGCCAGTGTGGTGGACGCAACCGAGCGACACGGCCACCCTCCTGATCTATGAGGACAGGGGCATCGTCTCGCCCCACGCAATTTCGCAGGTCACGCACCAGCGCGGATACTTGCGCGGGTGTATCGACATTGCGCGCGAACAGGATAAAGCCCAG
>CALKDI010000385.1 GCA_938084065.1 uncultured Alphaproteobacteria bacterium
CCATGGCGGATGTCTATGCCGGGGCTGGCGATACCGGCGCGATTGCGTTCGAGGAGCGGGCGCGGGTGCGGTTGTGCTGCACGAACGCGGTACAGTCCGCGATTGAGGTGGCGAACTGGGTGCACCACGCCGCCGGCGTCAGCGCGATCTTTCCAGGGTCTGCATTCGAGCGGCGGTTTCGTGATATCCATACGGTGAGCCAGCAAATCCAATCACGCACCAGCCATTGGGCTGCTGTGGGAGAGATCATGCTGGGCGAGCCGCCAGCTGTGTTTTACTAGGGTTACATTGAGACTATGACCAAACAAATGCACCTCAATCTGTTTATCCACTCCCGCGGCCATCACGAGGCGTCGTGGCGGCATCCGGATGCCTCGCCGCTGCCGCTTACCAATGTGCAGTATTATGCAGACTTGGCGCAGAAGGCTGAGGCTGGGCTGTTCGACTCGATCTTTCTGGCGGATCAACTGGCACTGGGCGATGACGTGGCACGTGCGGCGCGGAGTTGGCTGGAGCCGATTACGACGTTGACAGCCGTTTCGATGGTAACATCGCGCATCGGGCTGATCGGGACGTGCTCGTCTACCTACACCGAGCCATTTAACCTGGCCCGGCAGTTTGCCTCTCTGGACCATATCTCCAATGGCCGCGCTGCATG
This sequence comes from uncultured Alphaproteobacteria bacterium, assembly GCA_938084065.1. GTDB lineage: Bacteria > Pseudomonadota > Alphaproteobacteria > Bin95 > Bin95 > JACKII01. The sequence goes on from CALKDI010000385.1 coordinate 659, forward strand.
GAATATCGTGACCTCCTGGAGCGTTGCGGCGGCCAAAAACTTTAGCGACGACCAACAGGTCAGCCATTCTGGCCGCTATGAACGGGCCGATGAGTTTCTGAAGGTGGCCAAGGGTCTCTGGGATTCTTGGGGCGATGCGGCGATGTTGGATAACCGGAAAACCGGCGACTATGTCGCCTACGATCAGGTCCATCCGATTGACCACCAGGGCGAGTTTTACAGTGTGAAAGGCCCGCTGAACATGCCGCGCTCTCCGCAAGGCAGGCCGGTGCTGGTGCAGGCGGGCTCGTCCGAGACCGGACGGGATTTTGCCGCGCGGCATGCGGAGGCGGTGTTTACAGCGCATCTGGAGCAGGCGACGGCGCAGGAATTCTATCGGGATTTGAAGGCCAGGGTGGTTAAGGCTGGCCGGCGTGCCGATCAGGCGCTGATCCTGCCGGGCTTCTCTCCCGCCATCGCGGGAACCGAAGCTGAGGCGATCCAATATCGCGATGACTTGAACGCGCTGACCGATGTAGAGGTCGGCCGCAAGCGGCTGTCAGGTCGGTTCGGCGGCTATGACTTCTCGCACCTGCCGTTGGATACGCCGCTTTCGCCGGACGATTTTCCAGACCCGGCTACAGTTGAGGCAGCGCGCAGCCGGACGGAGGTGATCGTCGGCATGGTGCGCCGCGAACGTCCGACGCTGCGGGCGCTGCTGGCGACTTTGGCGGGTGCGCGCGGGCATTACGTCTATGCCGGCACGCCGGAGCAAGTGGCGGATTTTATGGAGACCTGGCTGAACGAGGATTGCGCTGACGGCTTTAACCTGATGCCGCCAGTGCTGCCAAAGATGCTGGACGTCTTCATCGCCGAAGTGGTGCCGATCCTGCAAAAACGCGGCCTGTTTCGCACGGAATACACCGGCACGACCCTGCGTGAGCATTACAAGTTGGATAGGCCCAGCACCTAAATTTGAGGAGGAGTGTCCCTATGGCTTATATTGAGACATACCGTGCTGTTGTGGCGCCATCTGACTGTGACCATCTCGGCCATATGAATGTTTCCGGCTATTTCCAGGCATGCAGCGACGCGGTGATCGCGTTCCAGGCACAGCTTGGCCTGACGCCGGCGGACGTCCTAAAGGGCCGGAAACTCTCGTTCGCTGTCGTCCGGGCCGAGAGTGACTTTAAGTCAGAGGTCACAGCAGGGGACGTTCTGACCATGCACACCGGCTTGGTTGAGGTTGGCACGAAGTCTGCTATTTTCCGCCACCGCCTCGTGAAATCCGATGGTAGTGTGGCTTTTGAGACCCTCTTCCGATGCGTCCTGCTTGATCTTGTTGCGCGCCGCGCCGCCGTAATTCCAGACGAGGTGCGAACAGCCGCAACGTCCTTGTGGTGGCCACCGGAAGACTGAGAGACGCAGCTTTACCTGACCGGTGCCGCCACCCGAATGATTGTCTCGATCTGCTCCCATGGCAGGCCGGGTGGGATGCCGATGGCGTTGATGTCGACGGCGTCATCCCAGGCATCGACCATGGCGCACACCTTGTCCGGTGAGCCGTAGGCCGCGAGTTGGTTTAGCAGGTGGTTGGCTTCTGCCGGCACGTCGCCTTTGGCCGGGCTCGGTTTGGGATTGGCGGCTTTGATGGCCTCGACCTCATCCGCATAGCCCTGGTTGGTGATTGAGTTGGCGTAGGCATCGCCCATGGCGCAGACATACCAGGCCAGATTGCTGGCCACCACTTGCCGGGCGGCGGCTTCATCGGTGTTGACCGAGACGTTGGGGCCGGCAACCACCGTAAACGGATCGTTAGCACGCCCGGCACGGCTGCGGACCTGCATGATGTCCGGCACCCAGGTTTCGAACCGGTCGCGGGTGACGAGGTAGGGGAACCAGCCGTCGGCTAGTTGTGCGGCGGCGCGCACGCTTTGGGGACCAAGGCCGGCCAGGTAAATCGGCAGGTCCGGACGTGCCGGCTGGCCCAACTTGAGCGCGCGCGAGTCGGTATCGTCGGCTTGTGGAGCGCGTTCGCCGTCGAGTATCTGGCGCACAGCGCGAACGGTTTCGCGAAAGCGGCGGGTGGGTCTCTCGAACGGCACGCCGTGGAAGCCCTCGACCAATGCTTTTGTGCTGGCACCCAGGCCCAGAATGTGGCGGCTGCCGCTGATGTCAGCAAGGGTAGCGGCGCTCATGGCGATCGTGCCAGCGGTGCGGCCCCAAACGGAGAGAATGCCGGACATGACGGTGATTTGCTTGGTTTTCAGCGCGATCTCGGTCAGGACCAGGGTGGAATCAAAGCCCCAGCCCTCCGGCACGCTGAACAGCTCATAGCCGAGTTCGTCGGCCAGAACAGCCATTTGCACAATCACTTCGCGGCGGGTTTCCATCGGGGTCAAGGCTATGCCCCGGCGTTGGTCAGCCATTATAGCTCCTGTATTTGTTTTGAATGGTGAGACCATACTCGCGCCGTCGGCTTTCGCCAAATTTGGCCAGTTTGCCGCCGGCCCGTTCCGGCCTATAGAATGGGGCCAATACCTTCTTATTCGAGACGCCGTACTGAGGACTCACTATGACCGCCACTGTCGCACTTTACGCTCGCGCCTATGAGGATATCCGTCCGCGGTTGGATGCGTTGGGGCTGGATATCGATGTGCTGACCTTCGACCAAAACGGCGCGCTATCCCGCGATGGCGCGCCGATCAAGGCGGAAGAGACCGACGTCGACTATCTTTGGCTGAGCGCCTTTATCTCTCGTGACAAGGCACAGGCGGCAGCGTTTGATCTGGCGTTGCGGCTAAAATCCATCGACGTGCTCCAGACCTTCAACGCCGGGCTGGACGACCCGGTCTACAAAAAGATCAGTGCCAAGGGCACGCGGATTTGTAACAGCAGCGCCCAGGCGATGGCGATTTCCGAGTATGTTGTCGGCCAAGTGCTGGCGCTGTTCCAGCCGATCCAGCAGCAGCGAGAAATCCAGACCGCCAAGACCTGGCAGATCACTCCGTTCCGCGAGATTTGGCGCACCAATTGGCTGATCGCTGGCTTTGGGCCTATCGGTCAGGAAACGGCGCGCAAGGTGAAGGCATTCGGTGCCAGCACGTCCGTCGTGCGCCGCTCCCCGGAGACCGGGCCGCTGGTGGATCGTGCCGGCACGTTGGCAGACCTCAATACGTTCGCGGCGGATGCAAATGTGGTGGTGATCGCCTGTCCGCTCAACGACCAGACCCGCGGCGCAGTGGGGGAGGCGTTCTTTAAGGCAGTGAAGCCGGGCGCTATCTTGGTGAACATCGCCCGAGGGCCGGTGATCGACGATACGGCGCTGATGCAAGCGCTGGACGATGGTCGGGTTGAGCACGCGGTGCTCGACGTGTTCCACACCGAGCCTTTGCCGACCGACGATCCGCTTTGGAGCCATCCGAAGGTGCGCATGACCTGCCACACCTCGTTTGCTGGCTCTGGCGGGCAATTGCGCTGGCAAGAATTATTCCTGAACTCGCTGCCGCGCTACCTCTCGGGCGAAAGTCTCATTAACGAAGTGCGAGCATCTGATATCTAGTGTGCAGCGCAACATAGTCTGAGCAGAGGCACAATCTCATGCGGATCGAAGCGATTGCCATCGGTACCAACCCGCCGAACGACGTCAATGTCATCATCGAAGTTCCGGTTGGCGGCCAGCCGATCAAGTACGAATTGGACAAGGATGCCGGCGTGCTGGTGGTGGACCGCTTCCTGCACACGCCGATGACCTATCCGGGCAATTATGGCTTCATCCCGCACACGCTGTCGGAAGACGGCGACCCGGTGGATGTGCTGGTGTGCAACACGCGCCAGTTGATCCCTGGTTGCGTTATCAACGTTATGCCCATCGGCGCGCTGCTGATGGAGGATGATGGCGGCCAGGATGAGAAAATCATCGCCGTGCCGAGCGCTCACCTGACCATGCGCTACAAGGGCGTGCACAATTACTCCGACCTGCCGGAGATCACGCTGCAACAGATCCAGCACTTCTTTGAGCACTACAAGGATCTGGAGCCTGGCAAATGGGTCAAGATTGCCGGCTGGCAAGATGCGACTGCAGCGCGACAGTTGATTGCTGACGGTATTGCGCGGGCAAAAAAATCGGTGGCTTAGTTCGGCCAATGAGCGGTGGTAGTTCAGACGTAACCTGCCGCTGTGGGTTGCCGAGCCAGTCGATCAGGTCTTTCAAACTTTCCAGCATGCCTCCCAATCCTCTGTCGCCATGCCATTCAAGCCCGTACCCTGCGGCCTCCCTTGCCCTGAGGTAGCCCGTCAGGGCAAATTCCTACAATCACGAAATACGCATTGTGTCCCTATAGATTCCCTCTATAGTCCAAATTGAAAA
>CALKDI010000386.1 GCA_938084065.1 uncultured Alphaproteobacteria bacterium
GCGGCGAGACGCCATCGGCCCAGACACCCAAATCCGAGGCCCCGCCATCATCGAAGATGCCGAGTCCACCACAATACTCCTGCCAGGCGACACCGCTCGTTTAGGCCAAGGCGGGCATTTGATGATCGCGATCAATCAGGCCCTCTGACAGCTGGGTCTGCTTCTTGATCCTGCCCGAAGAGCAGACCATATCTATTCGGACAGGGCTCCCTTTCACGCTCGCAAGCCCGGTCGAGCCCCAAGGGTAGCCCAGAACTGATGCATATTTTGGAAATTTTTCTCGGACTTGCCGGGCTAATCGCTGGCGGCGAATTGTTGGTGCGGGGGGCGGTGGCAGCAGCCAGTCGTTTCGGCGTCTCACCATTGATCGTTGGGCTGACCATCGTCGGCTTTGGCACCTCCTCGCCGGAATTGGTCACCAGCATGGAAGCATCCTTGGCTGGAGCGCCGGGTATCGCCATCGGCAATGTCGTTGGCAGCAACATCGCCAACATACTCTTGATATTGGGCATAACCGCTCTGATGGCCCCGGTTGTGGTACAGCCAAGCGCTTTCTGGCGCGATGGAACCATGCTGTTGGCAACCACAGTGATCGGCGTCGGCGTCCTGGCCAGCGGCACAATCGGCAGAGGCATCGGCTCGGTATTTCTAGCGATTCTCGCGATCTACGTGATTGCAACATACTTGCTGGAGCGCCGCCGCAATACAACAGCCGCAGCGATCTACACCGCGGAAGCCAGTTTGGTACCAGCCCCCGCCGTTGGCCTTGCATCAGCGTTAGCGATGGTAGGTGGCGGCCTGATCCTGACCGTGTTCGCCGCGAAATTTCTGGTCTCCGGCGCGGTAACGCTGGCAACATCACTCGGCGTTCCAGAAACAATGATCGGGCTGACCATAGTTGCCGTTGGCACATCGATGCCCGAGCTTGTCACGTCGATTGTGGCCGCCCGGCGCGGACAAAGCGACCTGGCATTCGGTAACATCATCGGCAGCAATATCTTCAACATCCTAGGAATCCTGGGAGCGACGGCGATGGTGCAGCCACTGACCGTTCCCGCCGCAATTCTGGGGTTTGATGTCTGGCTCATGTTGGCCGTCACACTTGTTCTGTGCGTCTTTGCCGTCTCAGGCTGGCGAATAAGTCGGCGGGAAGGTTTAGCAATGACAGCCGCCTATCTCGGCTACACCCTGTACCTCGTATCATTTTCGTGATGGCAGGCCACAGGTTTGGCGATTGCCTGGGCTCGAAGCCTCTGATTGAATAGGAAGACCGCCGCCCACCAGGAGCTAGGCCCATGAACGATATCGCCCCCGCCTCATCCAACGAAGCAGCCCTCAAAAAATCCGGGGCCGAGCATCTGTTCATGCATGCCTCGCCCTATGGCGCGCTGGCGCATGACGCCGGCAAGCGCATCCTGGTCGAAGGCAAAGGCATCTGGGTCAAGGATATCGTCGGCAATCAGTTCATCGATGCCCTGGCCGGCCTCTGGCTGGTCAATGTCGGCCACGGCCGGGCGGAGATCGGCGAGGCCATTGCCAAACAGGCCTCCACCCTGGCCTATGCCAGTTCCACCTCCGCCACCACCATCCCGGCCATCCAACTCGCAGAGCGGCTGGCGACGATGGCACCCGGCGATCAGAACACCGTGTTTTTCACCTCCGGCGGCTCAGAAGCGGTCGAGAGCGCGCTGAAGATCGCCCGCCAATACCACTATCACCGCGGCGAGCCAAAACGGCAGAAAATCATTGGCCGTCGCGGCTCCTACCACGGCGGCACCTACGCCGCGATGAGCGTAAGCGGCACCCGACCGACCAGCGATCCGTTTCATTCGCCCTTTATGCCGGGCGTCCTCCACGCCTCGCCTCCGAATTGCTATCGCTGCGACTTCCGCCAGACCTTCCCCGCCTGCGACCTGCTCTGCGCCGACCAGATCGGCCAGATGATTGAGTATGAGAACCCGCAGACCGTCGCCGCCGTCATCGCCGAGCCCATCAGCGCTGCCAACGGCATCGTCGTGCCACCAGATGGCTATTGGCAACGCCTGCGCGAGATTTGCGACAAGCACGGCGTCCTCCTCATCACCGACGAGGTCATCAACGGCTTTGGTCGCACCGGCAAGATGTTCGCCAGTGAGCATTGGGGCTTGGTCGGCGATATGATGACCATGGCCAAGGGCCTGACCAGCGGTTATGTGCCCATGGGCGGCGTCATGTGCCGCCCGCACGTGGTTGAGGCGTTCGAGGACAAAAACACCCTCAGCCACCTCATCACCTATGGCGGGCACCCGGTCGCCGCCGCTGCCGCCCTCGCCAATATCGACATCATTGAGCGTGAGGGACTGGTGCAGAACGCTGCCGCCATGGGCGCGCTGCTGTTGGAAGGCTTGCGCGGTCTCGCCGACAAACACCTCACCGTCGGCGATGTCCGCGGGCTCGGCCTATTGGCAGGTATCGAAGTGGTGAAGGATCGCGGAACTAAGGAGAAGTTCTCTGAGTCCGGCCCGGAATTGGCCGCTCTGAACGAAAGCCTGCGCAAACGCGGCCTGCTAACCCGCGCCGGCACGATCATCAGCCTCTGCCCACCGCTCTGCATTAACGCCGATGAGGTTGCACAGATCGTTGATATCGTCGACGGCGCGCTGGGGGATATGGAGAAAGCCGCCGGTATGGCCTAGCCAATTAAGCTCTCGCTCTGACTCCAGCCCCGTGCTTGACACGGGGTCCATGCCTGAGAGCCGAACACAAAGTCCGGGCTCTGTGAGCAACTCTCAGGCATGGGCCCCAAATCAAGTTTGGGGAGGGGCTAGTCGCGGGATTTCGACCCTTAGCCAGCCAAATTAGCTCAAACACCACGCCGCCGTCGCAGTACAACTATCGCCGCAACCGCCATTAAAGCCAGACCACCAGGAACCGGGATGGCAGTGGCACTGAGGCGGACGTCATCAAAATCCACCTCCAGGTCTGGCGGCCCAGCCACTCCCCGGGTTTCATTCAAGTTGACGAGGCGAATGGCCAGGTCCTGCCCCATTTGAGCGTGGGCTGCGCCGACATCCAATGTCACGACGCTCTCCAGGAACTCACCCTCCAGCAACGAGCCGACCAGCCCATCCACATCCTGCGCGACAACAACGCCGCCCGCCAACAACTCCACCCGATAGCCCGGGAAGCCGTCCAGATTGAAGAACACCGCATTGGTCGCTGTGCCAGATGCGATGTTACCGACCAGTACACGCAGCTCGTACCGCGTGTTGGCCGTCAGCGTATCGCTGAGCGTCTGGACGAAACCATACTCACCGGTATCGCGACCTTGGCTGTTAAAGAGAATACCAACCAGGTCGCCCTCCGGCGCAGGGTCATTGAAGAAGTTTATGCCATCCGGCATCAGCGTGCCGGTAAAAAATCCAGCACCACCGGTGATTATGTTCGGGTCATAGATCGACCAACCCACCGGTGTTCCGAACGTGAACTCGTTAAATGGCGTCTGCCCGCTCGTATCCTCAAATCCCGGATTGACCACCGTAAGGGGCGCGGCAACCGCCAAAGACGCGCCACCCGCTAACGCCAAGCCAGCCGCAAGGACCGCCGTCGGAAATCTGGTGTAAATGCCCATAATTGCTCTCCATAAATATGGCTTATTTTCTACACGATACTTCAATCATTCATCAACATCTATAATTTTTTGGCAATACTTATGTATTTATAAAATACACGGGCAAGCCCATTCAAGTCTTGCCCGTGTCACCAATACCTAACCGGCTTGGCGTTGCTTTTCTCGGAATGCCACCAATTTCAGCACATCCTCAGCTTCTGTCCGCGCTAGCGGGCCGTCGCTGTAAGACACCTGGACGATGACGTTTTCCGGGCTCAGCACGAATTCCGACGGTTGGGCGAACTTGCGGTTCGCCTCCCAATAACCGCCGACGCTCTCACTGAAGGCCTGATCCAGGCCAAAACCGATCGGAATACCAAGCTCTGCAGCCATCTCCACTGCTTTGTCTTGACCATCGGAACTGGCTGCTACGAATGAGATATTGTTGCTTTCGAGTTCTGCTTTGGCACTACTGAAGCCGCCCAACTGACGTCGACAGTACGGTCACCAACTACCCCGAAAGGCAATAATCACTTTCCAGCCATCCCCCATATCGCCTGGCAGGTTCATCGTGCTGCCGTCGGATAGGGTTATGGCTGTCGCGGGGAATGCATCACCCGCAGACAAGCGCTTTGTCATCATAGAACTCCTATTCATTTGTTCGATAGACCCAGCGCAGCGCTGAGCCCTGGCTCGAACACCATATCAATACGCGCACCAGGCAACGCCGAACAAGTGCATTCGCCAGCTATCACCTTTCCACCGAAACTCCGCCGCAACGCATTGAGCCATGAGCGCCTAAAGCATATCAGACTGTGTGAAAACTAACCGCCGGCGAAATTTGCGAGAACTTCGTTTCAAATCTCTGCGTTTGGCCGGTAATCTTCCTGCTTTGAAGGGTCATTTGACCACGTGGCGGAAAAATATTCTCTGCTGTTTACGAGTTTTAG
>CALKDI010000387.1 GCA_938084065.1 uncultured Alphaproteobacteria bacterium
TCGAGTGGCGGGATATCCCGCTGGCAGGTGCTTGCGACACGCTACACGTTCCGCTGGATCGGGATGACGTGCCGCCGCCTGTCGCCACCAATATCGGCAATCCGCACGCCACCTTCTTTGTGCCAGATGCAGAGGCTGTGAGCCTCGCCGCCATCGGCCCTGGACTGGAGCATCACCCGATGTTTCCCGCCCGTGCCAATATTGGCTTTGCCAGCATCTCTGCGCCCAACACTTTGCGCCTCCGCGTCTGGGAGCGCGGCGTAGGCGTCACGCGCGCCTGCGGTTCTGCCGCCTGTGCAGCCGTGGTTGCGAGTGTGCGCCGCGGCCTGACTTCTCGGCAAATTCGCGTCGATATGGACGGCGGACCGCTATTCATGGAGTGGCTGGAGAACAGCCACGTGCTGATGACCGGCGCTGCGACCGAGGTCTATCAGGGCCATATCCTGCCGCATTTGCTGGAAGAGCCAGCCTCATGAACGGCCCGCAGGTGCTGAATTTCGGCTGTCGCCTCAACGCCTACGAGGCAGAGGTGATGCGCAGCCTGGCGCCGGACGCCAGCGGCGCCATCATCGTCAACACCTGCGCTGTCACCTCCGAAGCCGAGCGGCAAGCGCGACAGGCTATCCGTCGGGCCAGACGGGAGCATCCAGACGCGCGCATTGTCGTCACAGGCTGTGCAGCGCAAATCGCGCCGGCCAACTGGCTGAACATGCCAGAAGTCGACTCGGTCCTGGGCAACCAGGAAAAGCTAGACGCTGCCGCTCTCAAGGAAGCCCTGACGCCCGGCGGCGCTGTCGCCCAGGTGAATGACATTCAGATGGCGCGAGAGACCGCAGCGCACCTGATTGACGGCTTCGACGGTCGCACCCGCGCCTTCATCGAGGTGCAGCAGGGCTGCGATCACCGCTGCACCTTCTGCATCATCCCCTATGGCCGCGGTCCGAACCGCTCCGTGCCAATCGGCGTGCTGGTGGAGCAGGTTCAAGGGCTGGTGGAGAAAGGCTTTCAGGAGGTGGTGCTGACTGGCGTCGATGTCACCGCCTATGGCACAGACCTTCCAGGCTCGCCCAGTCTCGGCCAGATGATCCGCCGCCTGCTGGCCTGCGTGCCGGAGTTGCCTCGCCTGCGCCTCTCCTCGCTGGACGTGGCCGAGGTGGATGCCGACCTCTGGCGCCTGATCGCAGAGGAGGAACGGCTGATGCCGCACTTGCACCTGTCACTCCAGGCTGGCGCGGACATGATCCTGAAGCGCATGAAACGCCGCCATTTGCGCGCTCAAGCCATCGATTTCTGCCGCGAGGCCCGCCGCCTGCGCCCGGATATCACCTTCGGCGCGGACTTAATCGCCGGCTTCCCGACCGAGACGGACGAACACTTCGCCGATAGCCTGGCATTGGTTGAGGAGTGCGGACTTACCTGGTTGCACGTCTTCCCCTACTCCGCCCGCGACGGCACGCCTGCGGCCCGCATGCCCCAATTGCCAGGCCCAGTGCGCAAGGACCGTGCTGCCCGCCTCCGCGCCGCTGGCGAGCAGGCCGTTGGGCACTACCTCACATCCCGTGTCGGCCAAACGGAGCGCATTCTGATCGAGAAGCCCGGCCAGGGGCGCACGGAGGGATTCGCACCCGTGCGGACCGACCCGGCGCTGGCAGAAGGCACAATAGCGGCTTGCACAATCACCGGTGTTGCCGGCCAACACCTGACCACGGACCCTGTCTAGATCATGGCTGACGAACCGAAACGCCCAGGATTTTTTGGCCGCCTCCGTGCTGGCCTTTCCCGTTCTACCGAGCGGCTGACCGGCGGCATCACCGGTGTCTTCTCAACCAAACGCCGCCTCGATGACGAGGCGCTGGAGGAGTTGGAAGAGGTCCTGATCATGGCGGACCTGGGCCCCGCCACCGCCGCTAAGCTCACCGCCAGTCTAGCGCGCGAAAAGTTCGACAAAGAAGTGACCGACCTGGAGGTGCGAGAGGCCTTCGCACTCGACATCGCTAAGATGCTGGAGCCGGTGGCACATCCGCTTACCATCGACCCAACGCGCAAACCGCACGTGGTGCTGGTCGCGGGCGTGAACGGTGTCGGCAAGACCACGACCATCGGCAAGCTGGCGCAGCAATTCCGCGCCGAGGGTAAAAGCGTCTTCATGGCTGCCGGCGATACGTTCCGCGCCGCAGCGGTCGAGCAACTTCAGATTTGGGCAGATCGCACCGGCGCTCAGTTTGTGTCCGGCAATCATGGCGCAGATGCTGCAGGGCTCGCTTTTGGAGCACTGGAGCAGGCCAAGGCCGCCGGTGCCGACGTTTTGTTGATCGACACCGCCGGACGACTGCACAACAAAGACAATCTGATGCAAGAGCTGCAGAAGATTACGCGCGTCATCAAGAAACTTGATCCGGAAGCGCCGCACGACACCGTGCTGATCCTAGATGCGACCACCGGCCAGAACGCGCATGCTCAGGTCGAGACGTTTCAGACCATGGCCAATATCTCCGGCCTGATTGTCACCAAACTGGACGGCACCGCCCGCGGCGGCGTGCTGGTGTCGCTGGCAGAGAAGTTCGGCCTGCCCGTGCACGCCATCGGCGTTGGCGAAAGTGCGGAAGACATGCGGCCCTTCCTGCCTGAGGACTACGCCCGCTCGCTAATGGGCCTGAACCGGGATGAGGCCGCGCCAGTGATGGAGCCTGTGGCTGAAATCCCCGAGCCGGTTATTGCGCCGGAGTTGGAGCCGGAGCCTGTTGCAGAACTAATAGAACCGGAACCTGAGCCGGTACTATCCGAGCCTGAGGAGGCTGAACCTCATCCGGAAGTTCTCGAGCAAGAGCCCGAGCTGCTGGAAGATGAGCTTGAAACCCAGCCCGACCCAGCCAACGAAGATAAACCCACAGCAGAAGAGCAATCAGCGAAACCCAAGCGCCGCCTGTTTGGCCTTCGCTGGTAGGGGAAGGCGTTGGCCTGGCTCCTACTGGCCGTGACCGTCATCCTGGAGGTTGTCGGAACGACTCTGTTAAAGCTGTCCGGCGGCCCGACCGACCGACCGCTGATCTTCGCGGCGGCTCTTGTCAGCTATGGTATTTGCTTCTGGGCCTTATCGCTGACGTTCAAGACGATCCCATTCACCATCGCCTACGCGGTGTGGGCTGGGGCCGGCATGGCCCTGATCGTGCTGATCGGTGTGCTCTGGTTCCGCGAGCCTATGTCCGTCCTAAAACTGGTCTTTATCGGCATGATCGCTGTCGGCACCGTCGGCTTGAAGCTGGTCGAAAGCAAATAACCCGCAGCGGTTAGCCAGGCAGCTTAGTTGCCTGCCAGAATTGCATTTGCCAGCCAGCCTCTCGCTCAACATAGGCGCTGGAGAACCGTACGGCGACTTCCGAACGGCGACCAGAGACGGCGATGGTGATGTGCGCCTTGCCGGTCAGCAGCAACCAATCGCCCATATCGCGGGTTTCGATCTCAGATGTTTCGACGGCGCGATACATAACGGCGCCGGACAGCACGGCCTCCAGCAGGCTCTGCTTGTTGTCCTTGGCCGAAGTCTCGTGAATGAAAAAGACGTCATCGGCTAGCAGCGCCATCAGCTTGGTCGAATCCCGCTGGATCATCGCCTGAATGCGCTGACGGTCGAGGTCTAGGACGTGGGCAATTTTGTCCATGGCGTGGGTCTCTTGAACTTTGGCTAAACAGGCGGCAGCAGACGTTGCACAATTGCTTGAGGATCTCCGGATAGGTCGTCGCCAGCGGCAATAACCTCGCGCAAGGCGGTCATCAGGTCCTGGTAGAATTGCAGGTTGTGCCAGGTCAGCAGCATCATGCCCAAGATCTCCTCCGCCTTCACCAGATGGCGCAGATAGGCTCGAGAATAGCTGCGGCACGCGGGGCAGGAACAGCCGGTGTCCAGCGGAGCCGGGTCATCCGCATGTTTGGCATTGCGCAGGTTCAACTCGCCCTCGCGGGTAAAGGCCTGCGCGGTGCGACCGGAGCGGGTGGGCATGACACAGTCGAACATATCTATGCCGCGGGCGACCGCGCCAACGATATCGGACGGGCGGCCAACGCCCATCAGGTAGCGCGGCTTGTCCTGTGGCAGGTGCGGAGTGGTGAAGCCCAGCGCCTCAAACATCTGCGCCTGCCCCTCCCCCACAGCCAGGCCACCGATTGCATAGCCTTCAAAGCCAATGTCTTTCAGAGCCGCCGCGGATTCCTCTCGCAGGTCGGGGAATACGCTGCCCTGCACGATGCCGAATAGGCCATAGCCTTCCCGCGCTCGAAACGCATCCTTCGACCGTTTCGCCCAGCGCATGGACAGGCGCATGCTGTCGGCTGCCTGCTCGTGCGTGGCGGGATAGGGTGTGCACTCGTCGAAAGCCATGGTGATAGTGGCGTCGAGCATGTGCTGGATCTCAATGGAGCGCTCCGGCGTCAGCATGTGATAGCTGCCGTCGATGTGAGAGCGAAAGCGCACGCCCTCCTCGGTCATTTTGCGGAGTTCGGTCAGGCTCATAACCTGAAACCCGCCGGAATCGGTGAGGATCGGCCCCGGCCAGTTCATGAATTTGTGCAGTCCGCCATGCCGCTCAATCAGTTCCGCCGTTGGCCGCAGCATCAGGTGATACGTATTGCCGAGGATGATCTGCGCGCCGGTCGAGGCCACGTCCTCCGGGCGCATGGCTTTGACGGTAGCGGCGGTGCCGACGGGCATGAAGACCGGCGTCTCAATAGTGCCATGGGCGGTTTCGATACGGCCACGGCGGGCTGAGCCGGCGGTAGATAGGAGGGAGAAGGACAGGGTCACTTTTTAACAACTTAACCAGTATGGGTAGGAATAGGCGGAAGAATCACCGAAATTACTTCAAATGCGCGCCGTAACGACAAATTGCGGCGAGATCGCAAGATAGGTCCCGTTGGCAATCGCCCCCTCCACCTGGGTCAGTATCCGCTCTATCCGTTCCAGATCCATCTTACCGCTTTCACGTGCATAGCCCGAGACCGTATCGATCATGCCTTTCAACCGCCCAGTAGTGTCTGGACTAGTCAACACATGAACTGAGACTTCTAGAAATCCGGCCTGCTTAGCAATTCCGTATAAGGAGCGCCCGATCTCCGGTCGAGGCCAAGCCCCAGAAGCGGCTTCTATCAGAGCCCGCCATTCTGGTGTTGGCACTGGCTCTACCGCAGTTAATCGCCAGTCGCCCTCAATAGCATGCACCAGACCGCCAGGCTTCAAACAGCGATAGAATCCGCGCAGGGTGTAGATGGGATCTGGAACATAGATAAGAGTATTGCGGACAATAATCCGGTCAACACTCCCATCCGGCAACGGTACGCTTTGGTCTTCAAGCAGATGATGGGTGATGGATTGAGCCATACCGTTGTCATGCGCTCGAACCTTTGCTCTTGCGATGAACTCTGCATTGATGTCCATAGCATGAACATGACCATGCGGCCCTACCCACTTTGCAAACTCAATAGCCGCATGTCCCGGGCCACAGCCAAAATCAACGATGCAATGGCCTTCGCACACGTCCGCCGCGGTATAGAAGGGCGCCGTCGCAGGGTTCCAAGCAAACATTTGCTCGTAACGATCAAGGCGCTCCCGCGGGATGTTGACCCAATGCTCTTCAAATCGTGTTTTGGTGTTCATAAGACCTCCTGACAGGCTAGAACTTTACTACTTTTCCAAAAAGCTGGCATCGCCGTAGGAAAAAAACCGGTAGCCTTCTGCGATGGCGTGGTCATACGCCGCCCGCATCCGTTTCGTTCCAGCGAAGGCACTGACCAGCATAAACAGGGTGGAGCCTGGCAGGTGGAAGTTGGTCAGTAGCGCTTCAATCCGCTTGAAGCGGTAGCCAGGCAGGATGAACAGATCGGTATCGCCGGTCCAGGGCTCCAGCCGGCCGTCTTCCGCCGCCGCGCTCTCGATCAGGCGCAAAGCCGTAGTGCCGGCGGCAACTACGCGGCCTTGGCAGGCATTGATACGTGCGGCGGCTTCGGCGGAAACCTCGCCCCATTCGGAATGCATCACGTGTTGGGAGAGATCTTCGACCTTCACCGGCAGGAAAGTGCCGGCGCCAACATGCAGGGTGACATGCACGATCTCCACACCGCGAGCTCGGATCGCTTCCACCAAAGTCGGCGTGAAATGCAGCGAGGCTGTAGGGGCGGCCACTGCGCCATCACGGGCGGCAAAAACGGTCTGATAGCTGTCGCGATCTTCCGCCTGCCCCTCTGCCGGGCGTTTGATGTAAGGCGGCAGTGGCATGACACCGTGGGCAGCCAGACCTCGGGCGACATAGGCATCGTCGCCGTCGAAGGCCAAGGCCACCTCGCCACCATCCCGGCTTTCAACGGTCGCGGAGAAGTCGTCGGCGAAGACCACGGTTTCACCTGGGCGTAGCCTTCGGGCAGGGCGGGCAAAACTTGCCCAACGGCTCGGGCCCAATTGCTTGTGTAGCGTCACCTCAACCTTGGCCTCACCCCGTTTACCGGTCAGACGGGCAGGAATGACGCGGGTGTCATTCACCACCAGCACGTCGCCGGACTGCAACAGAGCTGGCAGATCGCGCACGCCGCGGTCGTGGAAATCGCCCTCGGCCGGCACGTGCAGAAGCCGCGCCGAATCCCGCGGGTCCGCTGGGGTTTGGGCGATCAGACGCTCGGGCAGATCGAATTGGAAATCGGAAAGCTTCATTGTGAGCGTTGTTTGCGGCAGACTGTGCCCAATCGCAAGTGCTCAGGAGTGCCGCACCATGGCTGCCAACACCCTTCGCCCCGAAATCAACGCCAGCCGCCACGCCGTTTCGGCGGGACATTACTTGGCCAGTAGCGCCGCGCTCGCCATTCTGGAGGCCGGTGGCAATGCTATCGACGCTGGTGTCTGCGGCGGTATCGCGCTGGGCGTATTGCAGAGCGACCTGGTCGGTGTCGCCGGTGTCGCACCGATCATGGTCTGGCTGGAGGAGGAGCAGCGTGTCGTTACCATCTCCGGCCTCGGCTGGTGGCCGAAAGCCGCCTCTTCCGCTTATTTCCGGGACAATCATGGCGGCAAGCAGCCAAAGGGCGTGATGTCGTTCGTCGTACCAGCAGCGCCTGACGCCTGGATCACCGCACTGGAGATGTGGGGCACGATGAGCTTCGCCGACTGCGCCGCCGCGGCAACCCGGTTTGCCAGCGAGGGGTTCGCGATGAACACTCTGCTGAACCAGACCATCGCGCAAAATGTCGACACCTATCGCAGCTTCCCATCGTCTGCTGCCATCTATCTGAAGAACAATGAAGCGCCGCCTATCGGCTCCCGCTTTGTGCAGGCAGACTTGGGTCGCACCTTGCAGCACATGGCAGATGTTGAGCGCGGTGCAGCGGCCAAAGGTGGACGCATGGCCGGCCTCGCCGCAGTTCGGGAGGTCTTCTACAAAGGCGATATTGCCAAAACCATGGTCGACTTCATCCAGGCCGAAGGCGGCTGGATGACTCGCGAAGACATGGCCGGCTTCCGGGTCGGCATAGAAGCACCCGTCTCCACCCGCTTTGGCGATACAGAGGTCTTTACCTGCGGGCCATGGTGCCAGGGTCCGGCGCTACTGGAGATCCTGAACATCGTTGAGCGCTTCGACCTGTCGAACATGACCCACAACAGTCCGGAGTATGTGCATCTGCTGACCGAAGCGACCAAGCTGGCTATGGCTGATCGGGAGGCCTGGATCGGTGATCCGCGGCACATGCATGTGCCAATTGATGCACTCTCCTCCAAAGAGTTTGCAGCCAAACGCGCCACTCAGTTCGAATGGAACAAGGCCTGGCCGGGTCGCCCGCCGGCAGCCTCTGGCGCTGATCTGGGTATTGAAGGCGAAGCGCCGCGCCTGAAACAGCCGCCGCCGGCGCTGCCGGGTGAGGTGGAAACGCTCAGCAGCCTGGATACGTCCTATCTGTGTGTGGTCGATTCGAAAGGCAATGTGTTCTCTGCAACGCCCAGCGATGGCTCCTACAACAGTCCTGTCGTGCCAGGGCTAGGCTTTGTGCCGTCCACCCGCGGCATTCAAAACTGGGCCGACGAAGGCCATCCATCCGAGATCGCACCATACCGCCGCCCGCGTCTGACACCGAACCCGGCGCTGGCGATCCAGGGCGGCAAGTTCATACCATTCGGCACCCCGGGTGGCGACGTGCAGACACAAGCGATGCTGCAAACACTGCTCAATCTGGTCGTCTGGGGGATGGGCGCGCAGGAGGCGGTGGAGGCACCACGTTTTGCCAGCTACAGCTTCCCCTCCTCGTTCGAGCCGCACCCTGAATATCCGGGCCTGCTGCGGCTGGAGGGTCGCATGGACAAGGCCACTGGCGACCAGCTAGCCGCACTAGGCCACAAGGTCGAGTGGTGGCCAGACATGACCTGGCTCGCTGGCTCTATGGGCTTGATCGTTGACGACCGTGATAGCGGCTTTAAGAACGCCGCTGCCGACCCCCGCCGCATGGCCTATGCCGTAGGCGTCTAAACTCTGCGCATAAAAAAGGGGAGCATTGGCTAGGCCAATGCTCCCCTTTTTCGTCTCTGTAGCAAACAGTCCGCCCCACCGGCACATCTGTAAAAAATGCGCCGGTGGGTTAGATCTGGTCCTAGACCCAGA
>CALKDI010000388.1 GCA_938084065.1 uncultured Alphaproteobacteria bacterium
GCGCAACATTCTGTTGGTTTTAGCAGAACGATAGCCGCAGAAAATTTCAGCTGATTTAGGGGCGCCGATCTTGTCGCAAACGCGGTGGATCATGTCCAGCGTGCGCATATCTATATGAATGACGTCATCTGTACGCCAATCTCGCAGAAACTGGTTCAATTCAGTCCAGGCACCGAGATCATATTTTCCATTGCGCCAGTAAGTGGCGGAGATGGTTTCGTCGGTGTGCAGATGTTTCATCGATAGGCCTCTGGCCCGACTTGCCGCTTCTGCTGAACGGATCACAAATGGGGCGGCCAACAAGCCGCCTAGAAGCGCGCGTCGGCTGAAACTGCCTAGCGTGTTTGTCATTAATTGACCCTTCGCAAAGTCTCTTGTCCCAGCGGTTGTCCGCGAGATGACCGTACCTGTGTTGTCGCGGCTTTTGATATCCACGTTATACAGTTATGGTTACCAAATTGAGTCTAGGCGTGCCAAGAGCGCTAATGAGGCAGATTACCAACCTGGCACGACTTACCTTGATCAAATAGAGCCGCTTGATCTGGCCAATTTGCGCTAGATTCATAGGGTTAGCGTGACTTCCCATAGATCATTAGGGGCGGTAACCATGGATGGTGAGGCAGGGCGACGCATTGGTCGCCCCACAACACGCGCCGGTGATCAGCTCAGCGCCGCGCATGCTCGCTGGATGCGGCTGCAGGCGTCTTTCAGTTTCTCATCGCTGGTTGCGTAGGAGATGCGGAAGTTCGGGCTGAGGCCAAAGGCGGACCCAGGCACGACCACGACTTTTTCGGACTCCAGCAGATAGAACGCGAAATCGTCGTCGGTCTCGATCACTTTGCCATCGGGCGTTTTCTTGCCGATGACGCCGGCGCAGGATGGATAGACGTAGAAGGCGCCTTCCGGCGTGTTGCAGGTCAGGCCTTCAGCCTCGTTAATTCCATTGGCGACCAGATCGCGGCGGCGTTGGAAGCTTTCGATCCACTCAGCCCGGTAGTTCTGCTGACCGTCCAGAGCCTCGACCGCAGCGGTCTGGCTGATCGAACTGGGGTTGGTGGTGCTCTGCGATTGGACTTTGCGGATGGCGTCGATCAATTCCTTCGCGCCGGCGGCATAGCCGATGCGCCAGCCGGTCATGGCATAGGCTTTGGAGACGCCGTTGACCGTCAACGTGCGGTCGTACAGCTTTGGCTCAACTTGAGCCGGCGTGCAGAATTGGAAGTTGTCATAGACGATGTGCTCGTACATATCGTCGGTCATCACCCACACGTGCGGATGGCGCACCAGCACGTCGGTGATTTCCTTCATCTCGTCCCAGGTGTAGGCCGCGCCGGATGGGTTAGAGGGCGAGTTCAGGATCACCCATTTGGTCTTGGGTGTGATCGCGGCCTCTAGATCCGAACCTTTCAGCTTAAAGCCTTGCTCGAGCGGACATTGGACGATGACGGGTGTGCCTTCGGCCAGCAACACCATATCTGGATAGCTGGTCCAATACGGCGCTGGGATGATCACCTCATCGCCTGGATTCACACTGGCCATGAGCGCGTTGTAGAGCACGTGCTTACCGCCATTGCCGATGGTGATCTGGGAATTGACGTATTCCAGACCGTTCTCACGCTTCAGCTTGCGGCAGATGGCAGATTTCAACTCCGGCCGGCCGTCGGGGGCGGTGTATTTGGTGTCGCCATCGCGGATCGCTTTGATACCGGCCTCTTTGATGTGATCGGGCGTATCGAAATCGGGCTCGCCAACAGCGAGGCCAATAACGTCTTCACCAGCGGCGGCCATTTCCATAGCGATGGAGTTCATGGCGACCGTCGGTGACGGCTGAATAACGGAGAGGCGATCGGCAACGATCGACATGGCACAAAGATCCTTGCGGCTTGGGGTTGAAACCGCGGCGACCCTAGGACTCTTGCAGCGCAATCGCAACAACTAGCGGCAAAGTTGATAGCTCTTTTTGTAAGACATTTGGCCTAGAAAGTGACAAGCCCGGCAGGGGAAACCGGGCTTGTCTGGGGGCTCATGCTGCTAGCCCGTTTTGTTAGGGGATAGGCTAGCGTGGTTAATGTAGGGCTGGATTCGTTAATTTTCTGTCAACGGCAGTGATAGGTGAGTGGCGCGAACGCCGTAGCTTTTGTGCGCGTTTTAGGCGTTCACACGGGCTTCGAGGCCCTGTTTCACCATTGGCCACTCGTCCGGTAGTACCGAGAAATAAACGCTGTCGCGGAAGCGGCCGTCAGGTAACACCATATGATTGCGGAGCGTGCCTTCATACTTGGCGCCGAATTTTGCGATGGCGGCCTGGCTGCGCTTGTTGCGGAAATCAGTCTTCAGTTGCACGCGGATCAGGCCGCAGACCTCAAAGGCGTGCTGGAGCAGCAGGAGCTTGCACTCTGGGTTGGTTTTGCCGGCCCAGTAATCTGGGTGATACCAGGTTGAGCCGATCTCCGCGCCACGGTTTGCTGTCGAAATGTCGAACAGGCGGGTCATGCCGGCCAATTTGTTATCTGCCAAATGCCGCACGACGTAGGGGTGGTGGTTGTCCTGCTTGATCGCGGCATAGGCCGTATCAAGGTACTGCTGGATCGAGTCGCCGCGGGGCGTGAAGCGCCAGATCGCGTCTTCAGAGCCAACGGTCTCAAGTTCCGCGCGATGCTCCGGCGCTAGCGGTTCGAGGCGGACGAAGCGGCCTTCGAGTGGTGTAAACGGGAATTGGGGCATGAGCAGTCCCTTTTTGTGGAGTAGGGGCATTTGGAGTCGAGGCGATTGGAGTCGAGGCGTGGGAGCGCTATATTGAATCCGAACCGATTGCCCGAATGATAGCGAAGCAGGCCTGCCATGGACACCGCCATCCTCGACCGCCTAGCGCTCTACGATCCGGCCAGCCGTGGTGTCATTCCGGAGCCGATGGATTCGCCACCATTTAAGTTGGTTTCGGATTTTCAGCCGGCAGGTGATCAACCGCAGGCGATTGCGCAGTTGAATGCGGGCGTGGTGGCGGGTGACCGCGATCAGGTGCTGCTCGGTGTTACCGGCTCCGGCAAGACCTTCACCGTGGCCCACATGATCCAGGAACAGCAGCGGCCCGCGGTGATCCTGGCGCCAAACAAGACGCTGGCGGCGCAACTTTATGCGGAGATGCGCGGTTTTTTCCCGGAGAACGCGGTCGAGTATTTTGTCTCCTACTACGACTATTATCAGCCGGAGGCCTATGTGCCGCGGTCGGATACGTATGTGGAGAAAGAGGCCAGCGTTAACGAGGAAATCGACCGCATGCGCCACTCAGCGACGCGGGCGTTGCTGGAGCGGCGGGATGTGATCATCGTCGCCTCGGTCTCGTGCATTTACGGTATCGGCGCGGTCGAGACCTATGCGGAGATGACGCTGGACGTGCGCGCCGGTAAGCCGCTGGATCGGGATGGCTTTCTGCGCCGGCTGGTAGAATTGCAGTACAAGCGCAACGACGCTAACTTCTACCGCGGCTCATTTCGGGTGCGAGGCGATACGATTGAAATTCACCCAGCCCACTTGGACGACCGCGCCTGGCGGATATCTCTGTTCGGCGACGAGGTCGACTCGATCCACGAGTTCGACCCGCTGACCGGCGAGAAGATCGCCAACATGGACCGGGTTCGGATTTATCCGAACAGTCACTACGTGACGCCAAAGCCGACACTGATGCAGGCGGTCGAGAGCATCAAGGTGGAGTTGAAAGGCCGGCTGGAGGAGTTGAACGCCCAGGGCAAACTGCTGGAGGCGCAGCGGCTGGAGCAGCGGACAACCTTTGATATTGAGATGCTGGTGACCACCGGGTCCTGCAACGGCATCGAGAACTACTCGCGTTATCTGACCGGTCGTCCGCCGGGCGCGGCGCCGCCGACGTTGTTTGAGTATATCCCCAAGGATGCGATGCTGTTCATCGATGAGAGCCACGTGACCGTGCCGCAGGTCGGCGGCATGTTCCGGGGCGATTATGCGCGCAAGTCGACTCTGTCGGAGTTCGGCTTTCGCCTGCCGTCCTGCATCGACAACCGCCCGCTCAAGTTCGAGGAGTGGGACGAGATGCGGCCGCAAACAGTCTATGTCTCGGCGACGCCTGGGCCGTGGGAGTTGGAGCGGGTGCAGGGCGTGGTGACGGAGCAGGTGGTGCGGCCCACGGGCCTAATCGACCCGGTCTGTATCATTCGCCCGGTTGCGACCCAGGTTGATGATCTGATCGCTGAGGCGCGAGAGGTGGTGGCCAATGGCGGCAGGCTGTTGGTGACGACGCTGACAAAGAAAATGGCGGAAGACCTGACCGATTATCTGTTCGAACTGGGCATGCGCGTGCGCTACATGCACTCCGAAGTGCACACGCTGGAGCGGATCGAGATCATCCGAGACCTGCGACTGGGTGCGTTCGATATTCTGATTGGCATCAACCTGTTGCGCGAGGGGCTGGACATCCCGGAATGCCAGTTGGTTGCGATCCTGGATGCGGATAAGGAGGGTTATCTGCGCTCTACCACGTCGCTGATTCAAACCATTGGCCGGGCGGCGCGGAATGTAGAGGGACGGGTGATCCTCTATGCGGATGTGATGACCAAGTCGCTGACCAAGGCGCTGGACGAGACCTCGCGGCGGCGGGAGCGGCAGCAGGCCTACAACATCGAGCACGGCATCACGCCGGCGAGTGTGAAGAAGGGTATCAGCGATATTCTGCAGGGCGTGTACTCACGCGATAGTCTGAACGTCGATACTGGCGTGCTGGGCGAAGGCGACCGCATTGGCTCCAATTTGGAAACGACGCTGGCCGATCTGGAGAAGAAGATGCGGGCGGCAGCGGCTGACCTGGAATTCGAGGACGCCGCGCGCTTCCGTGACGAAATCCAGCGGTTGAAGAAAATGGATCTGGGGTTAGAAGACCGCGGCTTTGGCCACAAGAAGGCCGGCAAGCCCAGCGTCGGCAACACAGAGATCGAGCGGATTTCGGCGGGTGCTAGGTCGGCTAGGGCGAGTACTGGTAAGCAGGGCAAGTCTGGCAAGGGGCGAAGGCGGCGGGGACAGTAACCTAATCGAGTAAGCCTATCTGGCCGAGCAAGGATGGCGTAGTCTTTCGCCATGTCTGGCTTGGGGGTTGTTGCGATTGAGTGATTGGTGGAACTGAACCAGTTCTACCATACCCGTGGAGGCCCCCAGGTGACCGCTAACAATCCGCATGAGGCCGTTGCTGCTGCGCTTAGCAAAGTTTCGCTATTTCAGGACCTGGATGAGAATGAGCGGCTGCTTTTAGCGCATAGTGTGCGTCGTTCAAATTTTAAGCCGGGCGAGGTGGTGGTGCAGCATCTGGATGAGGATGACGATGTCTATATCATTTTGTCGGGCACGTTGATCGCCTCCATTATCTCTCCAGAAGGCCGTGAGGTCGCGTTCGACCCTTTGGAAGAGGGGCAGTGTCCCATGGCGTGGTGTAATTTCGGTCGGTAGCGCGGGCTGAGCGGAGCCTCGCGTAGCTCAGGCGCAGCCCGCGCGGGCGGCTTGGCGGCCACGGTTGTTCTCCGGCTAAGGTTTGGTTTGCCGACCGACCTTTGACCAAGGAGACTAACCATGACCAAAGATACCCTATCAGAAACTGCAGCCCTGCGTGCGCTCTTGTCAGAAACGCCAGACACGCATGTGCTGGCTGAGATGCTGGGTTTCGTTGCCGACCGACTGATGGCCCTGGATGTTGATCAGCTCTGCGGTGCTGGCCTGCACGAGCGCAGTGTCGAACGGGAGAACCACCGAAACGGGTATCGCGCCCGGGCCTGGAATACCCGAGCCGGGACCGTGGATGTCCAGATACCGAAGTTGCGCAAGGGCACCTATTTTCCTGAGTTCCTGGAGCCACGCCGGGTGGCGGAGAAGGCGATGACCGCTGTTGTTCAGGAAGCCTACGTTCAAGGTCTCTCAACGCGCTCAGTCGATGACCTGGTCAAGGCCATGCGTTGCCCGGCAGGCGTTTGCATGCAAACGCCGTAAGGGGGCATGACCGGCGTGTCGAAAAGCCAAGTTTCGCGGCTTTGTGGCGAGATCGACGAGCGGGTTAATGCCTTTCTGAATCGGCCACTGGAAGGCGAATGGCCCTACCTCTGGCTCGATGCCACCTACATCAAGGTCCGCCGGTCCGGGAGGATCGTCTCCGTCGCCGTCATAGTGGCTGTAGCAGTCAATCTGCCCTCTCGGCAGATTTGCTTTGCAAATCGCCTGCCGGGTATCAGACGGGCGCAGAGAGGTTCTGGGCATCGCCGTCCAGCCCAGCGAAGCAGAGGTGTTCTGGGACGAGTTCCTCCGCTCTCTCGCCGACCGCGGCCTGCGCGGCACTCGTCTGATCATCGCCCCCTCTTGGGCATGTAAACATGCCCTGCCGGGCAACGGACGACCACAAGGGCCTGAAGGCTGCTGCATCAAAGGTTCTGGGGGCCACAATCCAGCGCTGTCGCGTCCACTTCATGCGGAACGCGCTCGCCTGCGTCAGCAAGAAGGACCGCCCGATCGTGACCGCGGCTCTCCGAACCGCCTTTGATCAGGACACCCTGAAGGCAGGGCTAACGCATGAAATTTCTGAGAGCCTGCCCGAAAAGTAGTTGAACGATATCAGTGGGTTGTGATTCACCGTCTTTGTGAAGAGATGGAGGATCATATGCCCTGGACAGATACCGCTCGCGTTGAGCATAGCCGCAAGACAGTCCGTTATCCAAGCGACATGCTGGATCAGGAATGGGCGTTGATTGCGCCATTTTTGCCGCCAGCGAAACCGGGCGGGCGTCCACGCACCACCGACCTGCGCGA
>CALKDI010000389.1 GCA_938084065.1 uncultured Alphaproteobacteria bacterium
CTCACCATCGAGCAAGTGGTTGCCTTGGATGCGACGGGTCTCGCGGATGCCAACCTGTGCCGCGGTCTCCAGCAGATAGGCCTTTTCAAAGCCAGGAACCTTGTCGCGAAGAAAGCGAAAATACTCCTGCACCTGCCGCCGCCCCTGCACCTCTGCATAGGCAAGATCGTCGGCATTGGCACCGTTGATCGGACCGCCGTCCCGGCTGATCTGGGTCAGATTCGCCCGCCACTCACCGCCATGCGCCTGTCCACGGATAATGCCAGCCTTCCGCGGCAGGGTGTAGGCGCCGGACGCGTTGGCCTCAGCTATAAGTTCGCGCAGCTTGTGGCGACCTTCATTCTCGGCCACGTCATCATTCACATTGCCAAGCCGGAACATCAGCGTCGGAAAGGCTAGGAAACCATCGTCCGCCCCCAGAGCGTAGGGCGCGCCGGCCCAGGCCGCGAGGTCTGCATCGCCCGAGCAATCTATGAACGTCCGGGCCCGGATCGCGCCGCGGCCAGACTTGGTCTCGACCAGAATAGCGTCAATGCGCTCTCCATCCATCACAGCGCCAACAGCCTGCACATGAAACCGCAAATCAACGCCAGCGCCGGTCAAGATATCATCGGCAGCCAGCTTGTAAGCGGCAGTGTCATAGGCCTGTGCACCAGTGCGGCGGCCATCATGTCCTTGCACGATATGCGGCGCGCGCAAGCCATCCAGCCGGGCCAGGCGTTCCAGAAGGTCGTCGGCGACGCCGTGCACTACCTGCTGGATTGAGCCATTAATATCCGCGTGCAGGCCACAGAAATTCGTCACCATCGCCGCTGTACCCATGCCACCCAGAAAGCCGTAACGTTCCAGCAAGATGGTGGATGCACCGGTGCGCGCAGCGGATGCAGCGGCAGCGATGCCCGCCGGTCCGCCGCCCAGGATAACCACGTCCGCCTCTGCAATAACGGGCGTTTGGCGGGCGGGTTCGGTGATGGAAAAGGACATGATGATGGGCCTATTCAACAATCAGGAAGGGCTCAGCGAGCGAAACTTCTTCTAGGTTATCACCCGATCCAACGCGATCAACGATAAGAAAATCCGCAGGCCCATTAAGCGGCGCTAGCACCCCGTGCCAGGCCCCGGCGTGGTATTGCACGCCCTGCCCTGCTTTGCTGAGGAAGGCGACCGGCTCTCCTGGCTTGCCGCCCACATCCGGTGCGACCATGACCAACATTGGCGTCGCAGCCATTGGCACGAAAGCCTGGCTGCCAAGCGGGTGCCGCTCCAGCAGGTCGAGGGTATAGGGCAGGCTGACGGAATCGCTGCGACCGACACTCAGGGTAACCTCGGCCCGCTCCCCCAAAATCTCGGGCCGAGCGAGATCGTGGTAGCGCCCGCAACGGCCGTTGTTGATCAAGAAGCTGGGCTCGCCTGTCGCCTCAATCACCTGGCCGAACGGCGCGAAGGCCTCCGCGGTCAGAGGTTGTGCTTTAACGGTGCGAGACACACTCACCGCGCGCGCACCGGCGAGAGGTCCGCGTGACGGTTTACGTCCTTATAGAGCAAATACCGAAACGGCTCCGGCCCACCCGCATAGCAAGCCTGCGGGCAGTAGGCGCGCAGCCAGAGGAAATCCCCGGCCTCGACCTCCACCCAATCCTGGTTCAGGCGGTAAACGCCTTTGCCCTGCAACATATAGAGCCCGTGCTCCATCACATGCGTCTCGGCGAACGGGATGACGGCGCCGGGTGCAAAGGTGACGATGTTGACGTGCATGTCATAGCGGATATCTGCCGGATCAATCATCCGCGTCGTGGCCCAGGCGCCATTGGTATCGGGCATGGCGGTGGGTTGGAGGTTTTGCTCGTTCAACACGATCGGGTCGGGCGGGGCGAGACCATCAACCGCCTGAAAGCGCTTGCGGATCCAGTGGAAACTTGCCGGGATGGCGGAACTGTTGCGCACAGTCCAGGCCGTGCCCGCTGGTACAAAAGCAAACCCGCCGGGCCCCAGGGTATGCTTTGCGCCGGCAATAGTTAGGTCCAGCGTGCCCGCGACTACGAACAAACCAGCCTCGGCCTCCGGATCCGGCTCAGGCTGGTTACTGCCGCCGCTAGGCGCGAGTTCGACAATGCATTGAGAGAACGTCTCGGCAAAGCCGGAGAGCGGGCGGGATAACATCCAAGCGCGCGTGCCATCCCAAAACGGCAGCATGCTGGTGACGATATCCGTCATCACCCCCCGCGGGATCACCGCGTAGGCATCGGTAAAAACTGCCCGGCTGGTCAGCAACTGCGACTGCGGCGGCAGTCCGCCAGCGGGGGTGAAGTAGGTGCGGTTGGTCACGTGCGGCAGCCTCCTGTAAATTGACTACCCAACATACCCATCCGCCGCATCCCGAACCCGCGCTGCCGGGTCACGCTCTGCTGAAGCGCCATAGCCACCTCCGCCAGGGGCTTCAATGATCACCTGAGAGCCGGCGGGAGCATCGAAAGCGCCTTTTGAGGTCAACGCACGCTCTCTTCCATCCGGCAGGCGCAGCTTGATCTTCGCGGCTGCACCGGCCTCGCCGCCACAAATGCCGAAGGGGGCGGAGCGGGTGCGTTCGAAGCAGACGGTGGCCCGGCTGGTATGGTCCAGCACGGTCCAGGCACGTTCGGCTCCGCAGCCACCGCGCCATCGGCCTTCGCCGCCGCTGCCAGCAGTGATGGCGTAATAGTCCACCCGCAGTGGGAAGCTCATTTCCAGTACCTCGATGGGGGTGTTCATGGTGTTGGAGATGCCGGCTGCAATGGTGTTGATGCCATCCTTGCCCGGTCGCGCGCCGGTGCCGCCTTTGATGGTCTCGTACGAGACATAGCGGTTGCCGTTGCGTGGGTCCTGGCCGCCGAAGGTGACGACGGCGCTGGTGCCTTGGCTGCACGCCATCACGTTGTTCGGCATGAACTGGGACAGCGCGCCAAACGTCATATCACACACGCGATGGCTCATCTCGTGGTTGGCGTAGACGACGGGCGACGGGAATTCCGCGTTCACCACGCTGCCCTTGGGCGCTGTCACTGTGATCGGCCGCCAGGTGCCGGAGTTGGCGGGGATCAGGCTGTTCGGGTCCACCACCATCTTCAGCGCCGTGAACACACCGCTGGCAGTGACGCTAAGCGGCGCGTTGATCGGGCCGGCCACTTTTGGGTCGGAGCCGGCGAAATCAACAGTGATAGTATCGCCCTTCTTGGTGATGGTCATCCGCACCCAGAAGATTGCGTCCTCGGTCTCGCCATCCTCCAGAATGCCGTCGCCATCGCAGAAATCTTCGAAACTGGCTTCGCCATCCGGCAGGTCGGCCAGCATCAGGCGCATCATTCGTTCGGCATAGTCCATGACCTCCGCCATGATCGCTTTTAGGCCCGCAGCCGTGTGCTTTTCGGCGAGAGCAGCCAGACGCTGGCAGGCGCGGCGGTTGGCGGCGACCTGGGCGCGGAGGTCGCCAATGCGTTCCTCCGGTGTGCGAACATTGGCCATGATGATGGCCTGAATGTTCCGGTCGATAACGTGGTCACGATATAGCCGCACTGGCGGCAGGCGCAGACCCTCGCCATAGATATCTGTCACCGCGCCGTAGGAGCCCGGCGTGGCGCTGCCCACATCCGGCCAGTGCGCCCGCACGCAGGTATAGCCCAGCAACTCCCCCTGGAAGAACGCTGGCATCACCACGTTCACATCCGGCAGGTGCGAGCCGCCAAAATACGGATCGTTATGGATGAAGACGTCGCCGTCGGCCACGTCGTCATGGAATACCTGAACCACCGCGCGCACCGCGTCCGGCATGGAGCCTAGATGAATGGGCAGGTCCGGGCCTTGGGCGACCATGTTGCCAGCCACATCAAACACGCCGCAGGAATAGTCGCCGGCGACCTTCAGGATCGGCGAATAGGCCGTCTTGGCGAGGACGATTTTCATCTCCTCGGCAATCTTGGAGAGAGAGTTTTTGACCACCTCGAATGTGGCGGGGTCGAATGTTCTATCAGTCATAATCATTGGCTCCGGGTAAGACGGAGGAAACCGGCATCATCCACCCGCGCCTGCCAGCCGGGCTGGAGGACGAGAGTGCTGTCCAGGGACTCGACGATGGCGGGGCCTTGCAGCACCTGCCCTACGGCGAGTCGGGCGCGGTCGTGGACGGGGGTTGGGACGCGGCCAGTCGAGGCAAACCATGCTGGGCGCTCAGCTTTTTGGCTGTTGCCGTCGCCGGTTGCTTCGGCAAAGTGGGGTTGGCCGAGCTTACCGACGGCGGAGAGGCGTAAGGTCACGATGTGCACCGGCTCTGCCTCGTTCTTGTGGCCATAGGTGCGTTCGTGCGCTGTGTGGAAACCGTCGGCCAGACTTTGCAGCGTCGTCACACTGATTGGGCCTTCTGGCGCATCCACGGTCAGTTCGTACGCCTGCCGGCCATAGCGGAGGTCAGCTTGGCGCAGCAATACCTGGCGTTCGGGCGGCACGTTAGCCGCCGCCAGCATATCCCTGCCCTCTGCGGCCATGTCATCCCAGATTGCGGTCAGGTGCTCTGGCGTTAGGGCCTCTAGCGGCGCGTAGATGGTGCGGGCGTAGTCGCGACGGATGTCCGCGCCAACCAAGCCCAGAGCCGAGAAAGCTCCGGGGATTGGGGGCACGATCACCTCCGGCACGTCCAACTCCTCAGCCAACGCGCAGGCGTGTAACGGGCCGGCGCCTCCGAAGGCAACCATCGAGAACTCCCGCGGATCATGGCCACGCTCGACCGAGACCATGCGCAACGCCTCTGCCATAGAATTGTTGACGATGGCACGGATGCCGGACGCAGCCTGCTCAACGCTTTGGCCGAGCGGTTCGGCGACCTTTGTGCGGATTGAGGCTTCTGCCGCCACATAATCGATGGGCAGATCACCGCCCAGCAACGACGTGGCATCCAGATAGCCAAGTACCATGTTGACGTCAGTGATCGTTGGCTCGGTCCCGCCCTGGCCATAGCAGACCGGCCCTGGAGTCGCGCCTGCGGAGTGCGGGCCGACGCGCAGTGCGCCGGCAGGGTCTATCCAGGCGATGGAACCGCCGCCTGCCGAGACCTCCGCCAAGTCGATCACCGGCACGCGGATCGGGTGGCCAGTGCCGTGCAGCCAGCGGCTTTGGCTGGCGGACGAGCCAACCTCGTATTCCGCCGTAGTCTCAACCCGGCCATTGTCGATCAAAGACGCCTTGGCCGTGGTGCCGCCCATATCGAAGGACAGCAGGTTGGGCTGGCCCATCTGCTTGCCTATCATTTGCGCCGCGATGACGCCTGCCGCCGGGCCGCTTTCGACCGCTGCGGCTGGCATGGCGAGCGCTGCGGGCACGTCCAGCACGCCGCCAGCAGAGCCCATCACCATCAGGTCCGGCAGTCCAAGCGAGTTGGCCGCTGCCTGCAAACGACGCAAATAGCTGTCCAGGATCGGGCCGACATAGGCGCAGACGGCGGTGGTCGACGTGCGCTCAAACTCGCGGATTTCGGGCAGAACTTCGGACGAGAGGAACACGGACACGCCCGGCAAGCCGGCGCGTATGGCCTCGCCTACAGCCTTCTCGTGGGCCGAATTTTGGAAGGAAAACAGGAAGGAGACGGCCACCGACTCGACTTCCATCGCCCGGAGTTGATCGATCAACCCGGCAAGTTCTGTGGTCGCTAGCGGCACGACCACCGAGCCATCGGCGCCGATGCGCTCCGTCACCTCCAGCCGGCGATGGCGGGGGACGAGCACGGCAGGCGGGTCCTGAAACAGATCGTAGAGATCGGCCCGGGCCGAGCGCCGCAACTCCAGCACATCGCGAAAGCCGCTTGTGGTCACCAGGGCGATGCGGGCGCCCTTATTCTCCAGCAAGGCGTTGGTAACGACCGTTGTCGCGTGGCTCAGCAAGGTCACGTCCGCGGCAGGCAGGCCATACTTAGCCAACGCCTCATTCAGACCGTTGAGCACACCGCGGCCGAAATCGTCCGGCGTGGTTGGGGTCTTGGCAATGCCGATGCGGCCAGAGGCCTCCTCAATCATTGCAACGTCAGTGAAGGTGCCGCCAATATCGACACCAATGCGCCAGGTCATACAGCCTCCGGCCAGAAAACGGATGGGGGATGCAAGTTTGCTGGTTTGACCGTCGGATGGCTAGCCTCTTGTCGCCTGCGTTGACCATTCGCCCAAAATCAGGCCACTGTGATGGGATAGAGCGGCCGCGCCGCGTCTGTCCCGTGCGCAGGATCTTGATCGCGATGTACTATGGCTGGCGCATTGTCGGGGTCTGTTTTGCGGCGGCGGTGTTTACCTGGGGGTTGGGAGTCTTCGGTGGGAGTGTGTATCTGCCCGAGATCCGCGGCGAAACAGGATGGTCGACCGAAGTTATTACCTCCGCGCTGACCGTGTTTTTCTTGGTCAATGCAATCTGCCTGCCAGCCATTGGCCGTGCCATCGACCGCTACGGTCCACGCCCGGTGCTATCGCTAGGGGTGCTGTTCCTGGCCGCGGGTGTCGTTTGGGTCGGACGGTTGGAGGCGGTCTGGCATTTGTATGCGGCTTTCCTCTTCATGGGCTTCGGCTACGCCACGATGTCGGTGACTGGCTTGAGCGCCACAGTCGCGCCCTGGTTCGAGCGACACCAGGGCCGCAGCATCGCCCTTGCCATGACTGGCGCGAGCTTTGGGGCAATGCTGGTGGTGCCGGTGCTGGTCTTCGCCATAAGCGACTGGGGTTTTGACCAGGCAACACTCATCGCCGCAATTGTACTGGTGGCGGTCATGCTGCCCCTCACCCTAACGGTCCTGCGAGTGCGAAGACCCGCCGATCTGGGGCTGGACCGCGATGGCGACCCTGCCGGTACCCATGCGCGGGTCCGAACAGGAGCAGCCACGACAGCCGGGCGCAGCAGTGCAACGCGATCCCTCGCTCTATGGACTGTAGCGATTGGCTTTGCGTTGGGATTGATCGTGCAGGTTGGCTTCCTGACCCACCACTACGCGTTGGCCCAGCCGATGATTGGCGCCGCGGCGGCCGGGCTTCTGATCAGCGCGACGGGCGCGGCCGGGTTGATCGGGCGGCTGGTGCTGGCCCGGGTGATCGATCGGGTAGACCCGCGCCGTTACACCATGGGCGTGTTCGCCGTGCAGACCCTGGTGCTGACAGCATTTGCGCTCTGGCCCAGCATACCGGTGCTGGTGCCGGTCAGCCTGATCTATGGCTTTTGCCTGGGCCAGATCACCACCCTCTCCCCCATCGTCATCCGGCGGGAGTTCGGGGCGGAAGCGTTCGGTGCGGTCTACGGCGTTGCCGGTACCTGCATCCAGTTTGGCTCCGCCTTCGGCCCCTTACTCTATGGCGTGCTGGTGGAGCATTTCGGCAGCTATGCGCCGGTTCTGGCCGTCGCGGCCGGTTTCAAAGTGGCGGCGTTACTGACGCTCTGGCTCGGTTGCCGACAAACACGGGTTGAGCGATAACCGCAGACCCTGGTACATCCTCTGTTCCCCCTCACCGGAAGGCCCAATTCCCATGCATGTCGCCATCACTGCCGAACAAGAGAAACTCCGCGCTGCCGCCCGTGAATTGGCGCAAGGCCCTGTGCGCGAACGCTCCGCTGAGGTCGACCGGACGGAGGAATATCCTTGGGACAACGTGGACAAGCTGAAAGATGCGGGCTTCCTGGGCATGACCATCCCGACCGAGTATGGCGGCAAGGGCGGCTCGTGGATGGATGCGGTGCTACTGATCGAGGAGATGAGCAAGGAATGCTCTGTCACCGGGCGGATTGCGGTGGAGACCAACATGGGCGCGATCTCCGCGATCATGGCCTATGGCTCCCACGAGCAAAAGAAGTTCGCTGCCGACATGGTGCTGGCGGGTGATAAGCCGGCAATCTGTATTACGGAGCCGGGCGCTGGCTCGTCGGCTGGAGAGATGACGACGCGGGCGGATATGAAGGGCAACCGCTATATCGTCAACGGCACCAAGCATTGGATCACCGGCGGCGGCGTCTCCCGCCTGCATTTGATCTTTGCCAAGGTCTTTGATGAGGCCGGCGAGGAGTTGGGGATTGGCGGCTTCATGGCCGTGCGGGATGAGACGCCGGGCCTCAAAATCGTCAAGCGCGAGCCGACCATGGGGCTGCGCGGTATCCCGGAGGCGGAGATTGCGTTCGAGGATATGGACCTGCCGCCGAGCGCGCTGGTGATCCCGCCGCGCGGGCTCAAAAAGGGCTTTGCCGACCTGATGACCGCCTACAACTCGCAACGTGTTGGGGCTGGGACTGTGGCACTGGGCATTGCCGAGGGCGCCTACCAACTGGCGCTGGACTGGTCAGAGGAACGGCACCAATTTGGCCGCCCGATCAATGAGTTCCAGGGCCTGCAATGGAAGCTGGCGGACATGTCCATCAAGCTGGCAGCCTCTCAGGCGCTGATCTATAAAGCGGCGGCCAGCGGCGAGAACGGCTTTCCGGACATGCTGATGGCAGCGCAGGCGAAGATATTCACGTCGGAGAATGCGATCCAAGTGGTGAACGACGCGCTGCAGTTCTTTGGCGCGCGGGGGTATTCCCGTAATAACCCGATAGAGCGGATGGCCCGCGACGTCCGCATGTTCACCATCGGTGGCGGCACGGCGGAGGTGCTGCGCAATGTGGTGGCAGGCTCTATTCTGGGTAAGAAACTGCCGCAGACTCGGGATGGATATGTGGGATGGGGGTAGCGATTTGGTGTTGAGAAATGTTAAGGGAACTTAGCATTTTGGGTTGAGGAATGTTGAGGTTTGTTAAGGGTAGACGGTTATGAAACGCGGTATTTAAATAGGTTTCCGCGGGGGTTTTCCAAACCTTCACACTACACGACAGCGGTAGCTGAGGACGGCAAATCATGGAATTCTGACGGATTCTTCCTCGGGAAAGGGATGATCCTGTGCTCAGAAAAGCATGTGCCGCCCTCAGTCAAAAACTAAGTTCGGTTGTCTCGTTGAGCAA
>CALKDI010000390.1 GCA_938084065.1 uncultured Alphaproteobacteria bacterium
ACCAACGCCACATGGTTAGTGCGGCAGGCTCCGGGTGAGGCCAATGACGGCCTGTTTGTGCGCGACGACGACGGCGCGCCGCTGGCTTGGGATCAAGTGGCACAGGCGACGGTCAAGGCGCAGTCTGCCGGCACGCAGCCGGCGATGGTGGGCGAGGTGACGTTGCCAGATGGCGGCAAGGCCGTGCCGGTGTTCCACCTGATGGCTGACCGCTACATGGCCGACGAATACTCGCCGGACGCGGTGGCGGAGCGCTGTGGCATCCCCGCCGAGACGATCCGCAGTGTGGCGGCCGAGATGGCACACGTAGCCTTCAAGGAAACCGTTACGCTCGACGTGCCATGGACCGACTGGACCGGCAAGCGGCACGAGCAAATGATTGGCCGCCCAGTGGCAATCCACGCGATGCGCGGAATTTCGGCGCACACCAACGGCTTCCACACCTGCCGCACGTTGCACCTGTTGCAGATGGTGCTGGGCGCGATCGATACACCCGGCAGCTTCCGCTACAAGGCGCCATTCCCGCGGCCTTCGCCGCCGGGACCGAAACCGGCGGGCAAGCCGGAGCATGTGGCGCCGAACACGCCGATGCCAGGGCCGCCGCTGGGCTTCACCGCAGGGCCGGATGATCTGCTGTTGCAGGGTGACGGCACGCCGATGCGCATCGATCATGCTTATAGCTGGAAGGCTCCCATAGCCGCCCATGGCATGATGCACATGGTGATCCACAACGCCTGGGCCGGAGATCCGTACAAGATCGACACCCTGTTTATGTACATGGCGAACATGGGCTGGAACTCGTCGATGAACACGTCCGGCACGTTGGACATGCTGACGGACAAAGACCCGGAGACCGGCGAGTACAAAATTCCGCGCATCATCTATTCCGATGCGTTCTGGTCCGAGACCATCGCCTATGCCGACCTGATCCTGCCGGATACGACCTATCTGGAGCGCTGGGATGCGGTGTCGATCCTGGATCGCCCGATCTCCAGCGCCCACGGGCCGGCGGATGCGATCCGGCAGCCGGTGGTGAAGCCGAACCGCGATGTGCGGCCGTTCCAGGACGTGGTGATCGACCTGGGCTATCGCCTTGGCCTGCCGGCGTTCACGAACGAGGATGGCACGGCGAAGTTCCCCGGCCTGTATCCGGATTATCTGGTGAACCACACTCGCGGCGGCCCGGATATCGGGCCGCTGGCGGGCTTCCGCGGCGCGAACGGCGAGAGCTACGGCAAGGGCGAGCCGAACCCGGACCAGTTGCAGCGCTATATCGACAATGGCTGCTTCTGGCAGCACGAACTGGACGAGAGCCAGCTCTACTTCAAGCATTCGAACAAGGAATATCTGGAGTGGTCGGCTGGCATGGGCTTCATCCCCAATGCGGACCAGATCGTGCTGCAGATGTATTCCGAGCCATTGCAGAAATTCCGGCTGGCCGGCCAGGGCCATGGCGATATCCTGCCGCCTGAGGACGAGCGCGAGCGGATTGCCACATATTTCGATCCGCTGCCAATTTGGTATGCGCCGTTCGAGGAAGCCGCGGTTTCCGGCAAGGATTTCCCGCTGCATGCAATTACGCAGCGCCCGGCGGCGATGTATCATTCCTGGGGCTCTCAGAATGCCTGGTTGCGGCAGATCCATGGCTCTAACCCGTTGTTTATGTCCCGGGTGTTGGGTGACAAACATGGGCTGGAGGATGGCGACTGGGTGCGGCTGACCTCGCATCATGGCGCGATTGTTGCGCCGGTAAAGCTGATGGAGGGCGTCAATCCAGACACGGTCTGGACCTGGAACGCCATCGGCAAGCGCAAAGGCGCGTGGAACCTGGATGAGGACGCGCCTGAGGTGACCAAGGGCTTCCTGTTGAACCATCTGATCAGCGA
This sequence comes from uncultured Alphaproteobacteria bacterium, assembly GCA_938084065.1. Taxonomy (GTDB): domain Bacteria; phylum Pseudomonadota; class Alphaproteobacteria; order Bin95; family Bin95; genus JACKII01. The sequence goes on from CALKDI010000390.1 coordinate 1,887, forward strand.
GTTGCTGCCCGACAAAAAGACCTCCAACACGGATCCGGTGACCGGGCAGGCGGCCTGGTACGACCTGCGGGTGCGGATGGAAAAAGTCTCCGCTGAGCAGGTGGAGCCAATGCACACGGCGTTGAAACCGCCGAAGAGTGTGATGGAGCAGCCGAAAATCCTGCGCTATGGCGCGAAGCGGGCTTAGGAAGAGATATGACCTCCCTCCCAACATCTACCACTACCAAGCTCGGTCTGGTCATTGACCTGGACATTTGCGTTGGCTGCCATGCTTGCGCGGTGAACTGCAAGGAGTGGAACACTGGCGGGCACTCTGCACCGTTAACCGATACCGACCCCTATGGCGCGGAGCCGGATGGAGTCTGGTTTAACCGTGTGCACTCTTATGAGGCCGGCGATGGTGCTGATGGACGGACCGTCCATTTCCCGAAATCCTGCCTCCATTGCGAGGATGCGCCTTGCGTCACCGTTTGCCCGACTGGCGCCAGCTATAAGCGTGAGGAAGACGGCATCGTCCTGGTGAATGCGGACACCTGCATCGGCTGCAAGCTCTGTTCCTGGGCCTGCCCCTATGGCGCGCGCGAGTTTGATGTGGACGAAGGCGTGATGAAGAAGTGCACGCTCTGCGTTGACCGCATCTACAACGAGACGCTGGAAGAAGAGGAGCGGGTGCCGGTCTGTGTTTCTACCTGCCCAGCAGGCGCTCGTCATTTCGGAGATTTCAACGACCCGAACTCGGCGGTATCACAACTTGTTGTAGAGCGTCTCGGCTATGATCTGATGCCGGAGCTGGGGCACAAGCCCACCAACAAATACCTGCCGCCGCGGGAGGCTGCGAGCCGTCATGCGGCACTGCCAGAGGACAAGTCCCAGCCGAAAGGCGTATTGAAGTGGTTGGATCGCGTCCTAGCTGTGTGACGTAATCCCGCCGTCTTTCTGCGGTATGCAGAATCGTCCAGGATAGAGCCTGGACGTAAGGCGGATCGCAGCTATATCGACCAAAACGTTCGCTGAAATGTTTGCCTGTATTCGCGCCAACCAATGGCTGTGCGCGTGCCGTGGGCGTTGCCTGCTGGAATTCGGTGGCTTTGCTTTGAAACACACACGACCTGTCAAAGCCGCCTGGTGCGGTTTGCTGCTCTGTTGGATGGCCGCGATATTCTCGGGTGTCCTGGGCGTGACCAGTGTTGCGGCTGCGGACCCAGCAAAGCAGAAGACGGCTGCAGCTGAAAAAAATCCTGTCAGCGTTAGCTATGAGATCACGCTAGAAGGCGCGCCGACCGACGCTGCCACAGCGAACCTGGAAGCGGCGTTGGCCGTTTACCGATATCGCGAGAACGGTGCCCCAAGCATCGCGTTGTTGAGCCGACGCGCTCAAGATGACCGGGATATTGCGGCGAGAGTGCTGCGCTCACACGGCTACTACCAAGCTACAGCGAGTGCGGCGGTTGAATCAGACCCGGCCGACGATCCAAACGCCACAAAGGCTAAGGTGACGATAACGGTTAAGCCGGGCCGGGCATTTCAGCTATCCAGCCACGCATTCGTGATGTCGCCGCCATTGCCGGGCGGGAAGGCTCCGCGTGCGGCAAAGACATTCTATGGCTCGCCGGTCGGCGAAACGGCAGTTGCGCAGAGAATCCTGGAGGCTGAGGCAACGGCGGTAAACCGCCTGCACGAACTGGGCTATCCCTATGCCAGCTTTGCTGGACGTGAGGCCGAGGCGGATATGGAGAATGCCGGGCTGGCTGTGACGTCGACGATTGAGACGGGGCCGCGTCTGTCCTACGGCATTTTGGATTTTAAGGGCATCGCGAATATCGATGAGGCCTACCTGCGCAGTTACCTGCCGTGGCAGGAGGGCGACAAGGTCGATCAGCGCCAATTGCAGGCCTATCAACGGGATTTGATGGCGACGAATTTGTTTTCAGCCGGTGCGGTGCATCTGCCGGAGACTGCGCCCGGGCCGGGTCTGGTGCCGGTTACTGCCACGATGGAGCAAAGGCCGTTCCGGTCGATCGCAGTCGGTGCGCGGTATTCTACCGATAGCGGACCAGGCGGGCGGGTTGAGTTGGAGCACCGCAATCTGTTCGGTGCCAATGAGACCGGCACACTGGCGACCGATGTCAGCCTGACGGAACAGCGGATCGAGGCGCGGGTGCGCAAGCCGCAATTTCGGCGCAACCGGCAGGATCTGGTAGGGGGCCTTTCGCTGCGTCATATCGAGAGTGATGCCTTTGATGAGGTTGGTGCCACGGCGACCTTGGGCCTGGAACGCAGGCTCAGCCGGTTCTGGAATGTCGGATTGGGAACCCTGGCCGAGGTCACGCAGAGCACCTCCAGCGATGCCGAAGGCCGGTCTTATATGTTTGGTTTGCCGGCCTTTGCCGAATACGACAATACGGATGACGCGCTCAACCCATCCAAGGGGTGGCGCGTTCGGGCGACGGTGACACCTTTCATCGGACAGTTCGATAGCCAGTTGACGCCGTTCCTCAGCAATGAGGTTTCAGCATCTACGTATTTCGACCTGACCGGCGAGAAACGCTATATCGCAGCGTTCCGCGGTCGGCTGGGTTCTATCCTGGCTGGAGGGATCGGTAATGTGCCAGGCGGACGCCGACTGTATGGCGGCGGCGGCGGCTCGGTCCGCGGTTATGCTGAACGCAGCATCGGCCCTCTGGATAGCGCGGATGAGCCGACAGGCGGCCTTTCAGCAATGGAGGTCGCGGCGGAGTTGCGGGCGCAGGTCTACGGCGATTTCGGGCTGGCAGTGTTTGCCGCGGCTGGCAGTGTCGCGGAGGAGGTGGTGCCGACCTTTAGCGAGGGTGTGCAATTGGCAGCGGGCATCGGTCTGCGCTATTACTCGCCGCTGGGCCCCATTCGGGCTGACGTCGGTGTGCCATTGAATGCACGCTCCAGCGACGACTCGTTTCAAGTGTATTTCTCCATTGGGCAGGCGTTTTAATGCGCGGGATTTCCTTAAGCGGATTGGTGCTGCTGCTGTTGACGCTGGTGGGCATGACGCCTGCGCCAGCAACGGCGCAATTATCGTTCTTTGGCTTGAAAAATACGCTGATCGATTTTGCGCTCGACCAGGTGAACGTGCCCGGCTCGCTGGAAATCACGGTGACCAAGGTGGAGTCGCCGGACGATGGCGCGACCGACCTGATCGGGGTGGCGATCGCTGATGGGGAAGGCGTCTGGCTGCGGATTGGCCGGGTATCGATGAACTGGGACCCATCTCGCTTGACCAGCGGTCAGGTGTCGGTGACCAAGCTGGTAGCCGACGATGTGGAAGTCTTGCGCCAACCAAAGCCTGGCCCGCCGGAGGAACCGCTGCCAACGAAAGCGGAGGACGCTGGTCCCAAGTCCCTGGTCTGGCCACGCTCGCCCATATCCGTGGCGGTAGCAGGCATGGAACTGAACCGGGTGCAGATCGCCGGCGGTGTGGTCGGGCCAAGTTCATTGGCGTTCAATGCCAGCGGTCAATTCAAGGACGAAGGCGACGAGCAGTCTGCCAGTATCTCGCTGGACCGCACTGATGGCGTCGAGGGCAAGATACGGTTCGATTATCGCCGCGACTTTGCCGGGCAATTGCTGCGGCTGGTACTGGATGCCAAAGAAGCCCCCGGTGGTGTTGTCGCCGAATTGGCTGGCCTACCGCCGGGCTCAGCGACGGTTGTGCATGTGCAGGGCGATGGCCCGGTGGTGAACTGGGCGGCGGATCTGCGCGCCAAGATCGATGACATTGGGTTGGTTGAGGGGCAGGTGCAGATTGCCTCGGTCCCACCGTTGGACCTGACGCTGGATGTGCAGGCAACTGCAGAAGGTCAGATGCGAGAAACCGGTGGTCCGTTGCTAGCGGAGCCGGTGGGCCTACAGGCAGATCTGGTGGTGGCCGAGAGCGGGCTGCTGACGCTGCGCCGTATTGCTGTCGACTCGCAGATCGGCCGGGTTGAGGCCTCAGGTAGTTTTGATACCAATTCTGGAGAGCTTGACGCGAAGGTTAAGGCTGACCTGCCGAGACTTGGCCCGCCGGAGATTGACGGCGTGACGGTTACGGGCGTCCACTTCTTGGGCCAGGTTGGCGGCAAAGTGGATGCGTTAACGGGATCTGGCGCGTTTACGCTGGCGGATCTGGCGGCGGATGGCGTTGCAGCCAATGGCGTTGCCCTGGACGCAACATTCGGACTGGATGGCGAGACCGTTCGCTTTGACCTGAAGGGCAAGGCGGCGGGCCTTCTAGCCGACCGGCTGGACCTGGCGACTGACCAGGGCGTGGCTTTCGACTTGGCAGGCGTGTTGGAAGGGCAGGAGGCAACGCTATCGCGCTTTGTCCTGACCGGACCGGTGGTGGAGGCCAAGGCGAGCGGCACGGCCAGCCTGGCCGATGGCCCGTTGGCGCTTACCTATCAGGTTCGCATTCCGGATATTGCACCGGTTGCCGCGGCGTACGATGCCAAGGCAGCAGGCCGCGTTGTCTCCGAGGGCAACTTAAGCGGGACGCTGGCGGCGCCTCGACTCGATGCGTTTACCGCGGCTGAGCAGTTGGCGATGGATGGGCAGGCGTTCGGTGACGTACGGATTCAGCACGATGTTGTCGTGGCGGAGGCCGTGTCAGGCACGGTAACTGTCGATGCGGCAACCAAGCCTTATGGCAAGCTGAAAGCAGCTACTGATCTGGTGCTTGATGGCCAGACTCTAACGCTAACGAAATTGCAGGCCGACGGCATGGGCGTGCGGGTGCGGAGCCCGAAGCCGCTGGCGATTGATCTGGAAAAGACGTTGATTGATGGCCGGATTGCCTGGAGTGCTGGTAACCTCGCCTCGCTGGCGCGGTTGGCGGGTGCGCCAATGGCGGGCATGGCGGCCGGTAGTGTTGTTTTCAAGCCGCAGCAGGGCCGGCAGAACCTGACGGTTGATGCCAAGCTGGAACGCGGCAAGGTTGGCGATGCTGCTGTCAGCCTGCTGACGGTCAAGGCCGCTATTCGTGACGCTCTCGGGCGCGTGCCGGGTGTTGATGCCAGCGTGCATGGCGAGACTATTACCGCCGGCGATGTTGAGATCACACCGGTTGATCTTACCTTGAAGGGCCCGCTGAACGCGCTGGCGGTGAGCGGCTCACTGGCGGGAACGGCGCCGGATGGCAAGCCGCTAGCCGGTGAATGGGCGGCGAAGGTGGATGTGCTAAAGGTGCCGATCAGCGCGACAGTCTCCACCTTGATTGCCCGTTATGCCAAGGAAGAGGTGCAGTTGACGGCGCCGCTAAAGCTGACCTCTGGCAACGGCCTCACCCGGATGGATGGGTTGGCGCTGGCGGTGCCGGGTGGTTCTATCTCTGGTGATGCGGAGGTGCGCGGTCAGGCTTTGCTTGTTGCGTTGGCGATTAAGCTGCCAGATATCACACGGCTGGCAAAATTGGCAGGCGCGCCGATCGAGGCGGGCAGCATTGATGCCAGCATCGACTATGACAGCCGGAAATCGGCCCGGGTCTTTGCCGATATCATCGACCTGCGCATGGCTGACCTGCCAACTGGCGCGGAAGCGCTGACGGTTCAGTTGCGGTCGTTTTGGGATGGCAAGGAGGCCAGGGCCTCGGCGCAGGTGGGCGGCGGTTTTGGCGATCCGATCCATGCGGATGTGGTGACGGCGATGAAGCCCTCCGGAGGCTTTGTGCCCAAGCCAGCACCGACCGCCCCGCTATCAGGGCAAGTGCGATGGTCGGGCCGGGCGGAGCGGTTGTGGTCGCTGGTGCCAGCTGCTGACCATTATCTGGCCGGACAAGTGGATATCGATCTGCGCATTGGCGGGACGATTGGTGACCCTAGCGTCTCTGGCCGGTCTGATATTACCGACGGGCGGTACGAAAACCTGGAGGCCGGCACGATCCTGACCAAGCTGCAAGCCAAGTCTCAGGTAGCAGCGGACGGCGGCTTCCTGGTCACGGTCGATGCCCGCGATCCAGTCGGTGCGCCGGTATCTGCTCAAATTGAGGTGCATGGCAAAGATCTGGACGCCAAGGTAACGACGCAAAAGGCGCTGTTGGTGCGGCGTGAGGATGTGACTGCCACGGTTTCAGCTAAGATTATGGCGACGGGAACTTTGCTCCACCCTGTTATCGCCGGTGATATCCTGATCGATCGGGCGGAGGTACGGCTGGTGCATGCAATACCACCTTCTATCGCCGATCTTGGTGACGTGCAGATCAAGGGCGCGCCAAAGCCACGAACCAAGCCAGCCGAGGACGGGCGGATTGCGTTGGACATGCGGGTGCATGCGCCGGACAGCATCTTCGTGCGTGGTCGTGGACTGGATTCGGAATGGCGTATGGATCTGGCAGTCGGCGGTACGGCCAAGAAGCCGCGCGTTACCGGCGCTATCAGCAAGATCCGTGGGCAAATGACACTGCTGGGCAAGCCGTTTGCCCTGGACCGGGGCGAGGTGCGGTTCGCGAATACGGCCAAGGTCGATCCTGAATTGGATGTGGCACTGATCCGGGAGGCAAATGGTATCAAAGGCGGTATCACGGTGAGCGGCCCAGCGTCCGCCAGTGAGGTGGAGTTTGTGTCCAGTCCGCAATTGCCGAAGGGCGAGGTCATGCCGCGCCTGTTGTTCGGTCAATCCAGCCAGTCGCTGTCACCATTGCAGGCATTGGACTTGGCGAGCGGCATCGCCACGTTGCTGGATGGTTCCGGCGGCACGTTGGACCGGGTGCGGAACGCTGTGGGTCTGGATGTGCTGCGGGTTGAGGACAAAGGTGCTGGCACCGGTGTGACTGTCGGCAAGACAGTGGCGCCCGGTGTCTTCGTCGGCGCAAACCAACCCATCGACGGCAGCTCCCCCAGCGCCCGGGTCGAAATCGAAGTCTATGACAACGTCATTGTCGAAAGCGACCTGGGTCAGCACAACGGCTCATCCATTGGCGTCAAGTGGCGGACGGACTTTTAGCGCGGACCTGGGTG
>CALKDI010000391.1 GCA_938084065.1 uncultured Alphaproteobacteria bacterium
GATGGAATACCCGCCGCTGCTGTCCTTTGCCTTCGATAGGCAAGGCAACGCCGTGCCCGCCGATCCGATGCAGCCTGACAAGAGCCAGCTCTGCTGGTTTCATGCGCGCTGGGAAGATCCGGTTGCTAGTCAATGGTTGGCCACGGGCGCGGGAATCTCGTCGGAAGTACACGACGCACTCACCGCCCCCGAAACTCGGCCCCGTTGCACGGTCATGCGCACCTCGCATGGTGACGGCGCAGTGATCAACCTACGCGGCGTCAACCTGCACGAAGGCGCGGTGCCGGAAGACATGATTTCTGTCCGTATCTGGCTGGAAGCCGACCGCGTCATCAGCACGTGGCGGCGGCCGCTGTTGGCGATACAAGATTTGATGGACGGAATGGAGCGGGGCACGGGCCCGGTTAGTCCTGGCGATTTCGCTGCAAAGCTGGCGCTGCGTCTCGCCGACCGGGCAGAGCCGGTTGTTGCCACGCTCAACGAGACTGTGGACGGGTTGGAGGAAGCCGTTCTAGGCGATGCGACCCCGAATGGCCTTAGAGGACAATTGGCCGACGTGCGACGGACAGCAATCCTGTTGCGCCGCTACATGTTTCCGCAGCGCGATGCCCTTTCGACCCTGGCGATTGAAGACCTGGATTGGCTAAGTGAGCGCGACCGCAGCAAGTTGCGGGAGGCAACCGACCGCATCACTCGGCTGGCTGAAGAACTCGACGCGATCCGCGAGCGCGCAGCCGTCGTCCAAGATCAATTGGTTGAGCGCCGCGCCGAAGCCATGAACCGCAGCATGTTGATCCTGGCTGTCGTCGCCGCTGTGTTCTTACCGCTTGGGTTGTTAACAGGCCTGTTGGGCATCAATGTTGGCGGCATGCCGGGCGCGGAGACGAAATGGGCGTTTTGGGCTGTTTGCGGACTGTTGCTACTGACAACCGCCTTTAATTTGTGGCTGTACCGACGGCTGAAACTGATTTGACCGGATTGCCATCTGGCGTGGCCGACGCTGGAGGCGTAGACAAAGCGCCTTAGCAGGCATGAGATCCAATTGATGAACCGCACCCTATGAACCGCACCCTATGAACCGCACTTTCGCCCTCGTCGTCGGCATGGCTGCCGTCTATTCGCTGTTGTTCGTGATGGCGCAGATGCACCGCATGGGGGGCGCTGTCATCGCGCCTGCGCTCAGCCTGGAATTGAGCCTGAGCGCCAGCGATTTGGGGCTGATCATCGGCACTATGTTCCTAGCGTCCGCCGCGACCCAGCCGATTTCGGGGATCTTGCTTGATCGGTTCGGGCCAGTCCGCGCCGTTGCCTATATGTCGCCACTGGCTGTCGGAGGCATGTTGCTGTTCGCGTGGGGCGATTCGGTGACGACCCTCACCATTGGCCGCGCCATGATTGGGTCTGGCTTTGGCTGCGTGATCAGCGGTCTCTATATTTTTCTGTTGGGCTGGGTGGACCGCAAGAACTTCACCACTGCCGCAGCTACGATTCAGGCGCTGCCGGGCACGGCCTCTGTCTTTATTGCCTCCACGCCGCTAGCCATCATGCTGGCAGACGTCGGGCGCGGGCCGGTATTCACCGGTCTAGCGGTTATGACCGTGATCATCATGGGACTGGTGGCACTAACTGTTCGCGAAGGGCCACTCTCCACCCGCAAAACCCGCACGCCGGAAACTTTGCACCAGAGCGTTGGCGGCATTTTGATGATCGTGCAGCAGCGCCGCTTCCTCTGGCTGGCCGCGTTCAGTGTCACTGCCATCGGCCCTGCCATTGCGGTTATCGGTCTGCTGTCGGGCGTATTCTTGCGCGAGCGGTTTGGGCTGGAGACGACGCAACTCGGCTATACCGTGATGGTGTTGCTGATTGCGCTGAATTTGGGTGGCGTCATCTATGGCCCGCTGGACCGCTGGACTGGCCGGCGCAAGCTGGTGGTAACCGGCGGAATTTTGACTCAAATGGCCATGCTGGTGGCCCTGGCCGTGCTGCCGGGGCTGAGCTTCTGGCCGACCGTGATCCTACTCACCGCCTTCGCCAGCGTATCGCAAGTACACGCGCTGGTCGTGGCACACGCGCAGAGCCTGTTTGGGCCAGAGTTGGCCGGGCGAGTGATCACCACCAACAACCTGTTCATGATCGGCGGTATTTTCCTGTTCCAGATGGGCAGCGGCCAGGCTTTCGATCTGTTTACCCAGGATTTTGGTGTCAGTCCGGACGAGGGCTATCGCCTGACGTTTGCGGCGTTGGCAGGCTGCCAACTGATCGGCCTGTTATTCTACGCCAAAGCGCCAAACCCGCTGCGTGCTGGTTAGGTGTGAGCGTAGCCGTAAGCCGCCAATCTCACCGCAGTTGACGGGCCTCACCAATAGGGGCGAAATAGGGGCTGAAAATTTGAGATTGCGAGGCTACTATCCATGACAAAAACATCCTTCGTTGAGAAGGCTGCTATCGCAGCCGGAAGCGCAGCGCTGATATCCTCGCCAATTGTGGCTGATGCGTCGGTCGTTGTGGTGGATGATCGGCCTATTATTATACCTCTGTTCGACCCAGTGGGCGAGACCATCGGGTGGGATATCGATGGTAATGGCAGTATGGAGTTCGAGATTTTTCGCACAGGATATGACACGTCATTCGATTTCGGGACGGGGACTGCTCGCTACAGTTACCGGGGCCAATTTTTGGCAAGTGTTACCTACAGCGGTGCGCAATTGAATGGCAGAGGGTTGGTCGCGCCGCCGACTAGCTTGACCAATGATACGCAAGGCGAAGATAGTGCTCAGCCCTTGTTCGCGAGTTTCACTGTAGGGCCAACCTTGGCAAACAATTACACTTGGGGGCGTGTTGGTGAGCGGTATCGGGTTTTGGGAACGGGGACACGAACTGTAACTTCTTACTCTACCGGAGCCAAATTTACCTATAGTGACGCCTATATCGGTTATGATTTTTCGGAATTCGGTTTTCAACCGGGGCGAAATTACTTTGGCTTCCGGTTTGAAGGCGATGCCGGACTGCAATATGGCTGGGGCGTTTTGAATTACGGCGGTGGGCCCGATGGCCCTAGCGTACACATCAGCTATTGGGAATACGGCAGTGAGGCTGGCGAGGGCGTGCACATTCCTGAGCCGGCGAGTGCGCTGCCATCGCTAGCACTGATCGGCTTGGGCGCTGCCGGTGTACGCCAGTGGCGTCGCCGCAAGACTGACGCGCTTGCTGCATAGCGGTGCGCGCTACGCGCCCAGCGTTGCCCACGCCTCATTCAGGCTAGCCAGCAGGTCGCCGCCCATTGCGATGAAGTCGTCTATGCCGGCGGCCTCATAAGCCTCCTGTGCGTCGCCGGGAGCGCCTGCCAGGGCTAGCCAGGAACAGCCTGCACCTTTTAACGCCTTAGCCATCTCCGCTGCCTGTTCGCCATAGCGTCGGTCGCTGGAGCACAGCACGGCCAGCTTTGCGCCGCTGGCCTGGAAAGCTGCAGTGAGAGCGGCGGCATCCTCGAACCCGCCCTGGTCCAACGCCTGTAAGCCGCCAGCTTCGAACGCATTCTTGGCGAATGCGGCGCGCGGTGTGTACGTGGCGAGCGTGCCCAGGTTGGCGAGGAAGATCACCGGGCGTTGGCCGTTGCGCTTGATGCGGGCGTCGCTCTCCGTCCGCATAGCCTCGAACGCTCCGCCGAAGCGGCGGCGGGGCAGGGGCTGGATGTTGGTTGGATTGCCGCCCAGCGCTGCTAGCAGGCTGGCGAGTGACGCACCGTCTTTTGCAGCCTGAATGGCAGCGGCGGTGCGTTGGCCTTGGCCAGCGGCGGGCAGGGTGACGGCATTGTCTGAGAGCCGCGCAGCCACGTCCGCTCGGATTGATGCCACATCGGGCTCCGGCACCGCTGGCAAATCTTCAGCGATGTTGGGGAACTCGCTGACGCCGGTAAGGGGATCGCGGCGGCGGGAGAGGTTTTTCTCGCGCTCCGCCCAAGTCGCCTCGATCTGGCTGGCGACGCTGCCGCCGGATAGGGCTGTGGCCATGCCGCCAGCGCGCTCGATCTCCTGGAAGATTGCCCAGGCGGATTGCGCCAGCTTGGTCGTCAGGTCCTCCAGGAACCAGGCGCCGCCGCCGGGGTCCATGACGCGATGTAGGTTGGACTCTTCCTTCAACAGCAATTGTGTGTTGCGGGCGATGCGGCGGGCGAAGTCATCGGAGATGGGGCCTACCGCCGTGTCGTAAGGCGCAATCGTGATGCTGTCTGCGCCACCAACCGCGGCGGCAAAGCCGGCCAATGTCGTGCGCAGCAGGTTGGTGTAAGGGTCGCGCTCCGCCAGATTGCGATTGGCGGTGATGGCGTCGATGCGGGCGGCACGGGCAGACTTGGATGCGCCAGAAACCTCCGCGATGCGCGCCCAGAGCTTGCGGGTAGCGCGCAGCTTGGCAATGGCGAAGAACTGGTCCGGGCCAAGCGGCAAATGGAAGACGATCTGGGCGCACGCGTTATCTACACTCATGCCGGCATCGACCAGCGCACGCAGATAGGCAGTGCCGGTCGCCATGGCGGCAGCGAGAGTCTGGCTCTCGGACGCGCCGGCGGCGTCATAGGCGGAGGCATCCACCGTGATCGCAGCGACGTGCGGCCAATTCTGGTTGGCGTGGGCAGCGAGGTCGGCCATATCGGCTAGAGCTTGGTTAACGCCCTGCGGCAAGGTCCCGTGCGCAGCCAGCGTGCCCAGCGGGTCTGCGCCCAGGCGAGAACCGGGCGCAGGGCCTCCTACGGCGGCGAGTTGCGTGGCAGCAGGCAGGAAGCTTGCGCCTGCCTCCAGTGCCAGTGCGGTTGAGGCGGCGGGTATATTCGCCAGCAGCGCTTGCCAGCAGGTAGTGGAGTGTAATGGCAGGCCGCCCTCCGCCACGCCGTCCGCGTTGCCGGTTAGCGCGGCTCTGTCGAGCCTAAGCGCCAAGGAGTGCACGCTGTTGTCGAGGTCCTCGCGGATGGCGGCGTTGCTGTGTGCGATATCTGGATGGGTCAGCGTTTGCCGGATGTCCCAGCCACCAGTCGTTCGCCCCGCCGCATCCGCACCGCGGGTAAATGGAGCAAGGCCTGGCAGACCGGCGGGGTCGGCGCCAACACCATCCCGCTCGGCAGAGTACAGTGGCTTGAGCGCGAAACCTTCATAGGTGCGCGTCGCCAACGTTTTTTCCACGTCGCCGCGTTTCAGCGCTTTTTCCGCAGCCTCCAGCCACTCGGAATAGCTGGTGGCAGGAAAGGTGGCGGCCAGTTCAAATGTGTCGTTGTTCGATGTGTCGTCGCTCATGGAAAGGCGAGTCCTCAGGTGTCTATCACGATTGGCCTCTGTGATAGTCGCCTGAGGCCGCTTTTCCAAGGGCAGAGCCGCGTTTAGCGGCCTTTGAACACGGGTTTGCGCTTTTCGGTGAAGGCTTTTGCCGCCTCAGCGTGATCTTCGGTTTGGCCGGTGCGGGCGTGGTGGATGGCTTCGGCATCCAGAGCGGCGGAAATATCGCCCCGCTCGGCCACGTTCATGTTCTTCTTCATGTAGGCGATGGTGAGGCGTGGCCCAGCGGCGATCTGGGCGGCAAAGGCGGCGGTTTCCGCCTCTAACTGCTCATCGGCGACGAGGCGGTTGGCGACGCCCAGGCGATAGGCTTCCTCGCTCCGGATCTCACCGCCGGTAAAGTAGAGCTCGCGGGCGCGACCGGTGCCGATTAGGCCGGAGAGGAAGTAGCTGCCGCCAAAATCGCCGGAGAGGCCGACCTTAGCAAACGCAGTGATAAACCGCGCCGTCTCGCTCGCCACCCGCATATCGCAGGCCAGCGCCAGCGAGAGGCTGGCACCAGCGCAGGGGCCGCGCACCGAGGCAACCCAAGGTTTCGACGCTTCGTGGATCATGCGGGACAACTCCATGCGGCGGCGCAGATTGCGGACGCGGGCATCGAATCCCTGCTTAGCCTCGCTGCCTTGCGCCATGTTCTTGACGTCACCGCCAGCGCTGAACGCGCGGCCCGTGCCGGTGAGCACGACGCAACCGACGCTATCGTCATTGTCGAGCCGCTCCACCGCCTCCATCAGACCATCCAACATGCGGTAGGTCAGCGCGTTGAGCGCGTCTGGACGATTGAGCGTTAGGGTGACGACGGCGCCGTCGCGGGTTTCGAGAAGGTCGGTCATGGGAAAACCTCGGATTGGTCGGGAATTTTGTTGACGATACAGGCCTATTTCGGCTGCCGCCAGCGTTTCTCGCGACGGAAAAATTTTGAATAATTTGTTGCAGGTTATAAATAAAAAAGATTATGATTCTCAGTAAAAAATCTTTTAACGATCTTTTAACGCGAATAAATACTCTTTATTTATTATATTCAATGTGTTGATCACAACCATGGAGGAACGATCATGGCGACCCCAAAAAAACCCCGCATTATCGTCACAAAAGACGAAGTCAAAGCCTCAGATATCGCCCACGATCATGTTCAGGCGCTTGTGCCTGACGGTATGGTTCTCTGCTCGATGCAGGACAAAACCGCAGCCCGTGAGGACCAGGACAATGATATCTCGTGGAACGACGATATCGGTACAATCGCAACCTCGCTAACCGATGATGAGGCAGCGACGCTGCGGAAGAAAACCGGCGTGTTGGACGTTGAAGATGATGAGATGATGTTCGCCTTGAGCGACGATGGGTCTCCCTTCGACGATGACGACACCGGCTTTGGCTCGATGGCGTTTGAGGACGACCCAGAGGCAGCTGCCGAGATCGACGATGCCAGCCCGCTGGAGGTCATGTATGGCGAAATGACCGACGAGGAGGCTGCGGCGATGGCCGCACTCGACGCTCAGCGCCAGCCGACGGAATGCGACGAGGTGGATCTTGCTGAGGATGGCACCGTCATGGCTCTGTCCGCCGCTGGCGATCCTGGATTTGTTACGGCGGCGGAGGGGGCTGGTCTTGCCAAAGACAAGATCGTGCCGTTTGTCCTGGCCGTGCTCAAATGCGCGATCAAGGAGATGCGCGAGGGCAATGCCACCGATATCAGTGAGGCACAGGTTGAAGCGCTTATGGCTCGATCTGGTCTGGCAAATAGCGGCGAAGCAGCCGCGGCTATGCGGGATTACATCACCTGCGGGTTGCGGATCATCTACGCCACCTATGCCTGGCGCTACAGCAAAGGCACAGGTGTGCGGGTTGCCGTGGTGGACACTGGCATAGCGCCACGTCATCCGGACTTGCGCGTCTATGGCGGCGTGAGTTTTGTTTCTGGCGTGCGCAGTTGGGCTGATGATCAAGGACATGGCACTCATGTTGCCGGTACGATTGCGGCAGCTCAGAACAACCAGGGTGTGATCGGTGTTGCGCCGCAGGCTCGGCTCTATGCGGTTAAGGTGCTGAACCGTCAGGGTAGTGGGCGTACAAGTGCGATCTTGGATGGCTTAAATTGGTGCTATCGCAATCGTATGCACGTTGTGAACCTGAGTCTGGGTGGTTCGGCCTCCAGCCACAGCACCGGCCAGTATAGCCGCGCCTATGAGCAGGCCGGTCGCCGCTTGCGCAACCGCGGAATTTTGGCAGTTGCGGCTGCTGGAAATTCTGGTCGCACTTCGCGCCCGTATGTGGGCAATCCGGCGCGATGCCCATCGTTCATGGCAGTGGCGTCGGTGGACTGCAACCGCCGGC
>CALKDI010000392.1 GCA_938084065.1 uncultured Alphaproteobacteria bacterium
TGGTCATCGTCGGCGGCGCGCTGCTGGCCGATGCGGTGGCCGACCCGCAGGCCTTCAAAGACCTGAACCGTCTGGCCGAGGAATGGGTGCTGCCCATCAGCCCCTCGCACCGTCGCCCGCAGGCCTTCGATGCGCGCCATCCGAACTATGGCGGCTATATGGGCATCCGCGTCCCGCCGGCCCTCATCGGCGAGATGAAGAAGGCGGACCTGATGGTGTGCCTCGGCGAGCGCATGACTGATACGGTCAGCCAGTCCTACAGCTTCCCTAGCGCACCACAGCCGCAATTGCCCTTCGTCCACATCTGGCCGGATGCGGACGAGATCGGTCGGGTCTGGCGCCCAGACCTCGGCATTCCGGCCAACCCACATGAGGTCATCAAGGCGCTGCTGAAGCGCGGCGCACCCACTGACAGCGCCAAGCGCCAGGGTTGGGTTGCCGGCCTCAACACCATCCACAACGACCTGCTAGCCAAGGAATGGGAGCCAACCACTGACGGCGTCAACTTCGCCGCTATCGTGTGTGAGGTGGACAAGCATCTGGCCGACGACGCGACCATTACCAGCGACGCCGGCAATTTCGGCAGCTTCGTCCATCGCTATATCGGCTTCCGCCAGAGCCAGGTGTTCCTCTCCAGCATTGTCGGCGCCATGGGCTCCGGCATGCCGATGGCGGTGGCAGCCGCCATGCGCCGGCCCGGCACGCAGGTGGTCTGCTTTATCGGCGACGGCGGCGCGCTAATGATGGGCAATGAGTTGGCGACGGCTATCCAATACGGCGCGGCGCCGATCATGGTGATCTCCGACAACTCCATGTACGGCACGATCGGCATGCACTCCTACGTGCGCTATCCGGATCGGGCGTTTATGGATGGCACCCGCCTCACCAACCCAGATTTCGCCGCCTGGGCCCGCACATTCGGCGCCGAGGGCATCACCATCGAAAGCGAGGACGAGGTCGCAGACGGCATCGCCGCGGCCTTCGCGGTCAAGACCAAGCCAGTGGTCGTCCACTGCAAGACCTCCGCCCTACAAATGAGCGCCTGGCGACGGTACGGAAAAGCAGAGACGCTGCCGTAAGCCCGGGCAATCCGATGCAGATGATAAACGCCGATCAGGTCCACAACCTGCTGGATTTCCCCGGCCTGATCGAGGCACTGCGGCGTGGGCATCTCGAATCGCCCGCAGAGACCCACTCCCACCTGATGCAGGACACCGCCACGGGAACAGCCTTCCTAGCTCTGCCTGCCTGGCAACACGGCAAGGCCATGGGCATCAAGGTCGTCACCGTGTTTCCGGACAATCCGTCCCTAAGCCAGGACACGCCAGCAGTGCAGGCGGTTTTCCTGCTGTTCAACGCCAAGGACGGGCGGCCAATGGCCTGCATCGACGGCACCGCGCTCACCTACCGCAAGACCGCAGCGGACTCCGGCCTTGGCAGCCAGTTTCTGGCGCGGGAAGATGCCGAGACACTGCTGATGGTCGGCGCGGGCGGGCTTGCGCCTTACGTCATCGCTGCGCATCGGGCCGCGCGGCCCTCCATCCGTCGCGTCCTCATCTGGAACAGAACGCCGGCCAAAGCCGGGCAGCTGGCCGCAGCGACCCCAGGCGCAGAGGCCATCACTGACCTGGAAGCCGCCGCGCATGAGGCCGACATCATCTCCTGCGCCACCAACGCCACCTCTCCCCTGATCCTGGGCGAGTGGCTGCGGCCAGGAACGCACCTCGACCTTATCGGCAGCTACACGCCGGATATGCGCGAGGCCGACGAAACCGCCATCACCCGCGCCCGCGTCTGGGGCGACACCGCCGCCAAAATCTGCGAGCGCAGCGGCGAAATCGTGGCGGCCCTGGCCAGCGGCGCGTTGCGGCGGGGGGACATTATTGGCGATCTTTACTGCCTCGCCCAACAGCAATGCCCAGGCCGACAGTCCCTTGATGAGATCACCCTGTTCAAGAATGCTGGCGGCGGCCACCTGGATCTGATGACAGCCCAGTTTCTGCTGGAACGGCTGGAACAAGACAGCAACACCTGATCAACCCCGCGCGGAGACACTGCCATGAGCACAAGGCCCACCCCCACACCCGGCGCAAAGATGGTCTACCTGATCAAACGCCGCCCCGAGACCAGCCGCGAAGAACTCATCGCCCACTGGTTCGCCAACCACATGCCGAACGTCATCGCCCGCAACACGCAGGCCAAAGCCGACGGCAATCCCAGCGCCAGCCACTACGTCGCCACCCTGTTCGACGAGCAGCCAGACGGCGCACTGGATGGCAACCGGCTGGTTTGGGACGGCGCAGCCCAACTCTGGTACGACGCCCCCCTGCCCCACCCAGCCGGGCCAAGCGGCGAGCCACCCCGCGACACCTTTCAAGAGAAAGTCCATCCCTACTGGCCCTGGGCAACGCAGGAATACGTAGCGGTCGATGGCCCCCTACCCCTCAACCCACCAACCCTGAACCCGCCCTTCCCCTGCACCCGCAGCGGCTTCGTCAAGCAGGTCTCGCTGGTGCCAGTGCGAGCGGGGGTCGATCCTCAAGCCCTGTTCGACCACTGGCTGGACGTTCACCTGCCGAACGTGGTTGAGACGCTGAAAAAGGTCGGCGGCTTCCGCTATGTGGTGAGCCTCAGCCTGGACATGGCCAACGCCCCCTACGCAGGCATGCCAGAACTCTATTTCCCCGACGTGGCAACACAACAAGCCTTCTGGGCGGAGATCAAGCCGGACGGCTTCCAGAACTTCGCCGATGCTGAGAATACAGTTCGCTTTCGGTGCGGGACGGAGATGGTCGGCGTGGAGTAGCAAAATTTCGCCTGCGCACGGCCCCTACCCAAAGGCCCGCGCAAGGACAAGCCCATTGGCCTTTAAGGCCTGGAGGGCTTAAATGGCCTTAAGCAAAGCCATAGCAGCAAGACAGGTCGAACAAATGAACCATGTAGACACCCCCATGCAAGCCTATCAGCAGGCCATGCAGGCACGGCAGACCGCCGAGCATTGGCTGGCAGGCTTCGAGACCGCGCTTAGCTCCGAGGACGCCGCGCAATTAACCGCCTTGTTTCACCAGGAATGCCACTGGCGCGATATCCTGACGTTCACGTGGGACCTATCCTCTGCCGAGGGCCGAGACAATGTCACGACCGGGCTCGCTGCAGCCCAAGCGCAGACAGCAGCGGCGCAATTCCACCTGCCCGAAGGGCGCAAACCGCCCCGCCAGGTCACGCGCCTTGGCCGCGATAGCATTGAAGCCATCTTTGAATTCAAGACGTCGGTCGGCAGCGGCTCCGGCATTGTTCGCCTATCGCCCGGCGACGACGGCGTCATAAAAGCCTGGCACCTTTCCACCACGCTGGAGGAAATCGATGGCCACGGGGAGATGACCGGCGATAACCGGCCAACAGGTTCCGCCTATTCCCGGAATTTCGGTGGCGACAACTGGGAGGATATCCGCGAGAAAGCCGTCGCCTATGACGACCATGAGCCGACCGTGCTGGTCATCGGCGGCGCGCAGGCAGGACTCTCCATTGCGGCGCGGCTGAACCAACTTGGCATCAATACCCTGGTGGTCGAGCAATGGCCGCGCATCGGCGACAGTTGGCGCAAGCGCTATCACTCACTGGCGCTGCACAACTCCATCCACCTGAACCACCTGCCCTACATGGACTTTCCGCCGACCTGGCCGAAATACATTCCCAAGGGCATGCTGGGAAATTGGTTTGAGTTCTATGCCGACGCCATGGAAATCAATTGCTGGACCGACACCGAATTCGTCAGCAGCACGTGGGACGAGGCCTCCAAATCCTGGACCGCAACCGTCAAACGCGGCGACGGCACAAAGCGTGTGGTGCGGCCCAAGCATCTGGTATTTGCCAACGGTGTCAGCAGCTACCCCTACATCCCGGACCTGCCAGGGCTCGACGATTTCAAGGGTGAGATCATCCACTCCGAAGGCTTTGACAGCGGCGCTGGCTGGGAGGGCAAGCAGGCCCTTATCATCGGCACTGGCAGCAGCGCCAACGACATCGCACTCGACCTGCACAGCTTTGGCGTGAACACGACGATGATCCAGCGCGGGTCCACCACCGTCGTCTCCATCGATCCCAGCGCCCGACTGAACGAGGCGATTTGGGATGAAGGCCCGCCGCTGGCAGATTGCGACCTCATCGTTGCCTCAACCACGCCTGCCTTGATGGTCGAGGGCTATAAGCAAGGCGCCCAACGCATGTTGGAGCTGGACAAAGACATGATCGCTGGCCTCAAGAATATCGGCTTCAAATTCGACATCGGCGAGGACGAGACCGGCCACCAGATGAAATACTTCCGCCGCGGCGGTGGCTACAACCTGGATGCCGGCAGCTCCGATTTAATGATCAAGGGCGAGATCGGGCTGCTACAGTACGAAAATATTGAGCACTTCACAGCCGAAGGCGTGCTGCTGAAAGACGGCTCAACCGTTCCAGCCGACCTGATCGTGATGGCAACCGGCTACTTCCCTCAGAAAGAGTTGATCAACCGCGGGCTGGGTGAGGAGATTGCGGACAAGATCGGCCCGGTCTGGGGCCTGGGCGAGGATGGCGAGCTCAACAATATGTTCCGCCGCACGCCGCAGGAAGGTCTGTGGTTCATCGCCGGCGGCCTGGCCCAGTGCCGTATCAACTCCAAGTATATGGCCTTGCAGATCAAGGCGATGGAACTTGGCCTTCTCGCCCCGCTCTAAGCCTGCGCCGAACAGATTTTAAACTGACCGAATGGCGTGCACCGTCCATTCGACCCAATGCGACACGCCGCAAGTTTTCCTGCCCGTCTGAAGGAAACCCTTATGACTGATACCGTATTAACCGAAGACCGCGGCCCTGTGCGGCTCTTGACCTTGAACCGCCCGCGCCAGCTCAACGCCATGAACGCCGCCTTGATGGCCGAACTCATGGCCGCTCTGACCGCTGCAGATGCCGACGACAGTGTGGTGGCGGTCGTACTGACCGGGTCGGAGCGAGCCTTCTCCGCTGGGGCAGATATGAAAGAGGCGCAGAGTCATTCGGGCCGCAGCCACCGCGCCTGGATTCAGGCCTCCGGCGGCTCCACCGCGCTTTATGAGGCGATCATAGGCATTGATAAG
The DNA here is from genome assembly GCA_938084065.1 of uncultured Alphaproteobacteria bacterium. GTDB lineage: Bacteria > Pseudomonadota > Alphaproteobacteria > Bin95 > Bin95 > JACKII01. The sequence goes on from CALKDI010000392.1 coordinate 5,118, forward strand.
CCAGTGATCGCTGCCGTCACAGGTTATGCGCTGGGCGGCGGCTGTGCGCTGGTGATGGCGTCTGACATGGCAGTTGCCGGCGAAAGCGCCATCCTGGGCTATCCAGAGGTCAAGCGCGGCCTGGCCGCAACTGCCGTCACGCCGACTCTAGTCGCCCAAATCGGCCGCAAATGGGCCTCTGAGCTGCTGCTGCTGTCGGAGAATATTTCGGCGGCACGGGCAGCGGAAATCGGCCTCGTCAACCGCGTTGTCCCAGATGCGGAGGTTGTCGACACGGCGCTGGCAATGGCCCAGACACTGGCAGGATATTCCCACGACGCGCTGTGGATGACCAAGCGCGTCATCCGTCGCTCCGCCGATCTGTCCCTGACCCAGGCGCACGCCTTGGCCCGGGACAGCATGCTGGTGATGCGCGGCTTTGCTGGCGAGGATGCCGGGTAGCGGGGCAGAGTATCCTCGGCGGCCGCCTCTAAACCTCCACCAATACAGGTCCAGCCAGACCTGCCCCATCTCATCCTCTTCATCCTGAGCCTGTCGAAGGGTGTCTTTCATCTTGGCACCCACACCCTTCGACAGGCTCAGGATGAAGCTGAGAGCTATCCCACCCTACCGACGCGGTAATTCCACCACGGCAGAGCCAATGGCGGACATTTCCTCGTCCTGGTTGACCGCGCGTTGGGAGATCTCAACGAGATGCTTGCCGTCTTCCACGAACTTGCGGACGACTTGGCTGTGGATCAGGATGATGTCGCCGACCGGATTGTGGCGCCGCACCTGGCATTTCGCCTTCTGCAGGAAGCCATCGTCGCCCATCCAGTTGGTGATCTGGTGGGTCAGCCAGGAACACCGCTCTGGCCCGTAGTCATAGGCACCAGGCGCTCCGACCTCCAGCGCGAACTCTTCCTCCCAATGCACCCGCTCTGGGCAATCGGGGATGCCGCGGCTGTTCTTGATGCCTAGGCCGGGATGCTTGGTTTGTTGTTGCCAGGCCAGCTTGTTCGCGCGGATATAGAGACCACCCCAGCCTTGAGCATAGGCGATGAAGCCGGTGACGGTCATCGGGCCTTTCACCATGGTCGGCAGCTCTTCGCCCTCTGTCACATCATCCCAATAGCGGGGCGTGGCACCGCGAATTTCTTCCTGCTCGTAATACTTGTTAAAGACATCCAACTCGTCCTGGGTGTAGACGCGCTGTTCGCCTGACCGCTCTTTGGTGTATTTCGTGCCTTTCTCACGGGCATGGTCGCGGTCGGTGCGGAAACACCAGCTGTCAGCCTCCGCCAGCAGGTCGCCTTCCGGGTTGTAGAAGTTCACTTGATAGATCTGCTGGATCGCACGCCCGGCAAAGCGGGTGTCATGCTCAACCAGATCTTTCAACCAGGCTTCGGTGCGAACCTCAGTATTGCGCACCACCGGCTTGTGCCACGTCCAGTCAGAGCCGGACCACATGGCATGCACACCAGACAAGCCACCGACATAGCCAGAGATAATCCGGCTGGTCGCATACAGAAAGCTAGGCGGTGCAATGATGCCGCCATACTGGGTCTGCTTCGCATAAGCGGGATCGCACCACAGCGGATTGTCATCGCCGATACCGTGGGCATAGTGCCGGATATTGTCCCGCGTCGCCTCATAGCACCAGGGCTCAGCCGTATTCTCGATCTTAACGCCAATGCGCTGCCGCAAGGCCTCCAGGCCTGCTTCGGTGATCTTTGGGAATTGTTCCTGTGAAGCGGTGCTCATTGTGTGATCCTAAGCATTGGACGAAGAGGCAAACGGGCGCATCGGCGCGCGCCAACCCCAATCTAAGATTTTCAGACATCTTAGCCCGCCCCCGCGATCACGCAGCATGACAATTTGAACCTAAACTGCCGCGGCCTACGCAGCCACACCGTTTACCCCGCCGCCGCACCGGCTATGATTAGCGCAACCCCATCTCCGCGACCCCGCAGGACGAACGACCATGGCAATGCGCATCTGGCACCAGAGTTTCACCGTTCTTTCCAAACTGGCCCCCTATCGCGCAGCACTGGAGGCCCACATCCGCAAGGTCTGCAGGCCCGATACGGAGGTCGTCCTCCACGGCATGCACCCGGATACCTATCGCACCGAGTATCCCGGCAACGACATCCGCTACGCCGCGCTCCAGCACCTGCACACCAACCAGTTCATCCTGGCAGGCCTGGAGGCGGAGCGGCAGGGGTTCGACGCCTACGCCATCTGCACCATTCCCGACGTTGGCCTGAGGGAAAGCCGCAGCATCCTGAACATTCCAGCCGTTGGCTATGGCGAAGCGGCAATGCTGCTGGCCTGCACCTATGGTGAGCGCTTCGGCATCCTGAATTTCATCTCCGAAATCAGCGAGCAACTGGCCGGCAACGCCCGCCGCATTGGCCTCGGCGACCGGCTGGCCGGCGTGCGCCATGTGGGCTTTACGTTTGATGATGTGGTGGTTGGCTTCGACTCGCCTGACTCGGTGATTTCCCGCTTCCAGGAATCGGCCCGCGCGATGATCCGTGATGGGGCGGAGGTGATTATCCCGGGCGAAGCGCCGCTAGGCGTGCTGTTGGCCCAAAACGGCATCAACCGTGTCGACGACGCACCCATCGTCGATGGCCTAGCCGCCACCATGAAAATGGCGGAGCTGCAAGTCGACCTCCGCCGCTCTATCGGCATCAGCCCGGCCAGCGGCGGCTACTACACCGACCGGGTGCCGCGGGATCGGGTGGTGGAGTTGTTAAACTTCTACCGCCTGGATCACATCACCGATCATTTCCGGGACTAGCGTAATTTCGTCATTGCGAGGCGCCGCAGGCAACGAAGCAACCTAGGGCATCAGGCTGGGGCCCCTAGGTTGCCACGCCTTCGGCTCGCAATGACGGCGGGAGGGATGGCAGGGTTACTACTCCCCTCTCACCGCCCCGTGAAAACCCGATTGCACGCCCGGCGCGCCGGCTCTACCGTCCACACAGACGTTTCGCACTGCAAGTGCACGACCAATTTTAGACCTCGGCGCACGCCGCCCCAGGGAGAACCACAATGAACGGCATCGACTACATCGCGCAGATTCTGAAACAGGAAGGCGTCGAGTGGATGTCCTGTTTCCCCAGCAACCCGCTGATCTCCGCCGCTGCCCGTGTCGGCATCCGCCCGGTCGCGTTCCGGCATGAGCGTGGTGCTGTCATGGCGGCAGACGGCTTCAGCCGCATCAGCGACCGGCAGAAATTCGGCGTCTGCGCCGTGCAGGCCCAGGCCGGGGCGGAGAACGCCATGGGCGGCATCGCTCAAGCCTATGCCGATAACATTCCGGTTCTGGTCTTCCTCGGCGGCAACAATCTGGACCGCCTGTCGGTCAAGCCGAACTTCGCCGCCACCCGCAACTATCAGGGCTGGGTCAAGCAGGTGGAGGCGATCTACACGCCAAACCAGGTCGGCGATGTCATGCGCCGCGCCTTCCACGCCCTACGCAACGGCACGCCGGGCCCGGTCGTCGTCGAACTCACCGCCGATGTCTGCGCGCAGGAGGTGCCAGAGGCGGCTCAAAATTACAAATCCCCGAAAATCCACCGCCAGTCGCCGGAAGCCTCCGACATCGAGGCCGCCGCCGATGCGCTGATCGCGGCCAAGCGCCCTGTCATCTGGGCCGGCGCCGGCGTGATGTTCTCCGGCGCGACTGCGGGCCTGCGTGAGCTTGCCGAACTCACCGCGACGCCGGTGTTCTGCACCATGCCGGGCAAATCCGCCATGGACGAGCGTCACAAGCTGGCGCTGGGCGCCGGCAGTGGCACCACCACTGGCCCGGCCAATGATTGGCTCACTGGCAGCGACGTGCTGTTGGCGCTTGGCTCCAGCCTGACCCGCACGCCCTATGGCCAGAAGATCAAGCCGGGCAAGACCATCATCCACAACACCAACAACCCGGACGAGTTGAACAAGGACGAGGCCGCGGACATCGGCCTGGTCGGCGATACGGCCCTGACCATTCAGGCTCTGATCGCTTGCATCAAGGCGAAAACCGGCAGCAAAGGCTGCGGCGACCGCGCCAAGGCCGAAGCTGCGGTTGCGGCCTCCAAGGCCAAATGGATGGAGCAATGGTCGCCCGTCCTGGCCGCGGATGAGGAGCCCATCTCCTACTACCGCGTCATCCGCGCCCTGAACGAGACGCTGGACCTGGAAAACAGCATCGTCACCCATGATGCTGGCGCGCCGCGCGACACCATCGTGCCGTTCTACACGGCGACGACGCCGCATAGCTATATCGGCTGGGGCAAGACCACCCATCTGGGCTTCGGCATTCCGCTGATCATCGGCGCCAAGATGGCCCATCCAGAGAAATTCTGCATGAACCTGATGGGCGACGGCGCCTTCGGCATGTCCGGCACGGATATCGAAACCGCTGCCCGCTCCGGTGCTGCCATCACGACGGTGCTGCTCAACAACAGCGCCATGGCGACCTATTCCGGCCCGACTCAGGGCACCATCGGCGCCGAGGCGCGGGAACATTACGGCGTCTCCACCATGCATGGCGACTATGCCAAGATCGCCGAAGGCATGGGCGCGGTCGGCATCAAGGTCTCCAAGGCCGCCGAACTCGAGCCCGCGCTGAAGGAAGCGCAGCGCCTCAACGCCAACGGCCGCACCGTGCTGATCGACGTTGCCGCCAATGTCGAGGACCGCCGGTCCCGGTTCTAGAGCACGTCTCGACGCTCATATCTCAGCGCTAAAGCGAAGGGGCGATGATCTTGGTCATCGCCCTAAGCAATTGTGCTCGAACCCCTATGATTTCATCCGTGCGCCAAAGTCCCAGGCTGTCAGCGTTTCAGGCGTGATCCTGATCGCACATTCATCAGCACTTCGCTCCAGCAGCCATGTCTGAAATCGGGCGGAGCCTTCGCCAAGATAGCGCTGCAACAATTGCTTGAGCACCGGCAGCCCGTCATCAATGACTTCCGCGGTCCCTCGACCCCTCACCCCTTTGTAGGGCGGCGTTTCAATCGAGATGTCAAAGGCACACCGCCCGTCGCGCCGCAATCCTTGCACAAGGCCGGCAGTAGGCTTCATCGCTGCCCAGAAACTGTTGTCCGCCCACATAAACCACAGCGGCATCAGGATTGGGAAGCCCGCAGCCCCGTTCACCGCCAGCCGCATGGGAACGCTCGTCGTCTCGAGAAAGGTGCCAATTTCATCCTCTGACCATGGCCCAGACACCCGGCGATCGGCACTACCTGTCATAAATCTGTTCCATCCTGAACCGTTTTGGAAATCGACCGTCGCCCCAAAGGTGGTGTACCCATAGAGCAAATCCAACCATTTGAACCTGCCCCTGTACTGCGGCCTCTCGGACAGGTTCGTGACTAACACCCTCCAACACGGCTAGTCTGCCGACCAACACCCCACCCATTGAGTACCCCCCATGCAAACCTCCCAATCGCCCGACAATCTGCGCGCGATCGCCCGCCAGTCCAGGCTTCAAGCCAGAGCCGGCAGCTTAGCCTCACCAACGCCTGGAAGATCCCCCGGCATAGTGCAGGGCAACGTTGCCATCCTGCCGCGCGATTGGGCGGATGACTTCCTGCGCTTCTGCCACCTGAACCAGAAACCCTGTCCGCTGCTAACCGTCTCGCGCCCGGGCGAATACCTCCTGAACGAACTGGGCGATGACGTCGATATCCGCACCGACGTGCCCATGTACCGCCTGTTCCACGACGGCAAGCTGGTGGATGAGATGCCAGACATCAGCCACCTCTGGCAAGATGACTATGTCAGTTTCGTGCTGGGTTGTTCGTTCTCGTTCGAGGAGGCATTGGTCAGCGCCGGCCTGCGGCTGCGTCACCTGGAGCGCGGAACCGACGTTGCCATGTACCGCACCAACATCCCAACCACAGCCTCTGGCCCCTACAGTGGACCGATGGTGGTTTCCATGCGCCCATTTAAGCCGGCAGACGCCATCCGCGCCATCCAGATCACCTCCCGATTTCCACGTGTCCACGGTGCGCCAGTGCATTTCGGTGACCCGGCGCAAATTGGTATTGCCGATATAGCCAAGCCGGATTGGGGCGATCCCGTGCCGATTGAGCCGGGCGAGACGCCGGTGTTCTGGGCCTGCGGCGTCACTCCGCAATCGGTGATCGAATATGCCAAGCCGCCAGTCTGCATCACCCACAAGCCCGGTCACATGTTAATCACGGACCGCCTCAACGCCGAATATTCGGCGTTCTGAGGCGCCGCGCCGGGCTTACGGCAGCACCTGTTTATCCCTGCTGGGAATGCTGGACAGATCCATCACCCACGGTAGACGAGACTTTGCCCACACCTGAAGTTTCGGCGTCAACTCTGCCCGTTGCCGGATCGTCCCCACCCGCAGGCCAACAAAACCACCCGGCGCATCAGCCGGCCCACCATAAATGCGGGTGCCACATTCCGGGCAAAAGGTAAGCGCGCGCCGATTGCCACTTTCCGCCGTCTTCACATACGTCTTCATCGTGCCGGACAGCAGCCGGAACGTGCTGAGGTCGATGCCGGCAACCACGCCGTAAGCGGTGGCCGAATGCATCTGGCAATCCGTACAATGGCAAATTGCCACCTTCGCCGGATCAACGTCCGCCTCATAAGTGACGTGCCCACAAAAACACTGCCCGTCGATCTTCATGGCGATTCCCTCCGCAAAAGCTGCCATTGGTCTGGTGACGGTACCAAGGGCGTGGCTGGAATGCTATGGCGTGAACCATATCGCTTGTCGCCGCTGCCCTTCGCTGCCTAGACTACAGCACGCAATTAATCCCACGGCGCAGCAAGACAGAACAGGGTTTAAAACCATGGCAAATGACCGTTTCGGCCTCCGTTGGGGCTTGGCTGGTGGCACGACTTTGGCGTCGATCCAAGAAGCCCGCGACATGGCACAGTATGCGGAGAAAGCCGGCTTTGACGCCTACTGGATTTCCCATTCTATGGGTGTCGACCCCATGGTCGCGCTCGCCTGCCTCGGCACCGACTTTCCGGGATTGACCGAAGTTGGCACCTCGGTGACCCCTTTGTACGGCCGCCATCCTGTCGGATTAAGCCAGTTGGCGCGGACCACACAAAATGCGGTCGGCGGACGCTTTACCCTCGGCGTCGGCGCGGCGGCCAAACGCTCGGCAGAAGGCATGCTGGGCCTCTCCTGGGACAAGCCCTTCACCTACACGCGCGAGTTCATCACGGCGATGGAGCCATTGCTGGCGGGCGAGCAATCAGACTTCGACGGCGAATTGGTAACTGCCCACACCAAGCTTGGCATTGAGGCCGGGCCAACGCCAATCCTGCTGGCCGCGCTCGGCCCCCGCATGCTGAAGTTCGCCGGCAGTCGACTGGCTGGTACGACGCTGGGCCAATGCGGGCCGCGCACGATTTCATCCTATATCATCCCGAACCTTGAAGCAGGCGCGGAAACCACCGGACGCACCACCAAGCCGCGCGTCCTGGCCCTGGTGCGTATCTGTGTGACCGATGATGTTGCCGGCGCAAAGGTTTTGGCGCGCGAGATCTCGGCCCAATACCAGTCCATCCCCTCCTATGCCGCCGCAGCCAAGCACGAAGGCCTGGACGACCCGTCCGACATCCACCTGATCGGCAGCTGGCAACAGGTGCTGGATGGGCTTGCGGCCTACCGCGGGTCCGGCGCCACAGATCTGAGAGTCCAGGTTGCAGCCCACGACGACAAGTCGCGAGAGGCGAGCTACGACGCGCTGGCCGCCTATTTGGGGTAGGTCAGCCACCGCCGCCGTCGTTGCGAGAAGCCGTAGGCGGCGTGGCAATCTACCTCCACGGTCATTAGCACAGCCTCGACCGGGCTTCCCGGCGACTGTCTGTAGCTAGCCTCAAACCTTCACCCTGAGCCTGTCGAAGGGTGAAGGTTAGAGGTGGCCAACATCAGTCTCTCCAAACCTCCATCCCGAGTGCGCCGCAGGCGTGTATCGAGGGACGTCCTAGGCAAAAATCGCCGGGCCTCACAATACCGACCGCCAATCGCCCCTACCAGGTATCGATCATCGGGCGTTTCTTCTTATCCCTAGGCGGGGGCGGGCGGATGCTGGCCAGCAGGTTCACCACCCATTTGCGCGTATCCGCCGGGTCGATCACCTCATCCAGAGAGAAGTTGGTGGTGCGGTTGATGGCCTTGCCGGACTCATAGAGTTCGGCCACCAGCTTCTCGAACAGCTGGCGCCGCTCCTCCGGGTCCTCGACCGCCTCCAGTTCGGCGCGGTAGCCCAGCTTGACCTGGCCTTCGATGCCCATGGGCGCGAACTCACCCGTCGGCCAGGCGATGTAGAAGTATGGGAAGCGCAGGTTACCGCCCGCCATGGCGCTCTGTCCCAGGCCATAGGCTTTGCGGGTGATGACCGTGAAATAGGGCACGCTCAGGTTGGCGCTGGTGACGAACATGCGGGCTGCGTGGCGCACCAAAGCGGTCTTCTCGATCTCCGGTCCGACCATGATGCCGGGCGTATCGCAGAGATGGACGATGGGAATATCGTACGAATCGCACACCTGCATAAAGCGCGCGCCTTTGTCGGACCCATCGGAGTCTATCGCGCCGCCCAGATGCTTCGGATCGTTGGCGATGATGCCGACGGCCCGACCCTCGATCCGCACCAGGCAGGTGACGATGGTCTGGCCGAACGCCTGGCGCAACTCCAGCACCGAGCCCTCATCCGCCAGGGTCTCGATCACGTCGCGGATTTCGTAGACGCGCAGTCGGTTTTCCGGAACGATGTGGCGCATACGGCGCTGGTCCGGCGCTTTCCAGTCCTTTAGCCGGCCCTGGAAGTAGGAGATGTACTTCTTCGCAACCTGAACTGCCTCGGCCTCATCCTCGACCAGTATGTCGATCACGCCGTTCCTTGTTTGCACATCGGTCGGGCCGATATCCTCCGGCGTGAACACGCCCAGGCCGCCGCCCTCAACCATGGCCGGGCCGCCCATGCCGATATTCGCGTCTCGCGTCGCAATCACCACGTCCGAAGCACCAACCAACGAGGCGTTGCCGGCATAGCAGCGCCCGGCGACGATGCAGACAATCGGCACGTGACCGGACAGCTTCATGAAGTGGTGGAACGTGTCCATGCCGACAAAGCCGCCATAATCATCGTCGCCCGGCCTGCCACCGCCGCCCTCGGCGAACAGGATGACCGGCATCTTGCCGTCGTCGGCCAGGTCGATGCCTTTATCCGTCTTCCAGTGGTTGTGCACGCCCTGGGTGCCGGCAAAGACCGTGTAGTCATAGCAGAGCACCACAACCCGCGATTCCGGATCGCCAAACTGGTCCTCATTCACCTGACCGACGCCGACGATAATGCCATCCGCCGGGCTGCGGGTGCGCAGATCCTCCACCCCGCGACGGCGAACCTGGGCAGCAACGACCATGGACCCGTACTCAATAAAGGTGTCGGGGTTGACCAGGTCGTCCACGTTCTCCCGCGCCGTTCGATGCCCGGTCTTGCGGCGGCGGGCCACCGCCTGAGGCCTTTTTGCGTCATAGATGAGCGACTTGCGCTCCAGCACCTCGGCCAAGTCGGGGCGGATGTAATCCGGGTCGATCTCCTCGTCCACCACCGATGCGTCGCCAGCCTCGTCAGACGGCTCCAGCGTGATGATAAGCTGGTCTTCCCAGAGGGTGTCACCGGTCTCGAAATGGACGGCGCGAACGATGCCGGCAGCCTCCGCCTTGATCTCATGCTCCATCTTCATGGCTTCCATGATCACCAGCTGCTGGCCACTGGGAACCATATCGCCCTCGGCAACTGCGATAGAGAGGATGGTGCCCTGCAGCGGCGCACGCACGGCGATCATGCCCTCCGCCAGTTGTTCGTCGGCCCGGCTTGAGCCTGCCATGCCCTGCCGATCATCCGCTTGACCGAAAGCCAGAACGGCCAGCGGGTCCACATTATCAACCTTGGCACCGGCTCGCCCGGCTCGGCCTTCCGTCGTTGGCGCGAAATAGAGGTGCGGGTGATGCGCGTCAGGGCCTTTGACCAGGGCCTCCGCGTGCTCCTCAACATAGCCGGTGTGCGCCTTGCCATCAGCCACGCCAGCGTCGCGCAGTAGGTTTTGCAGGAAGGGCACATTGGTCGGCGCGCCGGCAATGTGAAACTCACAGAGTGCGTGATAACCCTTGGCGAGCACGTCCGTCAGCTTGGTCGAGGACGTGTGCACGATCAACTTCGCCAACAGCGAGTCATACGCCGGATTGGTGCGATAGCCGACATAGCCATAATGATCGACCCGAATACCGCGTCCCGACGGCGGCTCAAACGCCGTCAGCACGCCGCCACCAGGCCGAGCCTCGCCATCCGCCTGCATGGTCTCCGTGTTGACACGAAGCTGCATGGCCATGCCGCGCGGGCTCGGCACCATATCGCGGGTCAGGCCCAGGTCCGCCAGGGTTTGGCCGCCGGCGATCTGAAGTTGCACCTCCACCAGATTGAGCCCCGTCACCTCTTCCGTAACGGTATGTTCGACCTGCAGGCGCGGATTGGCCTCAATGAAGAAAAATTCGCCGCTGTCGGCATCGACCAGGAATTCGATAGTGCCCAGGTTCTTGTAGTTCGCCGCCTCGGCCAGCCGCATGGCCGCCTCCAGCAGCTTGTCGCGCAGGTCGGCTGAGAGGTCCGGCGCAGGGGCCATCTCAACGATCTTTTGCCGCCGCCGCTGCAGCGAGCAATCGCGCTCCCACAAGTGCGAAACCACCTGGCCATCGCCGACCACCTGTACCTCAATATGGCGGGCATGGCGCACCAGCCGCTCGACGAACAGGTCGCCATTGCCGAAGCCAGACAAAGCTTCCGATTGGCAGCGGGTGAAGGCTTCTTCCAGGTCCGCCGCATCCAGCACCGGCCGCATGCCACGACCACCACCGCCTGCCACCGCCTTGACCATCACCGCCCCGCCGGGCCCGAGATCGGCCATGAATTCACGAGCCTGCTCCAGCGACGTCGGCGCGGCAGTTCCGGCCAAAGTTGGCACGTTCTGCTCTGCTGCTAGACGGCGAGCGGCGTGCTTGTCGCCGAACAACTCCAGGCTCTCTGGCGAGGGGCCCACGAAGGTCACCCCAGCCGCGGCACAGGCCCGGGCGAAACCAGCATTCTCCGACAGAAAGCCATAGCCAGGATGAATAGCCGTGGCACCGACCTCCTTAGCCGCCGCCAGCACCGCCTCGCCGTCCAGATACGCGGCCACACCACGCCCCGGCAACTGCACCGCCTCATCGGCTTTGCGGGTGTGCAGGCTGGCGGCATCGTCAGCGGGATAGACCGCCACCGTCGGCAGGCCAAGCTCAGCAGCGGCACGAAACACACGGGTGGCGATCTCGCCGCGATTGGCGACGAGCAGTTTACCTTGGATCATGAGAGGGAACGGTCCTGGCTAGGAAATAGGTCTGGCCTAAAGGCTACCGCGTGCGCAGGACAAGAGCCAGAGGTCAGAACCCCAACACCCCGCGTCCTCACCTCCCACTCCGCACTAACCGCCCCGGCAAGGCCCCGGTCGCCTCGCCCTGTCGCCAGATCGGCACGCCCGCCACCAGCGTCGCGTCAATCCCGCGTGAGCCCTGCAGGATACGCTTGCCGCCCGCCGGCAAGTCATACCGCACCTCCGGCCCGCGCAACTGCACGGCGTCATAGTCCAGCACGTTGATATCTGCCCGCAACCCCGGCGCAATCCGCCCGCGATCCGTCAGCCCCATGGCGTCGGCATTGGCGGAGGTTAGCCGCCGCACCATCTCCTCCAGCCCACGCTTTGGCCCGCGTGAGCGATCCCGCGTCCAGTGGCTGAGCGTGTGCAGCATGTCAGTCGCGTCGCACATAATCCCCACATGCGCGCCGCCATCGCCCAATCCAATCAGAGTATTAGGATGCCCCAGCATCTCGTACACCGGCCCCATATCGCCGCCGGCATAATTCGTCACCGGATGGTAAAGGATGCCGCGCCCGTCATTCTCCAGCATCAGGTCATAGGCCAGTTCCGCCGGCTGAATGCTCCGACGCGCCGCCTCCGCCGCAATACTGGTGCCGGGGTCCGGCTCGTACACCGGCGGATCGCCCAGCGGAAACAGATTGTCCCAATCCTGATGCCGGCGGATTTGCGCGCGGCTACCGCCCGGCTCGGCGATCAGGCGAGCCCGCAAGGCCGGGTCGCGCAGCGCCGCGACACGCTCCGGCATCGCCAGCGCCGCCAAAGCCGGCCAACTGGCGCACCCCAGGAACGGATTGTGCGACAACTCAAAGCCCAGCAGCGTGCTGGTCGGACGCCCGCGGATTTGCCCGGTGATCTCCGCACCGTCCGCATTCGCCGCGGCGGTCCGCTCCAGCAGGTCGCGCCATTGCTCCGGATAGCGGTGCGTTTGCAGCAGCGTAAACGTCACCGGCCGGCCCGAGCGCAAAGCCAGCCGCTTCAGCAGCCCGAACTCCGCATCAATCGCGTCGCCAAAGTCGCCCACCACCTGCAGCCAGCCGCGCCCCACGCCGGCCACCGCGTCCGCGATCTCCGCCAGTTCCGCCTCCGCCGCACCATAGGACGGCACCGGCTCACCCTCCGCCGTTCGATGCTGCAACAGGCGCGAGGTGGAGAAGCCGAACGCCCCGGCCCGCATGCCCTCCGCCGTCAACCGAGCCATCTCCGCCCGATCCGCCGCCGTCGCCTCCTCGCGCTGCGCCCCACGCTCGCCCATGACGAACACGCGCAGCGCTGCGTGCGGCACCTGAGTGGCCACATCCACGTCGAACTGCCGCTCCGCCAACATATCCAGATAGTCGGGGAAGCTGGCCCAATTCCAGGGCAGGCCCTCCTGCATCACCACTTCGGGGATATCCTCCACCCCCTCCATCAGCGAGATCAGCATGTCGTGATGCTCTGGCCGCACCGGCGCAAAGCCAACCCCGCAATTGCCCATCAGCACCGTGGTGACGCCATTGCAGGAGGACGGCAGGATCTGGTTCGCCCAGGTCACCTGCGCATCATAGTGCGTGTGCACGTCGACAAAGCCCGGCGTCACCAGCCGCCCCCGCGCGTCAATCTCCTCCCGCCCGTTTTGCACGACAGAGCCGACAGCACTAATCCGCCCGCCCGAGACCGCCACATCCGCCTCCCGCAACGGCCCGCCAGAGCCATCGGCAACAGTCCCGCCACGGATTACCAGGTCCGGTCGCTCGCTCATCGGTGTTGGCTCCTGTGGGTGGGGGCTGCGTTGGCAGAGGAAGTAATTGCTGACCCATGCTATCGCCTCTGCAGGTGAGGCGCTAGCGTGGCGGCGGAGCGCAGACACTCCGGGCTTGGCGGACGTAGGCGGGGCGGACTAGGATAGGCCCATGGTTGAGATTGCTGACATTAAGGACGAGGAGAGCTTTGAGGCTTGGTTGAACGAAACCAATCAGCCGCAGCAAACTTGCGCGGCGCTGGCTGCTCGGATGGCGATGAGAGTACTGCCTGCTGCGTGGCTCCGCGCTATGCAGCAGGAGGGGTTGTCGCCTTTGCCATTCCTGCGTGCATCACTGGTTGCTGGGGTTGCAGGGCTCGCACCATCAGCGGTGTCGGCAGGCCGCGGGCAAGCTAGCGCGCTGCGAGCGGCTACTGCCGCCAATGCCGCCGCGGACGCCGCGCATGCGGGCAGAGCAGCCCGCTCCACCGCCTACGCTGCCTTTGTAGCCGCTGCAAAATACGCGGCCTCTTCCGCCGCCGCCTACGCTGCCGATGCCGCAGCCTATACCGCCTTCGATACCGATCTGGTCTATGATGCCGATGCGAACGCTGACGCCTGGGCAGCGATTCGCTCGGATTGTGTGCCTATTCAGGATCGACTACCGCTCCGTGACTTACCACTGTTCCCAAGCGAGCCTTTTGGGGGACTGGAGCTGATTTGGTCCGAACTCAAACGCGATCTGCGCGATAACGACTGGTCGTTCTGGCTCGACTGGTACATGCGGATGCTTGAAGGCCGCCAGCAGAACTGGCCGCTCCTGCTCGAAATCGCCATCCAGGAGGACGACTTCTGGCAAGGCTCCGACGCCGAGGTCAACGCCCGCATTGCGGATCTGGTTGAAAAACATGCAATCGCTGCGTCGGAGGTCGGGGAGTCGATCCAGCTAACCCAGATCGACGGTGAAGACCGGTTTGAGTCTGTTCCCAAAAGCGATCTTCCGGCGGATATGTTCACTGACGCAATCGAGCGGACTCGCGATGCTGTCGAAGAAGTCCGCGCTGCGCACAATTATAGCTCTGCCAGCCGTGTGCTGGACGAAGAACTCACGCGGATAGAGCGGTATTTGGAACGGTACGCAGACCGGCCCATGCGGCTTTATGAAGTGCTGATGCGGACCCTCCGGCGTGTGGCGGATAAAAGAGAGCGCGGCGCGCTAGAATCAGATGCACTGCTCAATGATTTCGTAGTAGAGATCGAAAATTCAGCGCTCGACATTCTGCAAAACGATCAGAATGTTAAGGACGCAATTCGCCTTCGCGCCAGTGTCAAGTTTGATCGTTTGAGCGCAGAGGAGCAGGAGCATTTCCGTGGCCTGATGGAGTTCCTGGCCGGAAAGTCGGTTCCGCCACTGGCGTCTGATATGCGGAAGGATGGTGCCGCGGTTGTCGATCCTGGAACGGCCGAAGACGACCGCAATGAAGCATTCGTCCGCTCTGGCGGGCGTGCGCTGCGTATGAAGCAGGTCGGATGGCACGTGTTCCAAGGCGTTGCTGGCGCATCCAGTATCATCGGCATGATTATCACACTGCTATCCTAAAGCTTTCGCGCTGGCTGGCCTGTCCGAGGCTACCCCTCCCCTCGTCATTGCGAGGCGCCGCAGGCAACGAAGCAACCCAGAAGCGCCAACGCTCTGAAGCCCCTGGGTTGCCAGGCCTTCGGCTCGCAATGACGGCGGTGGCTGTGGTTTGTCGGGCGTACCCGCCTCTTGACATTCACCGCAAAAGAACATAATAAGAACAATATTTACAGCACGCCCAATGCCCCCTCTCCGCTCCCCCCTTAACAAACCTTAACATTCCACCCGCCCAAATGATTAGGTTTGTTCACGAATGCTAAGGTTTGTTAAGGTAGTGGACGCCCATCTCAAAATCATACCATAGTACCGAAATTCCAGCACCGAAATTCCCAAGGACACCCCCATGCAATTCGGCCTGATGACCCGCGGCCAGTTTCACGCCGGCGACGACATGCAAATCCGCTTTCAAGAGTTGATGGAGCAGGCGCGCCTCGCCGATAAGCTGGGCTTTGCCTCGCTGACCAAGGGCGCGCACTATTCGGCCTATCCCTACCAGGATTTCCAGCAACTGCCCTACCTCGCCCGCGTATCGGCGGAGGCGCCAAACCTGCGCATCAACGCCGGTATTGTGCTGGTGCCTTTGCACAAGCCCCTCTATCTGGCGGAGCAGTTGGCGACCCTGGACGTGATGACCAACGGCAAGCTGATTTTCGGTGCCGGTCTCGGCTATCGCGATGTGGAGTTCAAGGCGTTCGGCACCAGCACCCGCCAGAAGGTCCGCCGCTTCGAAGAAGGCATTGAGGCAATCACCCGCCTCTGGACCGAGGAAACCGTGGATATGGTCGGCAGCCATTTTGAACTGGCCGGTGCCTCCTGCCCGCTCAAGCCGATCCAAAAGCCCTTCCCGCCCATCTGGATCGGCGCCAATGCAGATAAAGCCATTGAGCGCGCAGCGAAAATCGGCACCTGCTGGTACATCAACCCGCACAACACGATCAGCACCATCAAACGCCAGTTGGAGGTCTACAAAAAGGCCCTCGACAAACTCGGCAAGCCCTTCCCGGACGAACTGCCGATCCGCCGCGAGGTCTTCGTGGCCGAAACACGGGAGAAAGCGCTGGAGATCTGCCGCCCCTATCTGGCCGACAAGTACAAGACCTACCACGCCTGGGGCCAGTCCAAGGCCATGCCCGACGACGACAACAATCTGGGCCAGGAACTGGACGAGTTGCTGAAAGACCGCTTCCTGATCGGCTCGGCTGAAGAGGTGTCCGAACGGCTGGTCACCCTCGCCCAAGAGACTGGTGTCAACCATGTGGTGATGAGCGTGCAATGGCCGGGCATGCCGCAGGAATTGGTGCTGGACACTATGCACCGCCTCGCCGCAGACGTGTTCCCGAAAGTCCGCGCCGCCCTCGCTAAGGCCTAGGAACGCCCCATGCCCAGCACCGGCCGCTACGCCATCTACTTCGCCCCAGCTGAGGACACAGCGATCTGGCGCTTTGGCATTGGCTGGCTGGGCCGCGACCCGGTTGCCGATAAAGCCCTGCTCCAGCCTGACGTGCCGGGCCTGACTGCAGCGCAAGTGGCGACGGCAACCGAATCGCCCCGCCAGTATGGCTTCCACGCCACCCTAAAGCCGCCATTCCACCTGGCCGATAGCTCAACCGAGGTCGACCTCCGCGCCGCAGCCGCAGCCTTCTCCGCCGCCCACCGGCCCTTCACCGCCCCCGCGGTCAGCCTGCAACGCATCGGTCGCTTTCAAGCCTTCGCCCTAACCGCCCCCAGCGCCGAGATGAATCACCTCGCCGCCGATTGCATCACCGCCTTCGACCGCTTCCGCGCGCCCCCATCCGCGTCAGAACTGGCCAAGCGCCGCGAACGCGGGCTCACAGACCGGCAGGAATCCTACCTGCAAGCATGGGGCTATCCCTATGTGATGGAGGAATTCCGCTTCCACATGACCATGCTCGGCTCCACCAGCGACGAAGCCCTACACGCCGCCATCACCGCCTACCTGCAGCCGCTGGCGGGTCATTTTGCAGAGCAGCCATTGGCCGTAGATGCCATCTGCCTGTACCATCAGCAGGCTCACGACGCGCCGTTCCTCTTGACCGAGCGTTTCGCCTTTACAGCTAACGGGTAAGGCATTGCGCCATGCCACAGCCATCGCCCTTCTTCCTCGACGTTGCGCTCTATCCGCACCGCTCCCTGCCGCCACAAGGGTTTCTGATCCTGATGGCGGTGTTCGGGGTAGCCAGCTTTGCCACCGGCATTGTTTTTGCCAGCATGGGCGCGTGGCCAGTATTGGGCTTTTTTGGGCTGGACGTAGCCCTGTTCTACTGGGCTTTCCGCCTGTCCTACCGCAGCGGTCGCCTGTGCGAGGTGGTGCGGGTAACCCGCCACCAACTAACCGTGCAACGCATCCAACCTGACGGCCGTCGCAAAACCTGGAGCTTTCAGCCTGCCTGGGCCCGCGTCGACCTTCAGCGTCCGGAGGAGCACGACAGTCGCCTGATCTTGGCCAGCGGGCAGCAGCGCCTGACCATCGGCACATTCCTCGCGCCCGAGGAACGTGCCGAATTCGCCGATACCCTCCGCAGCGCTCTCCGCGCCGCTACGACTTATGCCGGAGCAACCGGTCTGTCGCGATAGACGATGGCGTAGAGGCATGGGATCACAGAGATAATCAGGGCCGGCTTGATGAAGCTGTTGAACTGCCAAATCAGCACCAAAACCGATGGTGTGGACGCCCCACCCCACAGGCTGCACGGTCTGTGTTGTGATCACCATGAAGCAGGAGCACTTATGCCATGAACCAAGTTGATATCATCGCTATTGACCTTGCCAAAAATGTCTTCCAGTTGCACGGCGCGA
>CALKDI010000393.1 GCA_938084065.1 uncultured Alphaproteobacteria bacterium
ATGATCTAACGCAACTCTAGCCGAGGAACGCTACTCCAAATCTTCATCCTGAGCCTGTCGAAGGGCGTTTTCTTCGTGGCCCATACCCTTCGACAGGCTCAGGGTGAAGAAAGACACGGTTGGTGCCAACAAAGATGCCGCTGCCCTTCAGTGCGCCAGAATTTGGCTGAGAAACAGTTTGGTGCGGTCGTTCTTCGGATGATTGAAGAACTCTTCCGGCGCGTTTTGCTCGACGATTTCACCCTCGTCCATAAAGATTACGCGGTTCGCCACTTGGCGAGCAAAGCCCATTTCATGGGTGACGCAGATCATGGTCATGCCGGTTTCTGCCAGATCGACCATGACATCCAGCACCTCTTTGATCATCTCTGGATCGAGAGCAGAGGTTGGCTCGTCGAACAGCATGATCCGTGGTTCCATCGCTAAGGCCCGGGCGATAGCGACCCGCTGTTGCTGGCCGCCGGATAGCTGACCGGGGAACTTGGCTGCCTGCTCCGGGATTTTAACCCGCTCCAGCAAAGCCATGGCGCGCTCCTCCGCCTCTGCTTTCGGCGTTTTGCGCACCCATATCGGCGCAAGCGTGCAGTTCTCCAGCACGCTCAAATGGGGAAACAGGTTGAAGGATTGGAACACCATGCCGACCTCAGACCGAATTTGGTCGATGTTCTTTAGGTCGTTGGAAAGCGTAATGCCATCGACGATGATCTCACCTTCCTGATGTTCCTCCAGCCGGTTGATGCAGCGCACCAACGTGGATTTGCCGGAGCCGGACGGGCCGCATATGACGATGCGTTCGCCGCGAGTGATCTCCAAATTGATATCTTTCAGCACATGGAACGCGCCAAACCATTTGTTGACGCCGCGCATTTCGATGGCGGGGGCTTGACCAGTGGCAGGGGCTTGATCAGTCATATGTCTGAACTTTCCAATCGATTAGCGCTGTTCGCCACGTGCCAACCGCTGCTCTAGCCAAAGGCTGTAGCGGGACATGGCAAAGCATGAGATGAAAAAGATCATCGCAATAAAGGTATAGATTTCGATCTCCAGCGCCGCCCATTTTGCATCGGCATTGATGGCGCGCCCCATCCCAAACAGGTCGAACAGCGCCACTAGCGACACGAGAGTCGTATCTTTGTACAGGCCAATAGAGGTGTTGACGATTCCAGGGATTGAAACACGCAACGCTTGCGGCAGGATGATAAACGCCATCATCCGCCAATAGCCGAGCCCCAGCGCCGCCGCCGCTTCGTACTGACCCGTCGGGATCGCCTGCAAACCGCCGCGGATGACCTCTGCCATATAGGCGCTGGCGAAGAAACAGACGACAACAGCGACCCGCAGATAATTGTCGATGTTCATACCTTCCGGCAGGAACAGCGGCAGCATGACATTGCCAAAGAACAATAGGGTGATCAGCGGCACGCCGCGAATGAACTCGATAAAGATCGTGCAAAGCATGCTGATGACCGGCAGCTCGCTGCGTCGACCAAGCGCCAATACGATGCCGAACGGGATCGAAAAGGCGATACCGGTTACGCCCAGAGCCAGTGTCAGCAGCAGGCCGCCCCATCGGGCAGACTCAACATACTCCAACCCGCCAACACCGCCGTAAAGCAGGATGTAAGCGACGAACGGGAAGATGCAGACATACCATAGGCCGTATTTGCGGCCCGGCGCCTTGTCATACAGGCCAAAATACAGCGCGATTATAAGCAGGCCAAACGCCAGGATAGGCCGCCAATATTCGACCTCTGGATAGAAGCCGTAGATCAACTGCTTCCAACGCACCGCGATTATCGGCCAACAGGCACCGCTTGCCTCCAGGCAATCATCGCGGCTAGCGCCTTCCCAGACAGCGCTGAGGAAGGCCCAGTCCACCAATGGCGGGATCACGCTATAGAGCAGGTAAATGGAGGCGACGGTCAGGAATGCGTTCAGCCAGCTTGAGAACAGGTTCTCGCGCATCCAGCCCAGTGCGCCCGTCAGGGCGACAGGCGGCGGCCGATCCGGTTTTGGCGTCCAGGTTGAGGGGGAGTGCATCTGATCCGTCATTGCCTGCCCTCCCCTACCGTTCGATCAGTTTAACGTGGGCGTTGTACCAATTCATAAACAGCGAAATCGCCAGGGATATGATCAGGTAGGTCACCATGACGATCGCCATACACTCAATCGCCTGCCCCGTTTGGTTGAGCGAAATGCCGCCGAATACGGCCATCAACTCGCCAAAGCCAATGGCAAAACCCAGTGAGCTGTTCTTCGTCAGGTTCATGTATTGGCTGGCCAATGGTGGGATGATCACCCGCATCGCCTGGGGCACGACAATCAGCTTCATAGTCCAGCTGGGCCGCAACCCAAGCGCCGCTGCTGCCTCCCGCTGGCCTTTGTGCACAGATAGGATGCCTGCGCGAACGATCTCAGAAATAAAGGCGGCGGTGTAGAGCGTTAGCGCCAACAGCATCGCCATGAACTCCGGCGAAATTTGCAATCCGCCGCGCAAGCTGAACCGGGTTCGCGCCGGGTGCTGCCACTCCATGGGAGAGCCTGCCGCATAGAAAACAACGACTGGTAGCAGCACGAGGATAGCTAGCCCGACCAAGCCAACCGGGAAAGTCTGTCCAGTCGCTTCCTGCCGCTTGCGCGACCAACGGCGGAGGATCCAGACGGCGGCGATGGCAAGTGCCAACGCCAACAGCACAAAATCAAACGCCTCATCCAATATTGGCGCCGGGGCGAATACGCCCCTGTTGTTCAAATATATAGTACCGCCAAACTCCATACTATCGCGAATATGCGGCAGCTTGAGGAAGATTGTGTACCAAAAAATGATTTGCAATAGCAGCGGCACGTTTCGCGTGAATTCAACATACCAGTAGATGATATTGCTCAGCAGCCAATTGCCGGACAAGCGCAACACGCCCAGGAAAAACCCCAATATCGTTGCCAGCACACATCCGATCACCGAGATAAACAGTGTGTTGAGCAGGCCAACGACAAAGACGCGACCGTGGGTTGATTCTGCAGAATACGGGATCAGCGTCAACTGGATCTCAAAGCCCGCGGGTTGGCTCAAAAACCAGAATCCTGTCGCAATGTTCCGCGCTTCCAGATTGTGGATCGTATTTGTGACAACGAAAAACAGAAGCACGCCCAACAGCCCCATGACGAGGGCCTGGGCCAAAATTCCTCTTATCTGCCTGTTATTCCAAAACCCACTGCCATGCCCGGATGCAGCGAGTAACGCTGTTAGCGCCATCTATTGTATATTCCTGCTTCTCAAGATCAAACAGAGGCGGCTATACGGCGCCACTAATGCCAGAGATAAAAAAGAGCAGGGGAGTGATCCTGATTCAGATCACTCCCCCTGTTCCGTGGTCTCAGATAAAGTCTTAGCGGAAAGGCGGGGCGTACAGGATGCCACCATTGTTCCACAGTGCGTTCAGCCCACGCTCCAGGCCAATTGCCGTATTGGGGCCAATGTGACGTTCAAAGCTTTCGCCATAATTGCCGACCGCTTTGATGATGTTGTAGGCCCAATCTTTCGACAGCCCCAGCATCTCACCATACTCACCACTGACGCCCAGCAAACGCTGGATTTCCGGGTTTTTGGAGTTCTTCATCTCGTCCACATTCGCGGACGTAACGCCCAACTCCTCGGCGATGATCAAGACATTCAAGGACCAGCGGACGACATCGCCCCACTGATGATCGCCGTGGCGCACGAGTGGGCCAAGCGGCTCCTTAGAGATAATCTCTGGCAGCAGGATGTGGGCGGAGGGATCGTCCATCTGCGCACGAGTTGCGGCCAAGCCGGATGCGTCTGTCGTATAGACATCGCAACGGCCCTGCTCATAAGACGGGCGTGCCTCTGCATTGGTTTCAATCGCAATCGGCTCGAAACTCATGCCATGAGTTTTGAAAAAGTCAGATAGGTTCAGCTCGGTCGTCGTGCCGGTCTGAATGCAGACGCTGGCGCCATCCAAATCCTTCGCGCTTTTCACGCCCAAGTCTTTGCGAACCATGAAGCCCTGGCCGTCGTAATAGCTGACGCCTGCGAACTCAAAGCCCAACTGAACGTCCCGGCTAAAGGTCCAGGTCGTGTTCCGCGAAAGCACATCGATTTCGCCGGATGCCAGCGTCGGAAAGCGTGACTTTCCGGTGGTTGAGGTGAATTTGACTTTGGTCTTATCGCCAAATACCGCGACCGCTATGGCCCGGCACATATCAATATCGAACCCAGTCCATTCGCCTTTATCATCCGGCGCGGCGAACCCAATCAGGCCGGTATTGATACCGCAATCCAGGTAACCTTTGGCCTTCACATCATCAAGTGTGCCGGCATATGCATTGCCCGTCATAAAGGCAACTGCAGCTGCCATCATGCTTAGCTTCTTCATCCCAAACCTCCCAGACCGTGTGAAAACTCGGCGAGGGTTGGTGAGATATCCAAATTTTCTTAAAATCATCGACTTTCGCCTGGATATGCCGATTAGGCACGGGATTGGGGTTCAGACCGCTCTCTGAGTGTCTCTGAAGGCGCTTTAGGG
>CALKDI010000394.1 GCA_938084065.1 uncultured Alphaproteobacteria bacterium
CGCTGACGCCGCACGCAAGCCTCAAGTTCGAGACGCTCTGCTGAGGAAAGAAAACCGGCGAAGATCATGCACATAGCTGAATCGTTCTTAACCCGCCTGTCAAGCCATCAAATTCGGGTTCTCAATGACTCCCGGTATAGCCATGATAATTCCTCCAAATTTCAACCAGGGCTTATCCCTGATTGATGGTTCAACACCTATCGCTATTCGAGACTGGTTCCGCCACCAGATCAAATGACGATCTCGCGAAACCCAGATCAATCACGCTTATGTGAGCGCCTTTAGGACAAACGCATATTCAAACGCGTTCTCCTTCAGGCTGTCGAACCGACCGGATGCGCCGCCATGGCCGGCGGTCATTTCGGTCTTGAGCAGCAGCATATTGGTGTCCGTTTTGGTGGCGCGCAGCTTTGCCACCCACTTCGCCGGCTCCCAATAGGTCACTCGTGGGTCACTAAGGCCGCCGATGGCCAGGATGGGTGGATAAGTTTGTGCAGTGACGTTGTCGTAGGGGCTGTAGCCCTTCATCCGCTCGAACGCGATCGGATCGGTGATCGGGTCGCCCCATTCGGGCCATTCCGCAGGGGTCAGCGGCAGGGTTGGGTCGCAGATGGTGTTGAGGACGTCGACGAACGGCACGTTGGCGATGATGGCGGCGAACTTTTGCGGCGCCCAATTGGCAACCACACCCATCAGCATGCCGCCGGCGCTGCCACCCTCAGCCGCGACGGCGTCGGGTTTGGCAATACCCTCGGCCACCAAATGATCGCGGACGCAAATGAAGTCGCTGAAGGTGTTTTCTTTCTTTTCCAGCTTGCCCTCTTTGTACCAGCGATAGCCCTTGTCCATGCCGCCGCGCACATGCGCCTGCGCCCAGACAAAGCCACGATCCACCAGTGAGAGCCGCACCACGCCAAAGCTGGCCGGCAGGCTGATGCCGTAGGAGCCATAGCCGTAGAGCAGCGTCGGCGCAGGCAAAGTCACGTCGGCGCGATGCACCAGGGTGATTGGCACTTCTTCACCATCGGCGGTCTTGGCCAGTAGGCGACGGGTGACATAGTCGGCTGGGTCGTGGCCGCTCGGCACCTCTTGACGTTTGCGGAGCGTGCGTTCGCGGGTGGTCAGGTCGTAGTCGTAGGTCTCCTGCGGCGTCGTCATAGACGAGTAGACGAAGCGGAGGTTTGTGGTTTCAAACTCCAGGCTGCCGCCGAGGCCCAGGGAATAGGCCTCCTCGTCGAAGGCGATGTCGTGCTCTTCACCGGTATCGCTCTCACGCACGGTCATCCGTGGCAGACCGTTGATGCGTTCGAGCCTAATCAGATGTTTGTGGGTGAGTTGAAAGCCGAGCAGAAGGTGCCCGCTCTGATGTGGCACCAGATCCTGCCAGTTTTCACGTGAAACAGAATCCTCGGGCGCGGTGACCAGTTTGTAGTCCTCAGCGCCGCCGGCGTTGGTGCGGATGATGAAGCGCTCGCCGTCATGATCCAGGTCGTATTCCACGTCCTGCTCGCGGGGGGCGATGACGCGCGGCGCAGCAGTGGGGTCGTCGGACGGGATCACATACCATTCGCTGGTCTGGTGGTCATGGGTGGTGATGGCGATGAAGGCGCGTGACGCGGTGCGGCCAACGCCAACGAAATAGCCCGGGTCTTTTTCTTCGAAGACACAGATGTCCGCCGCCTGATCTGTGCCTAGTTCGTGCCGCCAGACGCTGTAGGGCCGCCAGTTAGCATCGCGCTTGGTGTAGAATAAGTGCTGGCCGTCGCTGTCCCAGGTCATTGACGGCGTTGCCTCGTTTAGCTCGTCCGCCAACTCCTCGCCCGAGCTGAGGTCGCGGATGCGGATGGTGTATTGCTCCGAGCCACTGGTGTCCGCTGCCCAGGCAAGCAGGCGGTGGTCGTCGGTGTGTTGCATGGCGGCGATGCGGAAATACGGCTTGCCCTCTGCCTCCGCGTCGCCGTCGAGCATCACGTCCACCTGCTCCGGATCATCGACGGGGGAGCGGCAGAACTGCGGGTGCTGCGCGCCCGGCTGGAAGCGGCTGAAATAGGCCCAGGCCCCGTCCGGCATCGGCACGGAGGCGTCGTCTTCCTTCAGCCGCCCCTTCATCTCGGCAAAGAGCGTTTCCTGCAGCGCCTCGGTATCGGCCATGGCAGCGTCGGTGTGCGCGTTCTCCGCCTCCAGATAGGCGCGGATTTCCGGATCGAGCTTATCCGGCTCAGCCATCACCTCCTGCCAGTTCTCGGCGCGCAGCCAGGCGTAGGGGTCAGCGACCCGCTGGCCGTGATGCTCAATAAACGAGTCGCAGGTGCGGGCGACGGGTGGCTGCGCCATGGCGGATAGTCCTCTGGATCGGGGCAAGCTGAACTGAGGTGGGATGGTGTAGCCCAGGATGCAAGCAGCGAGAACCGCTGACTAGCCAGACGTTGTCGCTGCAATCCCACCGCCCGCGCGGTCGGGGTGAGAGTGCATATCTTGTTCGGGAGGGCGCACAGGCCAGTCTGGCATCATCAGCCAGAGGCGGAGCATGTGGCGTTTGTCTTCTAGCGCGACCGCATCCTCGTAATCGGAGCGGCCATGGAAGATCAGGCGGTTGTTCAGGAACTGGATCTCGCCCGGTTGCAAATCCATTTGAAAGCAGAGCTCCGGCCGCTGGGCGACGGTGTTGACCAGGGCCATGGCGTCCTTGTCCGCAGATGACAGTGCGGCCCCTTCCGCCTCGGCATTGCGGATGGCGAGTGGCAGGAAGAACGAGGCGGGCTGGTCTTCGATGCTAGCGAAGACGGGGATGCGATGCGGCGTGACGGCCGGGGCGCCGGCCTGTCGGTCTTGTGGGCGGCTCGTGTAATGGAAGCCACGCTCCAGCAGGGGAATGACGTCCGGATAATCGGAGGCAACAGCGTCGCGAACGGAGGTTGAGGCGGTGATCCGGCTCTCGCCACCTTCGACGGCACGTTTGACGCAGAGCAGGCCGACCACATCCACCGGGTCCATGTGCATTTCCAGAGCACCGCCGACGGTGTAATAGCGCCCGCCCTCGCCGATATCGCGCACATGGCCGAGCCGGTCGCCCTTATAGCTTTGCGAGACGCCGACGCCGATCTGTGCGCCCAGGATCCAATAAGCCCGGGCAAGGTCGTCCTCGCTCCAGCGTTCAGCCGGCAGGCGGCGGATTAAGGCAAGGCCACGACCTTGCTCTAGTTGCTGGCGCACGGCGGCAGCCAGGGGTTCTAGCGCCGGCAAGGCACAATCCGCCTCGGTCAAGGCATCGAGCGGTGTGGAGCGCAGGTTGGAGAGGCGCGTCTCTAGTGCGGCAATCATGGCGTCGGAGAGGTCGAACGTCCAACCCGAGTCGGCGCGCAATTCGTCAGCAGTCCAGGCGTAAGAAGGCATAGTGGATGATCCTCGGTCGCGACAGGCTCCGACATTGCGACCCAGGTGGCGGCATTGGTCAAGCCCTAGAGCAGCGCCCGATCCTTGCGGTCAAGCCAGGCTGTTCTATTTCTAAGGCGCGCAAGCCTGCCTGCGGCAGCCCTGAACTTGTGGCAGGGGCCCTGTCTCCGCTATGGTGCGGGCGGCTGGCCGTGTATGACGGGGCCAAAGACTTCAAGGACGACCCAGTGCATCATTTCCGCGGATTAGAGCCTCTGCCGCAAGACCAGCGCGGCGCTGCCGTTGCGCTCGGCAATTTCGACGGTGTTCATTTTGGACATCGGGCGATATTGCAAGCCGCCCGTGATGCCGGTGGCATGCTAGGCGTTGTCACGTTCGAACCGCATCCACGCAGTATTCTTGGCAAGCCTGCACAATCATTTCGCCTGACGTCTGCGGCGGGCAAAGCCCGGGCGCTGGCCGATGTCGGCGTTGAGTTGCTGGTTGAAGTGCCGTTCTCCCGCGCATTCGCCAGCCTGCCACCAGAGGAATTCGTGCGCCAGGTGCTGGTAGATACAGTTGGTGCCGCGCACGTGGTCATCGGCTTTGATTTCCGCTTTGGCGCTGATCGCGCCGGCACAGCAGAGACCATGCAGGCCATGGGCCAGCAGCACGGCTTTGGCGTGACCGTTGTGGAAAAGGTCCAGGCCGACGACGGCGCCGCCTTCTCGTCTACGGCCATCCGCGAGCATCTCGGTGCCGGTCGGCCGCTGGAGGCCGCCCAAATGCTGGGTCGCTGGTGGGAGATCGATGGCGTGGTGCAGGCCGGCCACCAGCGCGGCCGGACCATTGGCTTCCCGACGGCCAATCTCACCCTTGGCAATTTGTTGGAGCCAGCGCTCGGCGTCTATGCCGTGCGCTGTTCGATTAGCGGGGGTTCCATTGGCGAGGGCAATGACCTCCGCTGGTACGATGCCATCGCCAACCTGGGCCGCCGCCCGACGGTGGATGGTGAGACGCTGTTGCTGGAAGTGCACGTCTTCGACTTTGAGGGCGACCTCTACGACAAGCCGATGCGCGTACAGCTGACCGGCTTCATTCGGCCCGAACGCAAATTCGACAGTTTCCAACTGTTGCGCGACCAGATCGCCGCCGATTGTGATACCGCCCGCGCCATGCTGGCGACAACGCCAATCGATCCGAATTAACCGAAATTATAGACCAGAGCCTCCTCATCATGACGACGGACTACAAGAGCACGGTCTTCCTGCCGAAAACCGAATTCCCGATGCGCGCCGGCCTGCCAAAGCGCGAGCCATTGCTGTTAGAGCGATGGAACGAGATGGATTTGTTCACCCGGCAGCGGGAGATCAGCAAGGGCAAGGAGCAGTTCGTTCTGCACGATGGCCCTCCCTATGCGAACGGCCATCTGCATATCGGCCACGCGCTGAACAAGATCCTGAAAGACGTGATCAACCGCTCGCAGCAAATGCTGGGCAAGGACGCCCACTATATCCCCGGTTGGGATTGTCACGGCCTGCCGATTGAGTGGAAGGTCGAGGAAGACTACCGCGCCCGCGGCCAGAACAAGGACGAGGTCGATCTGGTCGAATTCCGCCGCCAATGCCGCGTCTTCGCTGATGAGTGGATCGAGACTCAGTTGGAAGAGTTCAAGCGGCTGGGCGTGATTGGCGACTGGCCGAACCACTACACTACCATGTCGTTCGACGCCGAGGCGACCATCGCCGAGGAGCTGGGCAAGTTCGCCATGAATGGCGGCATCTACCGTGGCGCCAAGCCGGTGTTGTGGAGCGTCGTCGAGCGCACCGCGCTGGCCGACGCGGAGGTCGAGTACCAGGAACACACCAGCCACACAGTCCACGTGCCATTCCCAGTGGTGACGCCAGGGCCGAACAGCGGGCTGGAGGTTGGTCTCCCCATCGTTATCTGGACGACGACGCCCTGGACCCTGCCGAGCAACCGCGGCATCGCCTTTGCCGAGAATGGCACCTATGCGGTGGTGAAGTGCCTGGCCGGCACAGACAAGTGCCGCATCCCGATTGGCCAACGCTTCGTCGTGGCACCGGCATTGCTGGAGAGCACCGCAAAAGCCGCGCGCATGACCGAGTGGGAGGTCGAGCGCGAAATCCCCGGTCGTGATTTCGCCGGCACTATCTGTGCCCACCCGCTGCGCGGCCATGCGGATGCAGACGGTTTTTATGACTATGACGTGCCAATGCACGCCGCCGACTTTGTCACCATGGACGCGGGCTCCGGCTTTGTGCACATCGCGCCCAGCCATGGCTCGGATGACTATGATCTGGGCATGAGAGTTGGCCTGCCAATCACCGACAATGTCGGCCCGGACGGCGCGTTCCGCGAGCATGTTACGCTGTTCGCAGGCGAGCGGGTGCTGGATGATGAGGGCAAGGAAGGCAATGCTAACCGTGCCGTATGCGAGATGTTGGTTAGCATCGGCATGCTGTACTCCTGGGGCCGCCTGAAGCACTCCTTCCCGCATTCTTGGCGCTCGAAGGCACCGCTGATCTTCCGCAACACGCCGCAATGGTTCATCTCCATGGAGACGAACGACCTGCGCGAGAACGCCCTCAAAGCCATCGACGAGACGCGCTTTGTGCCTAAAGCTGGCCAAACCCGCTTGCGCAGCATGATTGAGGATCGCCCGGACTGGTGCGTTAGCCGACAGCGCGCCTGGGGCGTGCCAATCCCGTTGTTCGTCAACAAAGCATCAGGCGAGATCCTGCGTGACCAAGCCGTATTTGACCGTGTGGCCGATGCCTTCCGCGTCGAAGGCGGCGATGCCTGGTATGCCAGCCCACCGGAGCGCTTCCTGGGGCCGGACTACAATTCTGCTGACTATGAGCAAGTGCAGGACATTGTTGAGGTCTGGTTCGATTCAGGCTCAACCCACGTTTTTACCCTGGAAAAACGCCCGCACATGAAATGGCCGGCGGACCTTTACCTGGAAGGTTCGGACCAACATCGCGGTTGGTTCCACTCGTCCTTGCTGGAAAGCTGCGGCACACGTGGCCGCGCGCCTTATGACGCTGTCCTCACCCATGGCTTCGTGCTGGATGAGGAAGGGCGGAAAATGTCGAAGTCGGACGGCAATGTGACCGCGCCGCAGGAAGTGATTGACCTGTACGGCGCGGATATCCTGCGCATCTGGGTCTGCTCCGCCGACTATTCCGAAGATCTGCGCATAGGCAAGGAAATCCTGAAGCATCAGGCGGACCATTACCGCCGTGTGCGCAACACGCTGCGCTTCCTGCTGGGCTCGCTGGCGGATTTCGACGAGAGCGAACGCGTCGCCGTCGCCGACATGCCGGAACTGGAGCGGCTGATGCTGCATCGGCTGGTGGAGATGGATGCGCTGGTGCGGAAGTGCATCGACGATTTCGACTTCCACACGCTATGGGTCGAGCTGCACAATTTCTGCACCAATGATCTGTCTGCGTTCTACTTTGATATCCGCAAGGACGCGCTGTATTGCGACGCGCCCAGCGAATTGCGCCGCCGCGCCTGCCGCACCGTGCTGAACCATCTGTTCGACGCGCTGGTGACATGGCTGGCGCCGATCTGCTGCTTCACCGCGGAGGAGGCCTATCTAACCCGCCGCTTCGGCTCGATTGAAGAAGCACCGGCGGGCGAGAGCGTGCATCTGGTGACCTATCCAGACGTTCCCGCCGACTGGCGCAATGATGCCGTCGCGGCGCGCTGGTCCACTGTGCGCAGCGTGCGCCGGGTGGTCTTGGGTGCGTTGGAGCGGGAGCGGGCGGAAAAGCGCATCCGTGGCTCGCTGGAGGCCGTGCCCACGGTGTTCGTAACGGCGGAACAGGCAGAAGCGCTTGATGGTCTGAACCTGGCGGAGATCGCCATTGTGTCCGGCGTTAACCTAAAGGTCAGCGACCCACCAGCAGAGGCCTTCACCCTGGCAGAGGTCAAAGGCTGCGGCGTGCTGCCGATCAAGACCGATGACGTCCGGTGCGAGCGCTGCTGGCAGCACCTGCCCGATGTTGGCAGCGTGCCGGAACATCCAGAGGCCTGTGGCCGCTGTGCCGAGGCCGTCGGCGAAATGCCGGAGGCTGCTTGAGCCTGGCTGCTCTGCGATGGACCGGGCTGGGGTTGGCGCTGCTGACCCTGGTGCTGGATCAACTGAGCAAGCTGTGGGCGCTGGAGGTATTATCAGCACCCTACAGCCGAATCACCGTGACCGGCTGGTGGGAGATGGTGCTGGTCTGGAACCACGGCATCAGTTTTGGCCTGTTTGGCGACGGTGCCCTGCCGCCCTGGGTTTTGGCGGCCGTGACGGGGGCAATCGCGCTGGGTGTGGCGGTCTGGCTGGCCCGTAGCGAGCACTGGCTGCCCATCACCGCCGCAGGGCTGATCTTGGGCGGTGCGATTGGCAACATTATCGACCGTCTGGTCTATGGTGCCGTCGTGGACTT
>CALKDI010000395.1 GCA_938084065.1 uncultured Alphaproteobacteria bacterium
GATTTTAAGAAAATTTGGATATCTCACCAACCCTCGCCGAGTTTTCACACGGTCTGGCCGGTTTTTGCCGAATGGGCGAGCGTGAGCGGTTCTTCATCAAGCAATACATCCACAGCCACCGCATTTTTGTGGATGGTGATGACGGCACAGGCCATTCCTACCTGCAAGCCACCTATGGTCGTTTCGGTACGTCCTATCTGGTGGCCGGCCGCTATGACGACAAATACCACCGCACGCCAGACGGCTGGCGCTTTACCGAGATGACGATCGAGTTCGACTACACCGTGCCTGCTGGCGTCGGCTGGAGCGGCGACGCACTGCATTACCTGGATCCCAAAAACTTGCCGTCTGACATCAAGCGCCCCTAGCGTATGCGAAATCCCAGGCCTAGAATTGTGTAGACCCTCAGTTGGAGATCACGCCCATGACCCGCGTTTACGAGCCTTTTGGCGGCCCCAGCCAGCCAGACCTTCGCACCAAGCGTTATATGCGGACCAACGTCACAGCCCCCGCAGAGGCGCTGATTGAACTGCCTCGCACAGCAACTGAGACCAGCGGTCCGGTGTTCGGCGCGGCGGATGTCGGCGATGTCGGTGTGGATCTCACCAACGGCAACACCGTGTTGGGCTCCCTATCAGTGATCGCCGGTCAGGTGCTGGATGAGGACGGACGGCCCGTCGCCAATGCTCTGGTGGAATTCTGGCAGGCCAATGCCTCCGGTAAGTATCCGCATGAGGTCGACACGCGGCCTGCACCGCAAGACCCGCATTTCACTGGCGCCGGTCGGATGCTGACCGATGCCGAAGGGCGTTACAAATTCACAACGATCAAGCCCGGTGCGTATCCGGTGCCGAGTTCGAACAACTGGTGGCGCCCGCCGCACATCCACTTTTCTCTCTATGGCGATGCCTTTGCCAGCCGACTGATCACGCAAATGTACTTCCCCGGCGACCCGCTGAATTCCATTGACGGCATCTTGCAAGCTGTGCCCGACGCGGCAGCCCGCACGCGTCTGATCGCGCAACAGGATGAAAGTGTCGGCATTCACGAGCACGCGCTGGGCTATCGCTTTGACATCGTGCTGCGTGGCCATTCCGAAACGCCGATGGTCGGTTAAGGGGAGATTTGAGCACCATGACCAGACCTAGCGCCGGCCAAACCCTCGGCCCATTTTACAACTATGCTCTGATGGGGGCGAACGAATTTGACCTGACCCGCGGCGGCCAGCATGGCCCTGCCATCACCATCACCGGCAAGCTCTTTGATGGCGAGGGTGCGGCTCGCCGTGACTTTTTACTGGAGTGGTGGCAGGCGGATGCCTCCGGCCAGTACGCCAACACCGCTGACGCGCCGTTTCGCGGCTTTGGCCGTTGCATTACCAAGCCGGACGGCTCGTTCAGCTTCAAGACGATCAAGCCGGGCGCAGTGCCGTTTGAGGGCAATAGCTGGCAAGCTCCGCACGCGTCTCTCGGCATTTTTGGGCCGGGCCTGATGCGCCGCATCGTGACCCGCGTCTACTTCGCCGATGAGGACAACACGGCCTGTCCCGTGCTGAATCTGGTGCCAGAGGCCCGCCGCGGCAAGCTGATCGCGCGCGGTGATAGCGCCGGCGCCTACACTCTAGACATCCGCATGAGCGGCGAGGGCGAAACGCCGTTCTTTGCGGAGTAGGGTTCCGCTGTGCCAGAAGGCTTCGCGCTCAAATAAGCGCACGCCCCTTGTCTTGAACTTGTTTCAGGACCCACGCCTGAGTCTTCCTCATAAGGTGCGAACTTTGTGGTTGGCTCTCCGGCATGAACCCTGAAACGAGTTCAGGGAAGGGGGAGGCGGATTGGATTTGCCGGCCTATCTCCCACCTTAATCCTCCATCGCTTCCGTCGGCAGCACCTGGACTACCAGGTGGCTGGCACGGTCGCCGCCCAGCACTAGGGTGTTGCGGGCAATCTGCCAGTTCTGGGTGGCGATAGGGTCTTCGCCGGTTTGCGGATTTACGTCGAACAGGGGGAAGTTTGAGGACTGCACATCCAGGCGGATGCGGTGGCCCTTGGCAAAGCGGTTGGCGGTGGGGAAGCAGCGGACTTCGACCTCATAGACCTCGCCCGGCTCCAGTAGTGTTGGCTCCTCCCAGGAGTCGCGGAATTTCAGGCGGAGGACGCCATGGGTCAGGTTCATGGCAAAACCCTGGGGGTAGTCTTCGCTGGCCGGATAGACGTCGATCAGTTTGACATGCAGGTCGGTATCCAGCGCGTCTGAGCGGACGAAGATCTTGGCAATCACCGGGCCGGCGATGACCAGATCCTCACCCAAAGGTTTGGTCTGGAACACGCAGACATCGTCGCGGCTGGCGAGTGGTAGATAGGGCGGTTTGCAGCCGAAGAAGCGGGGACCCTCTACCTGATTATAGCCGCCCGCGCTCATCACCGGTTCGCCGGACGAGAAAGCACCGCCGATGGTGGGGACGGGCATTTTCGGGTCGCTGACATAGGTGAGGGCGGTTTCGTCCGTTGCCGGTTGGAATTCCAGGCCGCCGCCTTGGGTCAGGTAGAGTTGGGCGGTCAGCGCTTCTGGTAGGGGCCAGTCCGCCGCAGCGATCCATTGGCCGCCGTGATCCAGCCGCCCTTTGTGGGTCTTACCGCCGGAGCCGCCGCCCATAACGAACACGCGGACGGGAGGCTCATCGGCGACGCCGTTTGCCTCGCCCTTGATCCAGCAGTCGAACCAGCGTTTGCGGATGTTGAGAAAGTCGGTGTTGTAGAGCGCATCCAGCGTTGATTGTGGTCCGAAATCCACATCGCCGGCAAACGTCAGCGTCCTGTCGCCATGGGTCCACGGGCCCAGGATCAGCCGGAGCGGGCCGGCTTTCCCAGCAGCTTTCAGGCCGTTGTAGTTGTCAGTTGCGGTGCGTGTATAGGGGTCGAACCATGAGGACATGTGCACCTGCGGCACGTCCGCGAAATCAG
Organism: uncultured Alphaproteobacteria bacterium; assembly: GCA_938084065.1. GTDB lineage: Bacteria > Pseudomonadota > Alphaproteobacteria > Bin95 > Bin95 > JACKII01. The sequence continues at coordinate 2,961 of CALKDI010000395.1, forward strand.
GCCAGAACGCCTCGGCACAAAGGCCGGCTTGTTGCCAGAATGGGCCGTAGGTGCTCTGGCGCCACTGCTCGAACATATAGGCTTCGTAGTCGGGGTGATGGCGCAGCGGTGAGTGGCCTTGCCGCCAGGGCAGGCGGGTGAACCAGGCGCGGATGTCTTCCTCAGCCAGTGCCTGCGCCATGATCGGATCGGCGTTGGCTTCAGGGCTTAGGCGCGCGTGTTTGTAGGCCCATGTCGCCTGTTTTAACTCGAACGCGCCGCCCTGACGGATACCGCCATCGAAGGCGTTGGCGAACCCGCCGCAATCCAGCCACATCGCTGCCAGCCCCGGCGCGTTCAGGCTGGCGAGTGCTGCTTGGGTGTGGGCGCAGTAGGAGAGGCCCAAGGTCAGGATCTGACCGCTGGACCACGGCTGCTGACAGAGCCATGCGCAGGTGTCGTACCCGTCCTCGGCCTCGTCGATGTACTTACGGAACACCCCTTCGCTCGCGTACCTTGCGGTTAATTAACTTAGTAACGTGGTTAATTCGTGCGGTTAATGTGGTTGATTAGTGTGGTTGATG
>CALKDI010000396.1 GCA_938084065.1 uncultured Alphaproteobacteria bacterium
CCGTGGGCGAGCCATCGGCGGCGGTCAGAACATCGAAGCGCTCGCAGCCGGGCTCGTCGGCAAGCGTGCCGGCGGCGTGCGGGCGGATCACGGCGAGGAAGTCGGCCATCCGCTCCGGCTTGACCTGGAATTGCACGACGAGGGTGGGTTTGGGCATGGCGGAGGGCCTTTTCTGCGATCGGACGGTTTAGACAAAAGCCTTCAGGCGTTCGCCCGTTTCCCGCGCCAGCGCTTCAATCAAGTCGACGGCAGGTCTGCGTTTGGTGAGAGCCGCCGACTGACCGGAAAACAATGCGGCCACCGATCCGTCGCCGCTGGCCAACAGCGGGCGAGTCAGGCTCAATTGGGCGGGGATAGGCAAAGCCGGCAAGCCGGACGCCTGCAAAGTCTCGATCAGCCGATTTTTGATGAACCGGGCCGGGCGTCCGGTGATCACGTCAGTGACGATTGTCGCTTCGTCGGTGGCTGTGTCCAGGGCGTTCTGATGGACGTCCGATATGTCCGTTTCTTCGCAGCGCAGGAAAGCCGTGCCTATCTGCACTGCGCTCGCGCCCAGCATGAAGGCCGCTGCTGCAGTGCGACCGTCGGAGACGCCGCCAGCCGCGATCACAGGCACGCTGACGGCATCCACAACCTGCGGCAGGAGGGAGAACAATCCCGCTTGCTGGCCGATGTCCACCCCGGTGAAGGTAGCGCGATGGCCGCCGGCTTCCGCCCCCTGGGCGATGACGGCATCGACGCCGCGCGCCTCCAGTTCCTTCGCCTCGCGTACGGTGTTGGCGCTACTGATGATGAAGGCGCCTGTCGCCTTGACCGCCGCCAGGATAGCGTCGTCGGGCAAGCCGAAGTGGAAGCTCACCACCTCCGGCTTAATCTCTTCGATCATTGCCAGATGATCTGCTGTGACCGCACCGGCACCGCCGGCTGGTTGCGGGACTTCGCCCAGCCCTTTCTCGTTGAACAGAGTCTGCAACATTTCGCGCATGGGACCGGAGGCGGTCCGTTGATCGCCCGGATCATCCCAGAGCGGGTAGTTGAGGTTCAGGCTGCGGCCGCTTTGTTGCCGAAAGGCAGCAACGCGTCTGGCGCCATCCTCACGTGAGAAACCCCACATGCCGAGGCCTCCAAGCGCGCCGGCATTGCTTACCGCTGCGGCAAGGGAGGGCGTGACGAGGCCACCCATGGGCGCCTGCAGGATCGGCCAATCGAGATTCAGCCGCTCTGTCAGTGAGTTTGATGGCCACATCGACGGACTCCCTGATGGAATATGGACTGAGGAAGCACGCGACCTCAGCCATACGTATCCCGGAACCGGTAGTAAGCCGCCACTGCGGTCAGGAACCAGGGGTTGCCGCTGTAGAACGGCATGGTCGGGAAATTGCGGTTGTCGAGCGCAGTCTCCCCCGCCGGGTCGCCCATGGCTTGCAGCGCCATCTTATGGCCGAGATAATTGCTCATCGCGACGCCGGAGCCCAGATAGCCACCAGCATAGTGGATGCCATCATGCTCGCCGATATGCGGAAGCTTGTCGAAGGTGAAGCCCAAGCTGCCGCCCCATGCGTGGCTGATATCGACGTCTTTCAGCTCCGGCCAAACCTTGCCCATGAAGTCGTGCAGCATGCGCGCGGAGACGCTCCAGTGCGCCTCCCGCATCGCCGGGCGGCCACCCATCAGGATGCGCTTGCCGTCGGGCGATGCGCGGTAATAGTGCACCGTGCGCTTGGTATCGATGATCATGTTGTCCTTCGGCACCAGCCGTCTGACCAATGCCGGGTCCAGCTCCTCCGTCGCGATGATATTGCTCGTCACCGGGATAAACCGCCGCTCCAGCCAGGGAATGGCGCCGCTGGTATAGCCGTTTGTGCCGACCACCAGCTTATTGGCTTTCACCGCGCCGCGCGGCGTTTGCAGCGTCAGCGTCGCGCCCTCACGCTTCACGCTCTGCACCGGCGTGTGGGCGAGCACGGTGACGCCAGCCTGCTCAGCCCGCTCCAGCAAGCCCTGGTGCAATAGGGCCGGATGCACGACGCCGTCGCGGGCATTGAAACGCCCGCCTAGGTAATAGTCGCTGCCAATATGCTCATGCTGGTCGGCGCGGGAGACCATCTGCACATCCAGGTCCAGCCTATCCTGCATCAAGTCCACCTCTTTGCGCAGCCCCGCCTCGGCACTGGCGCGGTGGATGCCTGTGAACCGGCCAGAGCGCTTGTAGTGACAGCGGATTTGCTCGCTCTCAATCAAGTGTTCCAGGTGGGTGATGCTGGCAATGCCCTCCTTGAACAGCCGCACCGCGCCTTCGCGCCCCAGCTTTGCCTCGGCCTCTGAGTATTTGAGTTTGAACGGCGCTGCCCCGACACCGCCGCCATTGCGGCTGGAGGCACCATGGCCCGGCTCCTCCGCCTCAAACACCGTCACCTGCCGGCCTGCGCGGGCGGCGGTCAGGGCGGCGGATAGGCCGGTGAAGCCGGAGCCGATGACGGCGATGTCCGCCTCCTTTGGCAATTCCGGAGGCTGGCCGGTCGGGCGTGGGGCTTCGTCCCACCAGAACGGGGCGTTTTTGACTTTTTTCGGATCAAGCATGAGCGACTCTGGCAAGTTTCCTCAGGGGATAAGTTGCCAGAGTGGCATGCCCTGAGAAAAGACGCAAAAGCCAAACTTGAAGCCCGGCGCGACGGCCTGGATTCAGGCGGTCCTATCCGTCATGACCATCGACAATCATAAGAGAGCCGGTGGAATTGGCCTGACGGATCGGCACAATCGCCTGGTACTCAGGCGAGTGATACCAGGCTTCGGCCGCGGCACGGTCAGGAAACCAGATGACCACATTGCGCTCGCCCGGCGCCGTTCCGTCCATCGTTGTGCTGGCGCCGCCTCGGACAACGAATTTTCCGCCATGGGCCGCAACCGTGCCTGGCGTTTCGGCGGTGTAGGCTTTGTAAGCTTCGGGATCGGTGACGGTCACGTGAGCGATGACATAACAGGACAATGGCGTACTCTCCTTAAGGTTGGGAACATTGTGGATCCCGGCGCGGGATCAGGTTCGAAAGGCAGCTAAGGTCACGATATCAGGCGGAGGCCGGAGCGACAACGCAAGTGGGCCGTCCGGCACAGTGCGTCTTCATCGCTGCTCCAGGCTCTCAGGTTGTCGATGGTGCTGTCCGTGGAAAGCGGTAAAGTAGCCAGGATCCGAACGTTCAGAATGAAATGCGGGAGACTGCAGCACCATGACCAAACGCCGCTTCCTCGTCGCAGGCGCAACAGGCCTGGTTGGCAAGGCTGTGATCGAGCACCTGCTGGCCGAGGGCGAGGCGGACGTCGTCGCCATCTCCCGTCGCGACCCGCATTTGCCGGGCGCTTTGCACCTGCCCATCGACCTGACCGATGCCGCGGCTTGTCAGGAGCGCCTCGCGGGGTTGAGCGGCATCACTGACATCGTCTTCGCCGCGCTCTACGAAAAGCCTGAACTGGTCGCCGGCTGGCGTGATCCAGAGCAAATGGCCGTTAACCGCGCTATGCTGCTGAACCTGCTGGATGCCGTGGAGCCAAACGCTCCGGACCTGCGCCATGTGGCGCTGCTGCAAGGCACCAAGGCCTATGGCGTCCATGTGGAGCCAATCGGCGTGCCGGCCAAAGAACACTGGCCACGGCACAATCACGAGAATTTCTACTGGCTGCAAGAAGATCTGGTGCGCGAACGCCAATCGATGGGCCACGGCTGGAGCTTCTCGATCTGGCGGCCGCAAGCGCTGTTCGGCAACGCGCTGGGCAGCCCGATGAACATTATCGGCGCTCTGGGAGCCTGGGCCGCAATCCGACGTGAGCAGGGGCAGCCTCTGCGCTTCCCCGGCGGTGGCCCCCTGGTGACAGCGGCAACTGACACGCGGCTACTGGCGGAGGCGATCTGTTGGGGCGGCGCAAGCGAGGCCGCTGCAAACCAGACGTTCAACATGATAAACGGCGACGTGCTGCTCTGGCCGCACATTTGCGGCGCCATCGCCCGGGTGTTCAACATGCAAATGGCCGAGCCACAGGAGGAATTCCTGCAGCAGACCATGCCAGGTGAGGAGGCAATCTGGGCGCAGATGGTGGAAAAATACGACTTGCGCCGGCACACCCTGGCCGAATGGGTCGGCTCCAGCTGGGAATTCACCGACCGTTCCCTGGCGACGGGTGTGGCACAACCCGCGCCGTCTGTGCTGAGCCCAGTGAAGCTGCACCAGGCCGGCTTCCATGGCTGTATCGACACAGAAGTTAGTCTGGTCTGGTGGCTACAGCGCCTGCAGCAGGAGCGGTGGTTGCCGACCTAAGGCACGCCAGCACCCTTCCCTAAACTCCCGGCAAAATCCGTCGCAAATAGGCCTGAACGCCGGCTCCCTGGTCCCAATGTTTGGGATAGCCCAGCGAGACCTCCTCATACCGAACACCGTCCCAATCGTCGGTACGGCGGATGTGAAGGTGGCCATAGATCACCGTTTGCGCGCGAAACCGCGCTGGCCAATCAGTCGTCACAGATGTTCCACACCACGGCGAAAACCGCGGGATGCGCCGCATCCGCACAAGGTCTTGGCGCAGGGGATAATGGTTCACCAGCACAGTCGGCAACAAAGGGTCCAGCGCGGCGAGGCGAGCCTCAGCCCTTGCACACAAGACCTGACACCAGGCCTCGCGCGACGGATAGGGCGCTGGGTTGAGATACATCTCATCTGCACAGGCCGCCCGACCCTCTTTGGCCCAAGCGACCACATCAGTACGGGCAAGGTCTGTGGGACGAAAACTGTAGTCGTAGAGCGTGAATAGGGAAGCGATGGTGCAAGGACCACCCTCCCCCACCCACACTGGCCACTCATCCTCTGGCGTCAACACATTGTAGGCGCGGGCGAGTTCGACCAGCGCCTGATACTTGGCAGGGCCGGCGAGGCCACCGAATTCCGGGTCCTCGTTCACCGTCCAGAGGTCATGATTACCGGGAGTCCAGATCACTTGCGCGAACCGTTCCGTCAGCATCTGAAAGGCCAGGTGCACATGCTCACTGCGCTCAGCAACATCGCCGGCAACGATCAGCCAGTCCTCACCATAGTTTGGCAAGGCGGCGAGCGCGGCTCGGTTGATGCTAGAGGCAAGATGCAGGTCGCTGATGGCCCAGAGTTTCATGGAGCAGACGATAGCGGTTGTGCCCTTTGACGGCTAGACAGCTTGGCTATAACGGCGGGCGCCAACATCGCCGATCACGACGAATACCGCTGCTATAGCCAGGACAATGGCCAGAGGCCAGGCGGTGCCATCATGCAGCGCCGCGACCCCTGCAGATCCGGCGATTGCACCGCACATTTCCAGACACCCGCGCCACGACGCCGCCATTCCCGTGGCCGCGCTCGTCGCCCGCAACGCCCTCAGTGGTGCCACCGCATAGATCAGACCCAGGCTCGAGACGAACAAAGACAGCGCAACCACCATCGACCACGGCGAAACATTATCACTAGCCACCAACACCAGCGCCAACCCGCCACCCGCAACGGCCAAGACGCTACCAACCCGCAGCAACCGGGCGCCACCGACCCGATCTGACACGCGATTCACCGCCAGGTTCGTCACAAAAAACATGCCTACAATCACACCATGGTAGTAACCAAACACGTCAGCGGGGATGCCCATCTGGCTGATAAAGACAAACGGCCCCTCGGTCACATAAGCAAACAACCCGCCCAGCGATGCCGCAGGCCCGATGGTGTAGAGCCAAAACGCCGGCACCCGAAGCGTCGCGTGAGCCTCCGCCAACAATCGCGACGGGCGGAGGGCGGTACGGTCTGGCCGGCTGGTCTCCATCAGAAACCGCCAGCATGCCAGCAGCGCCAGCACTGCCAAGCCGCCCAACAGCCAGAAGTTCGACTCCCAACCGAAATTGACCAGCATCTGCCCACCCAGGACCGGCCCTAGAGCGGGCGCTGCGGCAATCACCATAGAATAGATAGCTACGATTTTTACGCCTTCGGCCTCCCCATACAATTCCTTGATCACCGCAAAACCAATGACCGCCTCACAGGCAGCGGCAATCCCTTGAAAGATGCGGAACGTGATCAACGATTCGACAGACCATGCCTGGGCGCAAAGCACCGAGAACAGGCAAAACAAGGACAGCCCGATCAGTATGGCAGGGCGACGGCCGATGCGGTCCGACAACAGGCCAAACAGAAGTTGCCCAACCGCAAACCCCACCAAATTCAATGTCATGGTGAGTTGGATGGTCTCCGCCGGTTGGCCAAAGACCTCAGTTAGGCGGGGCAATGAGGGGGTATAGAGATCGGTTGCCAGGATACTGACCGTGCTGGCCAGCATCAGCACCGCCGGGATCAACCAACTGGGTTGTTTTTTGGTGCCTGAAGGCGAGATCACCGATGCCTCTAATAACACCCGGAGCCTGCCAAGGGGTGAGACGGCCGGGGTTTTGCCCTCTGACAGGCTCAGGCAAAGGGGTTGCAACTACATGGCAGCCTGACAGAACGAAGACCAGTCCCCGTGACGCCGCGCCGTTAAAGTGCTAAGCAGGTGTTTAGTACACCAGATGAGCATCCTCTGCCCAAAGGTCCCAGTGATGAAAGCCCTGTTAGACTACAATCGCTACGTCACCCGCTCCAGCAAACCGGGAGCACGGCGGCAATTTCATCTGGTGATGATCAAGCCGAGCCATTACGACGACAATGGCTATGTGATTCAATGGATTCGCTCAGCCATCCCATCCAACACTCTGGCGGCACTGAACGGTCTGGCGGAGGATTGCGCCCGGCGCGAGGTGTTAGGCGATGACGTCGACCTGATGCTGACCACTATCGACGAGACCAACACCCGCGTGCGCCCAGACAGGATCATCAAGCTGATCCAGGATAGCGGCGGGCTGGGCATGGTCGCGCTGGTGGGTGTGCAGACCAACCAATTCCCGCACGCCATGGACCTGGCAAGGCCAATGCTCGCCGCCGGGATACAGGTGGCCATCGGCGGCTTCCACGTTTCCGGCTGTATCTCAATGCTGCCCAAGCTGCCGGCGGATATTCAGGAGGCCAAAGACCTGGGCATCAGCCTGTTCGCTGGCGAGGCTGAAGGCGGTCGCCTGGACGAGGTGTTGCAGGATGCGGCGGCTGGCGCGCTGAAGCCGCTCTATAACTACATGAATGATCTGCCCGGCTTGGAAGGCGCGGAGCTGCCGCTGCTGCCGCCAGAGCATGTGCGCCACACAGCGGGCTCTCACACCAGCTTTGACGCGGGGCGGGGCTGCCCGTTCCAGTGCTCGTTCTGCACCATTATCAACGTTCAGGGGCGGAAGTCGCGCTATCGCTCCGCCGACGATATCGAAGGCATTATCCGCGAGAACCATCAGCGCGGCATCAACCGCTTCTTCATCACCGACGACAATTTTGCGCGCAACAAGGATTGGGAGGCGGTGTTCGACCGCATCATCCAATTGCGCGAGGATGAAGGCATCGACGTCCGTTTTCTGATCCAGGTGGATACGCTCTGTCACCGCATCCCGAACTTTATCGAGAAAGCCGGTCGTGCCGGCGTCACCCGCGTCTTTATCGGGCTGGAAAATATCAACCCGGAAAGCCTAGTCGGCACCAAGAAGCGCCAGAACAAGATCACCGAATACCGGACCATGTTGCAGATGTGGAAGGACGTGGGTGCCATGACCTATGCCGGCTACATCCTGGGCTTCCCGACCGATACGCCGGAAACCATCGTCCGCGATATTGAGATCATTAAGAAAGAACTGCCGCTGGACCTGCTAGAATTCTTCTATCTGACCCCCCTGCCCGGCTCCGAAGATCACAAGAACCTGGATGCTAAAGGGATCTGGATGGATCCCGACATGAACAAATACGACCTGAACCACGTCACCGCCGGCCATCCGCTGATGAGCAAAGCTGACTGGGAGCGGGCCTACAAGCTGGCGTGGTCGACCTATTACACGCCGGATCATATGGAAACGGTGATGCGGCGTGCCGTGGCCAAGGGCATCTCGCCCGGTCGGATGATGCTGTTGCTGATCTGGTTCGACAGCTGCATCAATCTGGAGGGCATCCACCCGCTGGAGGGCAGCTATTTCCGCCTGAAATTCCGCCGCGACCGCCGCTCGACGTTCGAACGCGAGAGCATATTGGCGTTCTACCCGAAATACTGGTTCGAGACCGTGTGGAAGCATCTGCAACTCGCCAGCATGATCGTGAAGATCGGACGCCTGCGCAAACGGGTGAAGGCGGATCCGAACCGCAAGGCCTACATGGATCTGGCGCTAACGCCGGTGAATGACGAGGAAATGGATGCTCTGGAGATGTTCGGCATTAGCGCCGGAGCCAAAGCCAGCGTGGGCCGCGCCCGCCGCGACGCCGAACACCGCTCGAAACTGGTTGCTGCGGAATAATCTCTAGGAGGATCTCACCCATGGAAATCGTCAAAGTTGCCCATCTAGAAAATGCCGAGACCGTCAGCTTTGGCGATCTGGCCCATTACCGGCCATTGATCGCCGACGGTGACACGCCAATGCGCACCGGCATTCAAGTGTCAGAGCCCGGCTATGAAGCGCCACCGCACTCCCACCCCTATTGGGAGATGCTGCTGATCCTGGATGGTCAGGCAGAGGCGTGGATGATGGATACGCCAGAAAAAATCATCCCCCTCAAAGCCGGCGATATGATCGCCCTGCCACCAAACCAGGCCCACAGCTTCCGCACCGTCGGCGACCAAACAATGCGCCTGTTGGGTATCCACCACTCGCCAGAGCGCATCGTCGAGTACACGGAGGGTGAATCCGGGCCAGATGGCTACCCTGTTGTGGATAATTAAATTTTACACGCCCTCTTGCCGCGGCTCATCTGACACGGCACAATCCCCCGCTTGGCAGTAGGAGCAATCAAGCTTCGCTGTGCATCTCAAGTGGAGGAAGGCCGACATGGTTGTAAAATCACTTCTGGGAGGCGCTCTCGCCGCTGTTATGGCGTTGGGTGCAATCTCTACCGCAAGTGCCGAAGAGCAGCGTCACCGCTGGAAAATGCACTCGGCTTTTGGGTCGAAGCTAGCGGTCCTTGGCCCAGCCGGCGTGCGGGTCGCCGATAACATCACCAAGATTTCGCAGAAATCGATCAACGTAAAATTCTTTGAGCCCGGCGCGCTGGTCCCAGGTGTGCAATATTTCGATCCGGTTTCCTCCGGCTCACTTGATGCCGCCTGGGGCAGCCCTGGCTACCATATGGGCCAGAACACCGCCTACGGCTTCTTCACCGCCGTGCCGTTCGGTCCTGGCTTCGCTGAATACAACGCTTGGATGTTCTACGGCGGCGGCCACGAGCTGTACCAGAAGATGGTCGGCAAGAATAATATCCACGGTCGTATCTGCGGCATGATCCCGCCGGAGACCTCTGGCTGGTTCCGTGAGGAAGTGAAGAGTATTAACGATCTGAAGGGCATCAAAATGCGCTTCTTCGGTCTTGGTGCTCGCGTTATGGAGAAAATTGGCGTCTCCACACAACTTCTTGCTGGCGGCGACATCTACCCAGCGCTGGAGCTAGGCTCCATCGACGCGACCGAGTTCGCCATGCCATCCATCGACGAAACCCTCGGCTTTTATCAGATCGCCAAGTACAACTACTTCCCAGGCTGGCACCAACCATCGTCCTTCGGCGAACTGATGGTCAACATGGACAAGTGGAACAAGCTGTCTGATTGGCAAAAATCCGTCGTCGACATCGTCTGTGACGCCAACATCATGCAGGAATTCGTCGACGGCGAATCTCAGCAGGGTGCCGCGCTGAACCGGATGTCGAAGGACCATGGCGTCAACCTCCGCACCTGGAGCGACGAGGATCTGGCCGTTCTGAAAGAGAAATGGCTGGAAGTTGCAGCTGAAGAAGGCGCCAATAATCCCGACTTCAAACGCATTTGGGATCACTACAGCGCTTATCGCGAAGATCAGAAAGAGTGGCGTTCACGCGGCTATCTGAAATAGGCCTCGGTCGAAACACTCGATCTTGCCTGGAGGGCTCCATTCGGAGCCCTCCTTTTTTATTGTCCGAAAATCGTGCGACGACGTGCCAACCATCACGCAATTGCTAGGGATTGCTTTGTTCGCGATGCTATAGGACGCTACGCTAACATCACGGAAACCATTCTCGGTAACACTGTTAGCGTGTGGTGAACCCGACCTTGCTGGCGCTGTGCCCGGCGTGAGAGTCTTGTCGTAATAGCGGGCGATGATGTCCGCTTAAATTACGCGGACACGTATTTTGGCAAACCAAGGCAAATGCAAGCGGCGAAGCTATTC
>CALKDI010000397.1 GCA_938084065.1 uncultured Alphaproteobacteria bacterium
AAATTGCACCAGCACACTTGGATGCATGGACTGCCATTCAAGATGCGGTTTCGCCGGTCTCGTCTCTATATCAGTGCGTTGATGCCGCTGACCATTGGCGCGTTCGTTGGCTTGTTGGCGGCGCTGATGGGTGTCGGCGGCGGCTTTATCATGGTGCCTGCGATGATCTATTTGCTGGGCATGCCGACCAATGTTGTCGCCGGAACCTCGCTGTTTCAGATCCTGTTTGTGGTCGCCAACGTCACATTCCTGCAGGCCTATACCAACCAGACGGTGGACGTCATTTTGGCGCTGATCCTGTTGGCAGGCTCCGTCGTCGGCGTTCAGATTGGCACGGCTATCGGAGCCAAAGTGTCGGGGCCGCAGTTCAGAATCCTCCTGGCGGCGCTGGTCCTGCTGACTTGCGGCAAGCTGTTGCTGGATCTGCTGATTATGCCGTCTGACCTCTTTAGCTTGCAGCTTGGAATTGGGGGCGGTCACTGATGCGGGTCGTCGTGACATTCGCCCTGTTCTGTCTCTCAGTGGTGCTTGTGATGGCCACTGCGGGACGGGCGGCGGCGGATGTGCTGGTGGCGGACCTGTCACAGCACAAGATCAAAATCAGCACTGGCTTTGCAGGGACAGAGTTGTTGCTGTTCGGTGTTACCAAGAGTGCCGGCGATATAATCGTTATAGTCAGCGGCCCTGAGGCCAAAGCCGTCGTTCGCAAGAAATCGCGGGTTAGTGGTATTTGGATCAATGCGGATAGTGTCGCGTTTGATGCGGTGCCGGGCTTCTACCATGTGGCAGCAACCAATAACCTGTCTGAGACCAAGCTGGATAAGGTGTTGCGCGAGAATGGGGTTGGTTTTCGGTACCTGAACATGGCGCCGACGACCAAAACCGAGCCTGAACGGGCGGCGGAGTTTCAGCAGGCGCTGCTGCGGCGCAAGGTTGCGAAAGGCCTCTACAACGCCTCTACCGGGCGGATCGAAGTGCTGGAGAACTCCCTGTTTCGGACCAATGTGCCGTTCCCGGCGAATGTGCCGACGGGGCGGTATCGGGTGGATGTGTTCCATGTTCAGGATGGTTGGGTGACGGCGACGACGTCGATTCCGCTGTCTGTAGGCAAGGTCGGAATGGAAGAGCAGATTTTCCTGTTCGCGCATGACCAGCCGGCGCTGTATGGTTTGTTTGCGATCCTGATTGCGGCTGCAGCAGGATATGGCGCTGGCATGATGTTTGGACGACGATAGATGACGGATTCTCAGGCGGCGAATGGCGATGACACCCGCAAGGCGGTTGGGCGCACGCTGCTGTGCGTGGTGGACAATACGGACGAGCTGTCGGTGGCGCTGCAGTTTGCAGCCCGACGGGCGCGGCGGACGGGCGCGCATATTGGGCTGCTGTATGTGATCGACCAGGAGGCGACGGAGTTCCAGCACTGGTCCTCTGTCGGTGACCTGATGCGGGCCGAGGCGCAGGCGGAGGCGGAGCGGGTGCTGAGCCGGGCTGCGGACCACGTCATGCAATGGAGCCCCCAGCCGCCGGTGTTCTACATCCGCGAGGGTGAGCGTCGTGACGCGGTGATCGCGCAAATCCAGGAAGACCCGAGCATCTCCTTCTTGATCCTGGGCGCGGCGACGGGCCGGGATGGGCCGGGGCCTCTGGTGACGGCGCTGACTGGCCGCTGGGTCGGGCAATTGCACATCCCCATCGTGATCGTACCGGGCAACGTCTCCGAGGACGAGATTGAGTCCTTCGCCTGAGACTTGGTTCGATGTGGTCTCTGGGTAGGGCACCCTCTAAACCTTCGCAAACCTTAACATTTGTGCGCAAACCTTAACATTTCCGCGGGCGTGGGCTGGTGGAGGTGTGGGGTTTCAATGGGTTAGGGTGTTGAGGTTTGTTAAGGGGGCGAGGCTTTCGGGTGGCTTGTGTGAACATTTGTACGGATTGGGTCATATAGAGGATTTATAGAGAGCAAATGAGGATTTGTCAAGTTGGTGGAATGCGTGTGTCGACGGCTTACGCTGCCGGAGATGCTAGGCAGCAACCTTCATCCGCCGCCCCCTCCCGCCGTCATCGCGAGCGCCCAGAGGGTGCGTGGCGATCCAGACTGTTACCCGCCTCCACCGAGGATCATCCGAATGACCCGCTCAGCGACAGCGGTGACAGCGTTGAGCCTTTCCGACGTTAGGCCAAGGCGATTTGCTTGCCGTTTTGCTTGGTCATACATCCGAACAAATCGGCTGGTCCAACGATAGCGGGCCTCTTGCCGGTCTTGCGGGTCGGCCGAGGGGTTGCCGGCGGTTTCAATATCCTGCCGTAGGTCCTCCGCCAAATCCGGCGTCGATACGTCGGCTAGAGTCTCTGTCTCAGCCTTAAACGCGGCGACGTGTTCGTCTTTGATTTGGTCGAACCGCGCGTCAGCAAGAAGGCGCAGCCGTTCGCGCACTTTCGCGTCGCGCTGCGACAATTCCAACTCAGAATCTGCGAGGACCGAGCGCAAATCCTCAAGGTTCGGATCATCTTTCGGAAGGTCGTCAATGTCGATCGACCGGTCGAGGTACCGGATAGTTCTGCGGCAAGCGTCATGAATTTGAACCGGGGTTTTTGACCGGCGATTCAGCAATTTGCCAAACTCTTCCAGGCGGATGCTGACGACGCTATAGGCGTCGGTACGGGTTGACAGGGTTTGCATCAACGCGACGACGTCCTTGAGCCGCCGCACGATCTCAGCGAACTCTGCGGGCGTCAGCTCGGTTACCGGGCGGGCCTCGAGTTGGTCATCAGCATTAACGAAAATCTCTTCGCCGTTCTCCGTCTTTTCCAAAGCAGCTTTGGAGATTCCCACTTCGACGGCCGGTGCTAGAGCTGAAATCTCAACCCTCGCTGTTGGAACTTCTATCGTTACCCCACGCTGGACAATCTGGGCGATGCGAGCGTTAATTTCTACGTCGGTGCCTTTCCAGAAGTCCTCCTCCTGAATGGCGACTTCGAGGAGCAGGGGCCAATTTTGGGAGTGGCCATCGAGGGCTCGCTCGTACCAGTTAATCCAAAATGACCAATCTTCAGAGCAGTATTTTATTACTGCCCGTATATCTTCTTCGAACCAATCAGGTTTAAAATTACTCCATAAAGGCATTTGTATCATTAATTTCAATTTATCATCATAAATTATATCATCTATTGATTGCAGTATAGTAAAATTATAACCATATTCATGAATATCAACTGCATTTACAGCAAATATAGTTGATTCAATCGTTAATATTTTAGAGAAAAATTTGTCAGGCGCGATAATTGCTTGGGATGCATGCTCTATAGAGGAGAGTGCGTTTTTATAACTCAATGAATTTTGATAATTTATAATTTCGAACGTGTCTGCGCCATCAATTATTGCCTGAAATAGCGCACTTCGCGCATCGCCCGCGGGGCGCATCCCTCCCATCGTAAAAGTTAGTGGGTGACCCGCAAGGTATGAGGTTAGCGCTAGCCGAAGCACAGGAACAACTGGAAAGCGTTCAGTTTCTACCGAACGGCCCCATAGAACGGGCAAAATTCGCATGGCCGTTCTTACTGCAAGTTCGACGAAAACTTCGCGTGGCAGGTCAATCTCCTGAAGCCATGCCTCGAAGCTCTCTATGTCTTTGATGTCTTCTATTGCCACCATGTACAGAGTTTGGCTGGGGTTTTGGGTTGGGGCAAGGGGGGTTTTGCGTTGGGGCTTGTGGGCGGAGTGGTGGGGTGGGGAGGTTGCTTCGTCGCCTACGGCTTCTCGCAATGACAGCGGAGAGGTGGGTGGGTGCGCCTCGATGTACCGGTTGCACCGGCACTCAGGGCGAAGGAGGGTGCTCCTGAAAGATTGGCGGTGTGTTCCTCGCGCGGGATGACCGCGGCGGCGTCTGACGCTATGCTGGCGGCTCTGTTTCGCTGCGAAAGAACGGTCAAGCCATGCCCACCAATCATCTGCGCGCCAATGGCGAACGCTTCTGGGACACTATTGAGGCCTCGGCCAAGGTCGGTCCGGGTATTGCTGGGGGGCTGCGGCGGCTGGCTCTGAGCGACAGCGACCGCGAAATTCGCGACCTGTTCCGGCAATGGTGTGAGGCGGCTGGCTGCACTGTCACGGTCGACCAGATGGGCTCCATGTTCGCCCGCCGTGCCGGTCGGGAAGACCTGCCGCCGGTGATGGTTGGCAGCCATCTGGACACTCAGATTGCCGGCGGCCGTTATGACGGCATTGTCGGCGTGCTGGCCGGACTGGAGATCATCCGCACACTCAACGATCAGGGCATCACGACCAAGCGGCCGATTGAGGTGGTCAACTGGACCAACGAGGAAGGCGCGCGCTTTCAGCCGCCCATGGTGGCGGCGGGCGTGTTCGCTGGGGTCTATGACCTGGACTGGGGCCTCGCCCGCCCAACCCGCGACCCTGGCCCGAACGAAGGCGCAACGTTGGGCGAGGAGTTGCAGCGCATCGGCTATGCCGGTGCCGAACAGGTTGGCGGGCGCGAGGTGGACAGCTATTTCGAACTCCACATCGAACAAGGGCCGGAGTTGGACCGGATCGGCGTTGATGTGGGTGTTGTCACCGGCGGCTATGCGGTGCGCGGCATGCTGATCCGCATCAAGGGCGAGACCGCTCACACTGGCCCTACGCCGATGGAGAAGCGCAAAAACGCTCTGGTCGGTGCTGCGCGGATGATAGTGGCCGCGGACGACCTGGGCTGGGATTATGCTGGCAGCGACGGCAAGGTGACGGCGGCGCGGCTGACGGTCTCGCCGAACCTGGCCGGTATCCTCTCCGACCATGCAGAGTTAAGCCTCGACCTGCGCCATCCCGACCCGGCCAAGGCTGACGAGATGCTGACCGAGCTGGAACGCCGGATCGCACAGGCCGCGCGGCGGTCTCAAGTCGAGTACGAGGTGATAGAACGCTGGGTCTTTGGCGATGAATATTTTGATCCGGACTGCATAGACCGTGTGCGTTCGGCCGCAGCGGAACTGGGCGTCTCACACCAAGACATGCTGAGCCAGGCGGGCCATGACGCCTACCATATGGCCTCGAAATATCCGACCGCGATGGTGTTCTCTCCCTGTGGCGACGGCATTACGCATAATGAGGCCGAAAATACGTCGTTGGCGGCGCAATTGCCGGCGGTGGATGTGCTGCTGAACGCTGTAGTGTCCCGGGCAGAGCGGTAACAACTGAGATAGGAGCAGCAAATGACAACGACCGGACAACACTTCCTCGTTGAAACCGATTGGCTGGAGGCGCACCTGGACGATCCGGCAGTGCGGGTGCTCGACTCGACAATCGCGATGACGCGCCAGCCAGACGGCGGCTGGCAATCTACCAGCGGGC
>CALKDI010000398.1 GCA_938084065.1 uncultured Alphaproteobacteria bacterium
GAACATACCCAAAATCAGGTAGAACAGGACGATGATCAGCATGGTCTCCAAAGCCGTCAGGCCAAGCGCGGAGATGGCTTCCAGTATCTCCTGCGTTACGCCCATGAAGCCCAGGATGAAGTTCAGGAAGACAGCAGCTAAGATGATCAACATGATCATCGCGGTGGTGCGCATGGTGCCCTCAAACGCCTCTTTCAGCATTTTCCAGTTGAGGGTCCGGGTCCAAGCCGCCAGACAGCAGGCGAAGACAACGCCGACCGATGCGGCCTCTGTTGGAGTCGCGATGCCGGCGTAGATCGAACCGACAACCACCAGGAATAGCAGGACCGGCGGTAGCAGGTCCGGCAATGTGCGCACGCGCTGACCCCAGGAGGTCTTAACCTTTTCGCCGCCCCAAGAGCGTTTGAACAGGCAGGCGACGATGATGACGGCCATGAATAGGCCGGCGAGGATCATACCCGGAAAGATGCCCGCCAGATAAAGCTCTGGCACGGAGGTGTCGGTGATCAGGCCGTAGATGATCAGGTTGATCGACGGCGGGATCAGAATGCCCAGCGTTCCGCCAGCGGCCAAGGAGCCGAGGAACAGGCTCTCGTTATAGCCACGTCGTTTGATCTCCGGATAAGCGACCGTGCCGACGGTTGCCGCGGTAGCAACGCTGGAGCCGCTGGTGGCGGCAAAAATGGTGGAGGTGCCAATGTTGGCATGCATCAGGCCGCCCGGCAGCCAGCTAAGCCATTGGACCACCGCCGCGTACATGCGCGTGGCAATGCCAGCGCGCAGCATGATCTCACCCAGCAGGATGAACATGGGGATGGCGACCAGGATGAACTCTTTGCTCTTGTCCCAAACGAATTCGCCTATGGCAGGGGTGAAGCGGCCATCATTGGCCATTTCGTCGAGGATAAAGGTCAGGATGCCCAGAACCGCGGCGACGGGAACCGCGCTCAGCACCAAAACTGCGAGGATTACTACTGCCCAAAGTGCCATAGCTTAGGCTCCTCCAGTCTTCAAATCGGTGCCCATACCATGGGTTTCTTCCATAATTTCGTCTTCGAGCGAGCGCACACCGACGGTCATCTGTACCCGTTTCAAATCGCCCTGCAACAGCCCAATCAGGGAATGCAGGCAGACGAAGATCAGTGTGAGCATGAACAGGTAAAGCCCACCAACCCACAGCAATTGCGGGATCCATAGTGGGGTTTGTAGGGTCGTCACCGATACCGAGCCATTGGCCCAGGATTCGAGGAACACCAACGTCGCGTGTTTGGTCAGGATGCCCATATAGGTCAGCAGCAATACCGCGCCCACTACGTCGAGCACCGCCCGTACGGGACGGGGAAGGAAATTGTAAAAGGCATCAATGCGCACATTCGCGCGGTGCAGCAGGCAGAAAGAATACGCCCAGGTCGTACTAGCAGCAAAAACATAACCAGAGATTTCGTCAGATCCGCTCATAGTTATGGAAAAGAATTTCCGCATAAGAACGTCGACGGTGACGATGAAGGCGGAGACTAACAAAGCGATACCACCGGCCCATACGGCCAGGCGTGATACCTTTTCCAAAAATCTGTGAAGTTGCTGCATCAAATGCCTCGGCTGAGATTTGGTCAGGGGCGGATGGGCGGCAGAACGAGAAGACGCCGTTACCGCTCTCAGCGGCAACGGCGTCTTTCACGTCGACTAAGTGGCTAGAGTTTGGCTTCGATGCCGACGATCTTGCCAATCGTCTCGTTGAACTCGTCAACGCACATCTGAGTGCCACAACGCTTAGCCCAACGCTTCACAACGAAGTTCTCAACGATGCCTTTGAGAGACGCTTTGTCCTCCGCGCTTGGCTCGACAGCAACCATACCACCGGGATCGCCGATGTCACAGGGGCCCTGAGCGTTGCAGTCCATGCCGCGCTGATCGTTGGCGGCAGTGGCAGTCCACATTTCGTCTTCCAGCTTGGCAGACTGCATCATCAGCAGTTTCTGCGCGTCTGGGGTCAGGCTGTTCCAGGATTTGCTGTTCATAGCCAAGAACGAGTTGGCATAACCCAGACGGATGCGGACATTGTGGGTCACGACTTGGTACCATTTGGCGTTGTACGCCGGCAGGGTTCCAGTCAGGCCGCAGTCAGCAACGCCTTTTTGCAGGGCGGGGACAACCTCGGCGAAGGCGATGGTGACGGCGCTGCCGCCGATGCCCTCGATGAAATCACCAAGCGTGGTGGAGTAGGTGCGGATCTTCTTGCCCTTGAGCTCTGCCAGGCTGACGGTCTTCTGATCCTTCGAGCCCATGTTGCAGAATAGCTGCTGGGACGGCCATGCGTAGACCATCATCAGATGCGAGTTGAACTTGGAGTCCAGCTCACGCTTCATGATGCCACGATAGGAGTTGATCATCTCGCGGTAGACGCCCAAGTCCTGGGTCAGGCCGGCAAGGTCGGTGCCTTCGATGGCCGGGCTATCCTGGCTGGAATAGGTCGCGAGACTGTGGGCCGCGTCGTACACGCCAAGCTTCAGCAGGCGCATCACCTCGTAGCCAGACAGGCCAAGCTCGGTATACGGTTTGGCGTTGGCGGTCAGCGCGCCGCCGGAGGCATCTGGCACGTCTTTCTGCCAAAAGCGGCTCTCGCGCTCTTTCCAGTGATCCAGGTTGCCCCAGGTTCCAACCACCTTGAACTCACGCTTGCCGTAGTCGGCAGCGGTTGCCGGTGTTGCCAACACAGCCAGCCCAAAGGCGGCGGTGAGGGCCATTAAAGTCCGTTTCATTATATGTCACTCCCAGTTCTGACATTAGGTTCATCACCGTGTGCAACGGTGTTTCCCGCCCGGATCATAGGGAAGCAGGATCGCCGAGGCTAGCCCCGGAATGTAGCAGGGACGGGATTGTGAACGTCGGCGGCGACATAGCCTTAACGGATAGTCCCCAGTAGACCACGCCGCTGCCATACAGGCCGCGGGCGGCGTAAGGCTCGCTCCAGATCGCCTCGTGTTGTTGCAAATCGTTGTGATTGTCGCGGATGGCGGCGACCATAGCCTCGTGGCGTAAGGCGGGCAGCATTGGATACCAGAGCATGCCGGCACCTTGCGGCCACCGCTGCCGCAGACGGCGGATGAAGCTGGGTAACGTCTCGTACTCGCCTTTTAACTCATAACTGGGATCGATGAGGATCAAGCCGCGCTTTGGCGTTGCTGCCTTCGGCGGCAGCCGCATTGGCAGGCCGAGTGTGCCGTCCGCATTAAAAACCTGGGTGCGCCTTTCACGGGCAAACAACCGCTGCAGCACGGCGTGCTCACGCGGGTGCAGCTCCCACAGCCAGAGCATATCCTCCCGCCGCAACATCTTGGCGGCGATGGACGGGGAGCCCGGGTAGAGGCGCTTGTTCTGCCCCTGAAACCGACGAAGCGCGGTAAGGAAAGGCTCATCCGGATCTAGCCGTTTGTCGCGGAGCAGTGTGTCGATGCCAGCAGCAGCCTCGCCTGTTTTTTGAGCCTCTGGCGCATCCAAATTGTAGCGTCCCCGACCCGAATGGGTCTCTGCATAGAGCATCGGGCTGGAATCACGGGTCATATGGGTGAGCGCGCGGGCTAGCAGAATGTGCTTGTGCACATCAGCCAGGCTGCCCGCATGGTACATGTGTTGATAGGAGAGCATGCGAGGCGTGCGCCTTAATGTGGTAATTAAGTGTGAGCGCGTTGAAAGCTTAACGTACGTGCGCAAACGTTAACATTTCAGGAGATTTTTGCGGAGGTTTCGCCGATTGGCGTAGCCTATTGCCGATCTCTCACGCTACGGACTATAACAGGAACATTGGCGTTTGTCGATGACTCTGCGCTTGTTCGTCAACGCATTGTGCGCTGCGAACGCCCGGAAGAGCTATTCGCCTTTAGCGCCAGTCGGAGACCGCAGTCATTGCTGTAACCACTGGTTGGAAATTCCAAACCCTTGCCGAATCCAGTGATACGGTTCGGCCCGTCCCGACAGAGGAAAACCGCCCAAAATGGCCATGCTCCGCATTCTCGGTATCGATCCGGGCCTTCGCCGCACTGGCTGGGGGGTAATTGAGTACGAATCGGGCAGGTTGCGGCATGTGGCCAACGGCCTGGTCGAATCTGATGGCAAGGCAGATCTAGCGACGCGGCTCTATCAGTTGCATGTGGGCCTGACCGCGGTCATGGAGGCGCAATTGCCGGAGGAAGTGGCGGTGGAGCAGACCTTCGTGAACAAGGACCCGGTGGGCGCGTTGAAGCTGGGGCAGGCGCGGGGCATCGCGATGTTGGTGCCGGCTCAGGCGGGGCTTCCCGTGTTTGAGTATGCGCCAAACATGGTCAAGAAGACGGTGGTTGGCGTCGGTCACGCGGCCAAGGAGCAGGTGAACCATATGATCCAATTGTTGTTGCCGGGCGCGGTAGCTGCCAATGCTGATGCAGCAGATGCACTGGCCATCGCGATCTGCCATGCCCATCAGACCGGCGGGCGCGCACACGCGGTGTTGGCGGCGGCACGGCGATGATTGGCAAACTGACAGGGCTGCTGGACTCAGTCGCAGCGGATTCGGTCATCGTCGATGTGAACGGCGTCGGCTATATCGTCCACACCTCAGTGCAGGTGCTGACGCACTTGCCGGCGGTTGGTGAAAGCGTGACGCTGTGGATTGAGACCGCGGTGCGTGAGGACGCGATCACCCTTTATGGCTTTGGCGATCCGGCGGACAAACTTTGGTTCCGGCTCTTGACCTCGGTGCAAGGGGTGGGAGCCAAGGCGGCGCTGGCTGTGCAATCGGTGTTGGGTGCGGAGGATATTGCACGCGCTGTGATGCTAGCGGATGTGGCAGCGGTAACGCGGGCCAATGGGGTAGGCAAGAAACTGGCGGAGCGCATTGTCAATGAATTGAAGGACAAGGTGCCGACATTGGGCAGTGCCGGGGTGCGCATGCCGGCGCCGGTTGTTGCAGGTGAGGGTCGACGGCCCGCGGCACCAGATCATGCCACGGATGCTGTCTCGGCTTTGGTCAATCTGGGCTATGGCTTGAGTGATGCCAGTCGGGCAGTACAGGTTGCGGCTCAAAAGGCGGGCGAGGGCGCGGACGTCGAAGCGTTGATCCCTCTGGCGCTAGGCGAATTGGTGCGATGAATTTCTGCCTAGGACCAGCAAATATTGGGGGAGGGCGCTAGATGGAAGAAGAGCGCTTCCTCTCGCCCCAGCCGATGGGCGAAGAATTGTCGGATGCCGCGTTGCGCCCGACCTCACTGGCAGAGTTTGTCGGTCAAAAGCAAATGCGCGAAAACCTGTCGATTTTTATCGAGGCGGCACGCGGCCGCAATGATGCGCTGGACCATGTGCTGTTTTTCGGCCCGCCCGGTCTAGGCAAGACCACGCTGGCCCAAATCGTGGCGCGCGAGATGGGGGTCAATTTTCGGTCAACCTCTGGCCCGGTCCTGGCGAAGGCTGGCGACCTGGCGGCGATTCTGACCAACTTGGCCGAAAACGATGTGCTGTTCATCGATGAAATCCACCGATTGAACCCGGCAGTGGAGGAGATTCTCTATCCGGCGATGGAGGATTTCCAGCTCGACCTTATTATTGGCCAAGGGCCGGCGGCCAGGACGGTGAAGATTGACCTGCAGCCATTCACGTTGGTGGGGGCGACCACCCGGTCCGGGCTTTTGGCCTCGCCATTGCGCGACCGGTTCGGGATTCCTTTGCGGTTAAATTTTTATGAGGTGGCGGAGTTGGTGCAGATCGTGCGCCGTGGCGCCAACCTTCTGAATGTGGACATGACCGAGGACGGTGCGCTGGAGATTGCGCGAAGGTCTCGGGGCACGCCGCGGATTGCCGGGCGGATGCTGCGCCGGGTTCGCGATATCGCTATGGTCACCGGGCAGTTGCCGATTACGGCGACTGTTGCCGATGGGGCGTTGCAGCGGCTGGAGGTTGATGCCGCTGGCCTCGACGCGATGGACCGCAGGTATCTGACCATTATCGCCGAACACTATGGCGGCGGACCGGTCGGTGTGGATACGATTGCGGCTGCCATGTCGGAATCGCGGGATGCGCTAGAGGATGTGATTGAGCCCTATCTGGTGCAGCAGGGGTTGGTTCAGCGCACGCCGCGGGGACGCATGCTAGGGCCTTTGGCGTGGGAGCATTTGGGCCTGAAAGCGCCGCGGAAAGCCGATCCTACGCTGGATCTGTAGTGACCGTCCGGTGAAGCCGCTCTGGCGGATCGTCTGGGTGGTCAGTTACGCTGCCTTGACAGCGTAACACCAAGGCAGCAGTTCGTCGATCCGATTAATCTTGTGATCGGCGATGCGGCTCAACACGTCTGTCAGCCAGG
>CALKDI010000399.1 GCA_938084065.1 uncultured Alphaproteobacteria bacterium
CTCAACTGCTTTGTCGTCAACGGCGTCAGGCCAGATATCCCGCTATCAGATGTGTTCAAGGGCATTTGGCCGTTCGTCGTTGCAGACTTGATCACTGTCGGCTTTTTGATCGCTTTCCCAGGCATCGTGTTGTTCCTGCCCGAGATGATGATCAACAATATCTCTGGCTGACCGCCTACTAACCGCGACCATGCGCCGACTGTACGGCGCATGGTCGTCAATCTATATAAAGATATCTTTATGCGGCTTGGGTTCGTCCCGAGCCGCTTCTGCTTGAAAAAAGGGATGCGTTGCCATCATGACCGATTACAAAATTGCCGACATTAGCTTGGCTGATTGGGGCCGTAAAGAGATCGCCATCGCTGAGACCGAGATGCCGGGCCTGATGGCGCTGCGTTCGGAGTTCGGTGCAGCTCAGCCCCTGAAGGGCGCCCGCGTTGTCGGCTGCCTGCACATGACCATTCAGACCGCCGTACTGATCGAGACGCTGACAGCGTTGGGTGCTGAGGTCCGCTGGTCCTCCTGTAACATCTTCTCGACTCAGGATCAGGCCGCCGCTGCAATGGCGGCTTCTGGTATTCCAGTCTTTGCCTGGAAGGGCGAGACGGATGAAGAGTACGAGTGGTGCATCGAGCAGACCATCACCGGTCCAAACGGCTGGAAGCCGAACATGATCTTGGATGATGGCGGTGACCTCACCCTGATCATGCACGAGAAATATCCTGAGATGATGGCCAAAATTCGCGGCGTATCTGAGGAAACCACCACTGGCGTCCACCGTCTCTATGAAATGGCGCGCGACGGCAAGCTGATGGTGCCGGCGATCAACGTTAATGACTCGGTGACCAAATCCAAGTTCGACAACCTCTATGGCTGCCGCGAGAGCCTGGTCGATGGCATCAAGCGCGCCACCGACGTGATGATGGCTGGCAAGGTTGCCGTCGTTTGCGGTTATGGCGATGTTGGCAAGGGCTCCGCTGAAAGCCTGCGCAGCCAGGGTGCTCGTGTGGTCGTGACCGAAATTGACCCGATCTGCGCACTGCAGGCGGCCATGGCGGGCTATGAAGTTAAGACGGTTGAGGATGTGGTCGCAACCGCCGACATCTTTGTCACCGCGACTGGCAACAAAGACATCATCACCGCCGACCACATGCGTGCGATGAAGGACCGGGCGATTGTCTGCAATATCGGTCACTTTGACACCGAAATTCAGGTGGCGGCACTGCGCAACTACAAGTGGCATAACGTGAAGCCGCAGGTCGATGAGATCGAATTCCCCGACGGCAAGCGCATCATTTTGCTGGCCGAAGGCCGTTTGGTGAACTTGGGTTGCGCCACTGGCCATCCGAGTTTCGTCATGTCCGCCAGCTTCACCAACCAAGTGTTGGCGCAGATGGAGCTGTGGAACAACCACGCCAACTATGACAATCAGGTCTATGTGCTTCCGAAGCACCTGGATGAGAAAGTCGCAGCACTGCATCTGGGCAAGCTGGGAGTGAAACTGACGACCCTTTCGGTAGATCAGGCGTCCTACCTGGGTATCAGCCAGCAGGGCCCGTTCAAGCCGGAACCGTATCGCTACTAGAGTTTATCCTGGCCCACTTGGGCTGGGTTGATCTGATCGGGTGCCATATCGGTGCTATCGCAACCCCGGGAGCCAATCCGTGCTCTCGGGGTTGTTTGCGTTTAGAGCAGATATTGATCCGGCGTTGCGATAGCAGCCCAGCGTTATTGCCATGTAAGCGAATGTGATCTAATTTTTGCGCCTTATAGTTGTTAGTGTGAGGGTTGCAATCGGTGAATCCGCTTCTGGGCGAATGGGCAACTCTTGCCGTGATCTGGTCGGTTGCCATTGCCGCATCTGGGGTTATTGCCGTTTGGTGGTTGCGCCGGCGGCCCAGGGGGTGGGCGAATACCCTTCGCAATGGAGAAAATCTGCCACCAGACCTGCCGCAAGCACCGGCCCCTTCGTCGAACATATTTCGCCAGGATCGGATGCGCTTTCAGGCAATGATGGACCATGGATCACATCCAATGTGGCTGCGTGCGCCAGACCTCTCGATTGTCTACGTCAACCATGCGTTTGCTCGCGCTGCGGGTGCGCCTGACCGGGCCAGTGCCGCAATCCGGGGGCTAGAGCTCGGTCAGGGCGCTTTAGGCACGGATGGTCGAGCATTGGCACAGCGCGTCCGCCGCACGACCGTGGAGCAGACTGAAAGCGCTTCCATTGTCAGTGGCGGCGTCAGGCGATTGTACCAATTTTCCGAAGCACCGCTGGCTAATGGCTGGATCGCGGGCCGGGCAGAAGACATGTCCGCCGTAGACGCGCTGCAAGTTGATTTGGGCTCTCATATGGAGGCGCATCAGGAGGTTCTGGAGCAACTCCGTGCGGGCATTGCCGTGTTCGACAGTGAACGGCGGTTGCGCTTCGTTAATCGGGCCTACGCCGCACTTTGGGGTTTGGATTATGACTGGCTAAGCGCCAACCCGCTGCTCACGGAGATATTGGAAATGCTTCGGCAAAAGCGCCGGCTGCCCGAAGTCACCGACTTTGCCGAATTTCGTCGGCGGATGGAACGGCGTTTCCAGACCTTGCTGGCGCCGGAAGAGGGGTTGGTCCATCTGCCAGACGGTCGTTGCTTTCGCGAAATTGCCGCCCCGCATCCCTTGGGTGGGCTGTTGTTTGTTCTAGAGGATGTGACCGACCGGCTGGCCT